>JAJZSW010000072.1 GCA_021849505.1 Pseudomonadota bacterium
CGGCACCGAGGACAACGCCGGGGCCTGGTTCGGCCCCGATATCGCCGCGCGCGCCGCCGAGTGCCGTCTCGCCAGCGCCGACTTTTTGGCCCGCAACGACGGCTACGGCTACTTCGCCGCCCTCGATCGGTTGATCGTGACCGGCCCGACGCGTACCAACGTCAACGACTTCCGCGCGATCTACTTACCTGCTTTGAGCTGATTAGAGCGTTTTCAGTCAAGAGATTGTTGACTGAATTAAACGTAATATCCGCTTGCTTTTGCATAGGTCTTATATAAGATTCTACTGCATTGCAACAATCACTCAGGAGCAACCATGACCCTCAACCTGCCCGCCAGCGTGCAGATCAACGCGCCGATCCACCCCCGTTTCGACGAAATTCTGACCAAGGACGCCCTCGAACTGGTAGCCAAGCTGCACCGTGCCTTCGAGCCGCGCCGCCAGGAACTGCTGAAGGCCCGCGTCGCCCGCCAGGCACGCATCGACGCGGGCGAGATGCCCGACTTCCTGCCCGAGACGAAGCACATCCGCGAGGGCGACTGGAAGGTCGCGCCGCTGCCCAAGGCGCTGGAGTGCCGCCGCGTCGAGATCACCGGTCCGGTCGAAGCCAAGATGATCATCAACGCCTTCAACTCGGGCGCCGACTCCTACATGACCGACTTCGAGGATTCCAACAGCCCGAACTGGTTCAACCAGATCCAGGGCCAGGTGAATCTCTACGACGCCATACGCCGCAAGCTGACCTTCACCAACGAAGCCGGCAAGGTCTACAAGCTCAACGACAAGATCGCCACGCTGCAGATCCGCCCGCGCGGCTGGCACCTCGACGAGAAGCACGTGCTGGTCGACGGCCAGCGCGTTTCCGGTGGCATCTTCGACTTCGCCCTCGTCTTCTTCCACAACGCGAAGGAGCAGGTCGCGCGTGGCGCCGGCCCGTTCTTCTACCTGCCCAAGATGGAATCGCACCTCGAAGCGCGCCTGTGGAACGAGGTCTTCTGCATGGCGCAGGACCACATCGGCCTGCCGCGCGGCACCATCAAGGCCACAGTACTCGTGGAAACGATTTTGGCTACCTTCGAGATGGAAGAAATCCTCTATGAGTTGCGCGAGCACAGCGCGGGCCTCAACGCCGGCCGCTGGGACTACATCTTCTCCTGCATCAAGAAATTCAAGAAGAACAAGGACTTCTGCCTCGCCAACCGCGGCGCCATCACCATGGAAGTGCCCTTCATGCGCAGCTATGCGCTGGCGCTGGTCAAGGCCTGCCACAAGCGCGGAGCCCCGGCCATCGGCGGCATGAGCGCGCTGATCCCGATCAAGAGCGATCCGGTCGCCAATGAAAAGGCGCTGGCCGGCATCCGCCACGACAAGACGCGCGACGCCAACGACGGCTACGACGGCGGCTGGGTGGCCCACCCGGGCCTCGTCTCCATCGCCATGGAAGAGTTCGTCAAGGTTCTCGGCGACAAGCCCAACCAGTGGGAGAAGCAGCGCACCGACACCTTCGGCCCCAAAGACTGGCTCAACTTCCAGCCCGAGCAGCCGATCACCGAGGCCGGCCTGCGCAACAACATCAACGTCGGCATCCACTATCTCGGCAGCTGGCTCGCCGGCAACGGCTGCGTGCCGATCCATAACCTGATGGAAGACGCCGCCACCGCCGAGATCAGCCGCTCGCAGGTCTGGCAGTGGGTGGTCTCGCCGAAGGGCAAGCTCGATGACGGCCGCAAGGTCACCGCCGAGATGGTGCGCACAATGATCCCCGAAGAACTCGCCAAGGTGAAGGCCACCGTCACGGCCAACGGCGAGAAGACCGAGACCTACGACCAGTCCGCCGGCATCTTCGAAAAGATGGCGCTCGCCGACGAATATCCGGAGTTCCTCACGCTGCCTCTTTACGAAGCGATGGACTAACAAAGTCGGTGCTGGCTGGACGGCACCAACGGAGACAAAACGGCGCACCGGGCAACCGGGGCGCTTTTTTTTATTTTAAGGTCGGCAACCCAACGCTACCTAAAAACAACGCCGATCAGCGCACACAACTGTGTGACGAAAATCCACAAGGTCGGCGCTGATAAAACGGCATGGACGATCGGGGGAGACTCCTGAATTAATCAGCATTTCCGAATATATTAACCGAGAAAATATTTAGATTAATTCTCTTGATCGTTCGCGTAGCGCCTGTAATAATCCACGCACAAACCCGTGCCAAAGGTATGGGATACAAAACGGAGGAAGTTTCAGATACGGGAACGATGCAGGGACCAGTCGTCCTGACTGCATCGAGAGGGCGAGGCGCCGCACCCGTTGCCGAACGTCTTTCCGGTTTTTTTGTCAAGGTCGCGCACCGGTGCGCCTAACCGAGAGAGGATCGTAAAAGATGGCTGATTCGCAGAACAACAATACGTCAGGCAACAACAACGATGACGCCGGCCTGATCAACCGCCTGAAGAATCCCCCCAAATGTTCGATGTTCCGCATGATCGTCGTCGGTGTGCTCGGTGGCATCATCATCTGGGGCGGCCTGAACATGGGCATGGAGTACACGAACCGCTCCGAGTTCTGCACGTCCTGCCACGAAATGACGATTCCCTACGAGGAACTTAAAAAGACCGCCCATTTCAAGAACCGCAGCGGCACCACCGTTCAGTGCGCCGATTGCCACGTCGCGAGCAGCAAGACGCCGACCGACTATCTGTTCAAGTCCTTCCAGAAGATCATGGCCGCGCGCGACATCATCGGCCACATCAAGGGCACGGTCGACACGCCGGAAAAATACGAAGCACACCGCCTGACTATGGCCAAACGCGTCTGGGCGCAGATGACCGAGCGCGATTCGAGGGAATGTCGCAACTGCCACCTTTTTGAAACCATGGATCCCGAGAAGCAGAAGGACCGTTCGGTCGTCAAGCACGAAGGGGCCATCGAAGACGGCAAGACCTGCATCGAATGCCACAAGGGCGTAGCGCACAAGCTGCCGGCGGGCATCGACAAGAACGCCGAGGGATGAGCCCGAGCCGCCACCGCAAAATACCCCAGACAACTTAGCCAGGAGCCCACATGAAGATAATTGCTTTTGCCGTTTTGAGTTCCTTCGTCGCTGGCGGCGCATTCGCCGCGCCGGACTGGAGCAAAGTTAACCCGATCAAGATGACGCTGTTCTATCCGGGCCAGTCGAGCCTCGAATGGGTGATGGACAAGTCCGAGCACTCGGCCGTACCCGACATCGTCGACAAGAAGCGCACCTGCGCCAAGTGCCACCTCGGCGACGCCAACGAAGTCGGCGACAAGATCGTCAAGGGCCAGCCCGCCGGCAACAAGAAGGCATCGATCGAGCCGAAGCCGATTGCCGGTAAGGCGGGCTTCGTGCCGGTGCTGCTGCAGGTTGCGCATGACGGCAGCAAGATCTACTTCCGGCTCGAGTGGAATTCGCCCAAGGGCGGCGCGCCCAAGCAGGACAGCAAGAACGAAATGAAGGCCACCATCCTGTTCGACGGCGGCGGCACGGTCGATGGCGCCAACCTGAACGGCTGCTGGGCCACCTGCCACGACGACCTGCGCAGCATGAAGAGCGCCAAGGACGACAAGAAGACCAAGTACATCAAGGATGCCAACCTGGCCGGCGGCAAGTTCTACGATCTGATGCAGTTCAAGAGCGGCAAGGGCGAGAAGCCGGTCGATGGCCACGTCCTCGACAAGCGCGTCATGGAAGGCGGCAAGAGCCTCGTCAAGGCCGAAGGCAAGAAGGAAGGAGACCGGTGGATCGTCACCTTCGAGCGCGATCTGGCCGGCAAGGGGCCGGGCGACCACACCATCGCCGCCGGCAAGATGTACAACTTCGGCGTCGCGATTCACGAGGATTACAGCAACGCGCGCTACCACTATGTTTCGCTGGGCTATCAGTTCGCGCTCGACGAGCAGGGCAAGGAAAAGAACCAGGTCAATGTCGTGAAGCAGTAAATCGTCGCATCCATCAACAGGAGGAGGAAACCGATGAAATTTAAAACAAGCTTGGCCGGGTGGGCACTGGTCGCCGGCTGTACCATCGCCGGGACGGCTGCCGCCGCGCCTCCCACGCCCGAGATGATCTCGTTTGCCTGCGCCGGCTGCCACGGCACGAATGGCGGCAGCGCCGGCCTGACCATGCCCAGCCTGGCCAGCCAGTCGAAGGCTTCCATCGTCGATGCGATGAAGAAGTTCAAGAGCGGCGAGCGTCCGTCCACCGTGATGGGGCGCCTGGCAAAGGGCTACAACGACGCCGAGTTCGCGGCGATGGGCGAGTTCTTCTCCAAGCAGAAGTTCCACCCGACCACGCAAGTCGTCGATGCCGCCAAGGCCAAGAAGGGCGCCGACCTGCAGGAAGCCAACTGCTCGCGCTGCCATCTCGACGACGGCAAGGACGGCAAGGACGACACCCCCGTGATGGCCAGCCAGTGGCTCGAATACCTGAAGATGCAGGCCGAGCTTTACGACTCGGGCAAGCGCAAGATGCCGAAGGACATGGCCGACAAGTGGAACAAGCTGTCCAAGGAAGATCGTGAAGCGCTGCTGCACTTCTACGCCAGCGTGAAATAAGGGGGATCGGGAAAATGACACTAGATCGCAGAAGCTTCATCAAGGTGCTGGGCGGCGCTTCCGGCCTGGCCCTCGCGGGCTGCGCCACGCAAGGCGGCAGCGGCGCCGCGGCGCCGGCCCCGGCCATCGGCAAGACGCAGGAAATCCTGCCCAAGGGCTCCGCGCGGCGCGTCGTCGTCGTCGGCGGCGGCTATGGCGGCGCCATCGCTGCCAAATACGTGCGCATGCTCGACAAGTCCATCGAAGTGGTGATGGTCGAGCGCAACCGCCAGTTCATCTCCTGCCCGTTCAGCAACTTCTATATCGCGGGCATCACCAAGGACATGAACTCAATCACCATCGGCTACGACAAGCTGGCGGCCAACCACGGCGTCAAGATGGTCTACGCCGAAGTCACGCTGATCGACCCGGCCGCCAAGAAGGTCATCACCACCGAAGGCACCCTGGCCTACGACCGCCTGATCGTTTCCCCCGGCATCGACTTCCGCAGCGAGGAAATCGAAGGTTATGACGCCAAGGCCCAGGAAGCCTTCCCGCACGCCTGGAAGGCCGGCCACCAGTCGACTCTGCTGCGCAACCAGCTTCAGGCGATGAAGGATGGCGGCACCGTGATCATCAGCATGCCGCTCACACCCTATCGCTGCCCGCCCGGCCCCTACGAGCGTTCCTGCCTGATCGCCGGCTACCTGAAGAAGCACAAGCCGAAGTCCAAGCTGATCCTGCTCGACGCGAACCCCGACGTGGTCTCCAAGAAGCCACTATTCACCAAGGCCTGGACCACGTACTACAAGGACAACTTCCAGTATGTCGGCGGCAAGAAGGTGACCCAGGTGAATGTCGCCGGCAAGTCGGTCAGCATTGAAGGCATCGAGGACTTCAAGGGCGACGTGTTCAACGTCATCCCGCCGCAGCGCGCGGCCGACATCGCGGTCAAGTCCGGCCTGGTGGGCGAAGACAAGCGCTGGTGTCCGGTCGACGTGGTCAGCTTCGAATCACGCCGGCACAAGGATGTACACGTCATCGGCGACGCTGCCATTGCCGGTGCGATGCCAAAATCCGGCTACTCTGCGAACTCCCAAGCCAAAGTCTGCGCCATCAACGTGGTCAACCTGATGAACGGCAAGCCTACTGTGGACATATCCGGCATCAATGTCTGCTACAGCGCTGTCAGTGAGCACGAGTCGGTCAGCATCGCCGCGGTGTATACCGTCAAGGACGGCGCCATTATCGCCGTGCCCAATTCGGGCGGCATCTCGCCAGCCGACTTTTCTCTGACCAAGGCGGAACATGCCTACGGCGAGAGTTGGCTCAGGAACATCCTCACCGAGATGTCGACCTGACCAACCGCTGCTGCAAATGACAAACCCCGCCACGGCGGGGTTTGTTTTTCAGCCCTTGCCGGTACTGCCGAACCCCCCCGCGCCGCGATCCGATTCCTCGAACGTGTCAACGATGTTGAAGGCAACCTGCACTACGGGTACCACCACCAGTTGCGCGATGCGGTCGAGCGGGTTGAGCGAAAACACCTCGTGGCCGCGGTTCCACAGCGAGACGAAGATCTCGCCCTGGTAGTCCGAATCGATCAGCCCGACGAGATTGCCGAGCACGATGCCGTGCTTGTGGCCCAAGCCCGAGCGCGGCAGGATCATGGCCGCCATGCCCGGATCGGCGAGGTGGATCGCGATGCCGGCGGGAATCAGCTTCGTCTCGCCCGGCAGCACGCGCATCGGCGCCTCGATGCAGGCGCGCAGGTCCATGCCCGCTGCGCCGGGCGTCGCGTAATGGGGCGCATGCTCGCCCTTGGCGTCTTTCAGCCGCGCATCGAGGATGCGCACGTCGATGGTCGGCCTATTGTCAGCGTTGGGCATTGGTCATCTCCGCTATGTGTTTCACGATCGCCCGCGCGATTGCCAGCTTGTCGCCGGGCGGCAGCGGATGTACGCCAGCGGCGTCGAACAGCGTGACGACATTCGCATCGCCGCCCATGCCGTCCTGGACGAGATTGCCGACCACCAGCGGCAGCTGCTTGGCCAGCCGCTTGCCTTCCGCATAGGCCGCCAGATTGCGGCTCTCGGCTGCGAAGCCGACGCAGAACGGCGCATCCGGCCGCGCCGCGACCTCGGCGAGGATGTCGGGATTGGCGGCGAGTTCGAGTGTCAGCGTGGCGGCGCCCTTCTTGGTCTTGTGTTCCGCGGGCGAGGCAGGACGGTAATCGGCCACCGCCGCGACCGCTATGAAAATGTCCGTCGGGAGTTGCGCCAGCACCGCCATGCGCATCTGCTGCGCGCTCTGTACGTCGATGCGCGTCACGCCGGCCGGCGTCGGCAGGCAAACCGGGCCGCACACTGCCGTCACGCCAGCGCCGACTTCCGCACAGGCACGCGCGAGGGCGAAGCCCATCTTGCCGGAACTGATGTTGGTCAGGCCGCGCACCGGGTCGAGCGGCTCGTAGGTCGGCCCCACCGTCAGCAGCACGCGCTTGCCCGCCAGCAGCTTCGGCTGGAAGAAGGCGATCAGCGCATCGCACAGCTCGGCGGCCTCGAGCATGCGCCCTTCCCCCACCTCGCCGCAGGCCTGATCGCCCGCCGCCGGACCGAGGATGGCGATGCCATCGGCACGCAGTTGCGCGACATTCCGCTGGGTTGCCGGGTTCTCCCACATCTGGCGGTTCATCGCTGGCGCGACTAACAGAGCACACTCCCGCGCGAGGCACAGCGAAGACAGCAGGTCCTCGGCGCGACCGTGCGCGAGCTTGGCGATGAAGTCGGCGGTCGCCGGCGCGACCAGCACGGCATCCGCGCCCCGCGTCAGATCGATATGGGCCATGCCATTTTCCTGCGGCGCCTCCCACAGCGAGACGTACACCGGCCGGCCGGTCAGCGCCTGGAAGGTCAAGGGCGCGACGAAGCGCGTCGCCGCCTCCGTCATGACGACGTCGACGCCCGCTCCGGCCTTGCCCAGCAGGCGGGCGAGTTCGCAGGCCTTGTAGGCCGCCACGCCGCCGGTAACCCCCAGCACGATGCGTTTGCCATTCAACTCGTTCATGACAGATAGAATCGGCGTTTTGGAACGGATGATTCTAACCCATGGCAATCACCGACTGGCCCGACGACCAACGCCCCCGCGAACGACTGCTCGAACAGGGCGCGGCCGCGCTTTCCGATGCCGAGCTGCTGGCGATCTTCCTGCGCGTCGGCGTCAGGGGCATGAGCGCGGTCGATCTCGCCCGCACCCTGCTCGCCCACTTCGACAACAGCCTCGCCAGGCTGGCCGCCGCCACGCCACAGGAACTGACGCGCGTGAATGGCGTCGGCCCCGCCAAGGCGGCGCAACTGGTCGCGACGCTCGAACTCGCCCGCCGCGGCCTGCGCGCGGAACTGCGCGCCCGCCCCGCCCTTTCCTCCCCCGGCGCGGTCCGCGACTGGCTGCGGCTGGCGCTTGCGCCGCTGCATCACGAAGTTTTCATCGCGCTCTGGCTCGACGCCCAGAACCGCCTGATCGCCGACGAGGAACTGTTTCGCGGCACCCTGACGCAAACTTCGGTCTATCCGCGCGAGGTCGTCAAACGGGCGCTGGCCCGCAATGCCGCCGCCGTGATCTTCGCGCACAACCATCCGAGCGGCGTGACGGAGCCCTCCACCGCCGACGAACTGCTGACGCAGAGCCTCAAGCAGGCGCTGACGCTGGTCGATGTCCGCATCGTCGATCACTTCATTGTTGCCGGCACGGCCCCGCCGCTGTCTTTCGCCGAGCGCGGGCTTCTCTGAAGAAACGCGAAGGGCCGTCCCGAGCGTTTCTTGGCCCCTTGAGGGGAGAAACGAGCGCAGCGAGTTTTTCGGGGTGGGTTAACTTATTGAAAAATCGCTTGCTTGACTCGCGTTCTATCCAGTAGAATGCACGGCTTTCCGTAATCCGAAGTTCTGGAGCTCAATTATGTCCCGCGTTTGCCAAGTGACGGGCAAGGCCCCGATGGTGGGGAACAACGTTTCCCACGCCAACAACAAGACCAAGCGTCGCTATCTGCCCAACCTGCAGTCGCGCCGCTTCTGGATCGAATCCGAAAACCGCTGGGTGCGCCTGCGTGTCTCGAACGCCGGCCTGCGTACCATCGACAAGAAAGGCATCGACGTCGTTCTCGCCGAGTTGCGCGAACGCGGCGAAGCCGTTTGAACCTGGAGATAACCAATCATGGCAGCCAAGGGCGGACGTGAAAAGATCAAGCTCGAATCCACTGCGGGTACAGGGCATTTCTACACCACCAGCAAGAACAAGCGCACCACGCCGGAAAAGCTGGAGTTCATGAAGTACGATCCGAAGGCACGCAAGCACGTGCTCTACAAGGAAGTGAAACTCAAGTAATCAGCAGATTGGGTTCCGCGCGCGAACGCCAGCCCCGTGCTGGCGTTTTTGTTTGTGCAGTACGGGCGAAAAAAAGAAGCGGTGCAGGTTGCCGGTTTGTCTTGCCGCGCGAGCCTGAGGGAAGGAATCTCGCGGACAGACGGTGGAGGAGGTCATCTAGAACGGCCAAGATCAGGGGGGACTTGGCACTCTATCTGCGGCAACCCGATGCTGATGCACCGCTTCCTGCCCTACATATATCAAGAGCCGTGCCAGCCATGTGGCTGAAGCTGGCACCCCATATTTATCAGATAGATATGCACCCGTGCAGAATTCAGAAATGACAACGGCGGCCTGTCTATATGCCAATATGGCAGTTATGATTGACATATGGCGCCATAATGTCAGCGTTCGCGCATGACTCGCAACTTGCGATAGAGCGTGCGTTCGCTGATGCCGAGTTCGGTGGCCAGGGTTTTGCGATTCCCGCTGTGGACAGCGAGCCGCCTGCGCAGCGCAGCGTCCTCGAGTTGCGCCAGAGTGGGGGTAGGTGCTGCACCCGCTAAATCAGCGCAACCTGCCGTCTCGCCAGCGCCGAGTTTCCGCCCCGCTGCTGCTGCCGCGACGACCTCGGCCGGCAGGTGGTCGAGCTGGATCGTGTCGCCATCGCAGAGCAGCGTGGCGCGCTCCAGTACATTACGCAATTCACGAACGTTGCCCGGGTAATCATAGGCCATCAGGCAATCGAGGGCCGCCGCCGAGAGGTGCAACTCACGACCTGGCGCCACGCGGGCCAGCAGGGTCTCAGCCAGCAGCGGCACATCCGTGAGGCGCTCGCGCAAGGCCGGTAACGCGATCGGAAAAGTGTTCAGCCGGAAGTAGAGATCCTGCCGGAAGCGCCCCTCGGCGACCATGGTCCGCAAGTTCCGGTGCGTGGCCGAGATCAGCCGCACGTCGGACTTCAGAAAATCGCTGGCGCCGACACGCCGGAACGTGCCGGTCTCCAGCAGGCGCAACAGCTTGACCTGCATGCCGAGCGGGATGTCGCCCAGTTCGTCGAGGAACAGGGTACCGCCCGCGGCTGCTTCGACGAGGCCGATGCGCCGGGCCGAAGCGCCGGTGAAGGAGCCCTTTTCATGGCCGAACAGTTCGCTCTCGAACAAGGTCTCGGTCAGGCCGGAGCAGTCGACGGCAACGAAGGGCCGGGCGGCGCGCTGGCTGGCATCATGGATCGCTTTCGCCACCAGCTCCTTGCCGGTCCCGGATTCGCCCTGGAGCATGACCGTCGCGTCCGAGGGCGCGACGCGCGCCATCAACTCGAGCATGCGCCTGAAAGCGGGCGCCCGGCCGACCAGCGCGCGCGCATCCGGCAGGCCATGCGACGCACCCAGCGGCTCCATTTTTTCGATGAAATAGGCGATCTCGCCGTTCGCGCCGCGCACCGGCGCCAGTTCGATGTTGACGTAGTCCTCGCCATCGGGTGTATGGTGCAGGTGCAATACGCGTTCGCGCTGCCCGGAGGCCATGCTTTGCTTGAGCGGACAGGTTTCCCCCGCCTTGTCGCAAGGTGCCGCATAACGATGCGACACCGCATAGCAGGTCTGGCCGATGATCGCCTGGCCGCCGCCGAAGCTGCGCTGATAAGCCTTGTTCGCGGCGAGAATGCGATAGTCCGTATCGAACAGGATATGCGGTTCCGGCAGTGTGTCGAGGTAGGAAATCAGTTCGGCGAGCGGGTGCATGGTCACGGGTTTGATGCCAGGATGTCAGCGAATTCCAAGACATTATGCCACTCCTGTCAGTACTGCGTCAGGAAGCCCATGTTCCGCAACAGTTTTATCATCGGGCATCAAGCACTTTAGTGTTCCCTAATATAATGGACAAAAACGACAAGGACCGACCGCCATGAATACCCCAGCCCCCGCAACCCCATCCGCCCACCACTCACGCCTTGCCCACTTCCCGATTCCCCTTTTCGCAACGGTGATGGGCACCAGCGGCCTGGCCATCGCCTGGAAAAAGGCAGGGCACGTCCTGGGCCTGCCGCCAGAAATCGGCCTCGCCCTGCAATGGTGGGCGCTCGCCCTCTTCGTCCTGATCGCGCTCGGCTATCTCGCCAAGCTGGCAGTGCACCGCGAGGCCGTCAAGAAGGAGTTCGCCCATCCGGTCCGCCTCAACTTCTTCCCGGCGATCTCGATTTCCCTGCTGCTGCTGGCCACGGCCTTTGCCGATACGCTGCCGGACTTCGCGCAGGGTCTCTGGATGGTCGGCGCCGCGCTGCACCTGTGCTTCACGGTGATCGTGATGAGCAGCTGGATCCATCACACGCGCTACGACATCAAGCACGCCAACCCGGCCTGGTTCATCCCCGTCGTCGGCAACGTCATCGTGCCGGTCGCCGGCGTCGCCTTCGCACCCACCGGCATCTCTTGGTTCTTCTTCAGCATCGGCCTGATCTTCTGGATCGTGCTGCTGACCATCGTCATGTACCGGCTGTTCTTCCACGAGCCGCTGCCCGAGCGCCTGACGCCGACGCTGTTCATCCTGATCGCGCCGCCGGCCGTCGCCTTCATCGCCTGGCTGAAGCTCAACGGCGGCCAGATCGACGCCTTTGCGCAGATTCTCTACAACGTCGCGCTGTTCCTCACCCTGCTGCTCGCCGCCAACGCGCTGCGCTTCTTCCGCCTGCGCTTCTTCCTCTCGACCTGGGCCTACTCCTTCCCGCTCGCCGCCATCACGATCGCCACGCTGATCATGGCCGAGCAGGGCAGCGCATTCTTCGTCGGGCTGGCCTGGCTGCTGCTGGCGGTACTGAGCACCGTCCTGCTGCTGCTGACCCTGCGCACGATCCGGGCGATGCTGGGCGGCGAGATCTGCGTGCCCGAGTAGAACCGTACCCGCGCGGCGCCGGCGCAACGTACCCTCCGCCGGCTTTTTGCGGCGATAATCCCCGCGGGAGGTGGTATGAGGTCTTTCCTCACGCGGTTCTTACTGATCGGCTGGTGGGCGACCGCCGTCTTCGCGGCGGATGTCAGCATAGGCGTGCTGGCCTTGCGCGGCCCCGACAAGACCCACGAAAGCTGGGCTGCCACCGCCGCCTATCTGGAACGCCAGCTTCCCGGCAACCGCTTCCACATCGAAGCGCTCGGCTTCGAGGATGTCCGGCTTGCGGTGAGGCAGGGCAAGATCGACTTCGTCCTGACCAATCCGT
>JAJZSW010000073.1 GCA_021849505.1 Pseudomonadota bacterium
TGCCAGCCCTGCCGCATCCTCAAGCCCATCCTCGAAAAGCTGGCCGCCGAGTACGGCGGCAAGTTCATCCTCGCCAAGATCAATTCCGACGAGAATCAGGAACTGGCGGCCCGTTACGGCGTGCGCGGCATCCCGGCGGTCAAGGCCTTCGTCGCCGGCCGGCCGGCCGACGAATTCACCGGCGCCCTGCCCGAAGGCCAGGTGCGCGAATTCATCGAGCGGCTGATCCCTTCGCCCGCCGAGCCGCTGCGCCAGGCCGCGCTCGCGCTTGCCGCCGCCGGCGACCTGGCCGCTGCGCGCCAGAAGATGGTCGAGGCGATCAACCTCGATCCGCGCAACGACTCGTCCTACCTCGATTTCATCCAGCTGAGCATTGACCTGGGCAGCACCGCAGCCCTGGCCGAGGCGAACGAACTGATGGCCGTGGTGGCCGACCGGGCACGCGACCGCGGCCGCGTCGAGTCTCTGCAGGCGCGCTTGCGCATGGCGGGCACGGCCGGGAACGTCGATCTCGCCGCGCTGCAGGCGCAGCTTGCGGCAGACGCGAACGATCACGACGCCCGGTTGCAGCTCGCCAATGCGCTGGCGCTGCAGCACGACTACCGCGCAGCGCTGCAGCACCTGATCGAAATCGTGCGCCGCGACCGCAAGTGGAACGACGAAGCCGGCCGCAAGGGCATGCTGAACCTGTTCACCCTGCTCGCCGCCCAGCCGGAATACGACGATCTGGTGCGCGAATTCCGCATCGCGCTGGCCCGGACGCTGAACTGATGCCGTCCTGGCAGCGCTGACTCTCAAACGCCCGACAGCTTCAGCTTCAAGCCGAGGTCGGTCTTCGAGTCGGCATGGTTGAGTGCCTCCTCGTGCGAGATGCGCCGCGTCTTGCAGAGCTCGAGCAGGCAGTCGTCGAAGAGCTGCATGCCGACTTGAGTGCCTTTCTTGATCGCATCCTTGAGCATGTCGATCTCGCCTTTCTGGATCAACGAGGACGAGTAGGCCGATTGCAGCAGGATCTCGGTAGCGAGCGCCAGCCCGCCCTGCAATGAGGGCAGCAGCCGCTGGGATATGACGCCCCTGAGGTTGAGCGACAGGTCGAGCAGCACCTGCCGGTGCGCATCCTCGGGAAAGAAGTTCACGATGCGTTCGATCGCCTGGTTGGCGTTGTTCGAATGCAGGGTAGAGATGCACAGCGCGCCGGCTTCCGCATACATGATCGCGCTCTTCGCCGTTTCCCGATCGCGGATCTCGCCGATGACGATCACGTCCGGCGCCTGGCGCATCGCGTTCTTCAGCGCGTCGCCGAAGCTCAGCGTGTCGATGCCGACCTCGCGCTGCTCGACGACCGCCTGGCCATGCGGATAGATGTATTCGACCGGATCCTCGATCGACAGGATGTGGCCGTCCATCAGGCTGGCCCGATGCGCGACCATCGCCGCCATGGTCGTACTCTTGCCGCTGCCGGCCGCACCCACCATCAACACCAGTCCGCGCTTGAGCAGCGCCAACTGCCCCGCTTGCGGGGGCAGGCCGAGTTCCTCGAACGAAGGCACCGTCGTCTTGATCAGGCGGATCACCATCGAGACTTCGCCGCGCTGGTAATAGACATTGACGCGGTAGCGTCCGCCCAGCCGGGTCACCAGCGAGAAATTACACTCCTTGGTGCGCTCGAATTCCGCCCGCTGCGCGTCGCTCATCAGCGCATAGGCAAAACGCTGCGATTCGCCCGGCGCCAGTGCCGGCCAGGGCGCGCTGCCGCGCATGGCGGGACGCGTCCTGCCCTGTACCTTCAAATGCGGCGGAATTTCCGCCGAAACGAACAGGTCCGATGCCTCGCGCTCGAGCATCTGGTGCAGCAGTTCTTCGATTTCGGTCATGGCGTGGTCCGGGATTTCGGGTTACCCGCATGTTATCCAAATATCATTGGGCGGAAAAGTAGAATGCGCATATGGATATTCTGGTCAGCGAATCCGCCGGCGTGCGCTACCTGCATTTCAGCTCCCACTGGATCCAGGGCGCCATGCGCGTGGCGCGCCCCTGGGCGCTGGAACTCGACTATACGCGCGAGATGATGGCGGCCCTGCTGCTGCGCCCCGCTGCCGACTGGCCGCGCGCGGCCCTGCTGATCGGCCTCGGCGCCGGTTCGCTGGTCAAATTCCTCCATCGCCACCGGCCGGAGGCGAAACTCACGGTGGTGGAGATCGATCCCGAGGTCGTCGACGTCGCCCGCCTGCATTTCAAGCTGCCGCCCGAGGACGAGCGCCTGCGCATCGAACTCGACGACGGCGCCGATTTCGTCGCCAAAACCAAACAGCGCTTCGACCTGATCATGGTCGACGGCTTCGACGAAAACGCCCGCACCGGGATGCTCGACACCCTGCCCTTCTACCTCAACTGCAAGGCGCGGCTGACGGGCTCCGGGCTGCTGGTGACCAACCTGCTCTCGAAGCGCAAGGGCGCCCGCAAATCGCTGGAACGCATCGAGGAGGCCTTCGACGGCCGGGCGCTCGCCTTCCCCTCCTGCGATAGCGGCAATGTCGTCGCCTTCGCCGCGACCGGCGCCCCGGTCGACCACAGCCTCGGCGAACTCAAGGCCCTGGCCCGCGAGTTGAAAGCGCAAACCGATCTCAACCTGCTGCCGACGCTGAGCCGGCTCGAACAGGCAAACCGCTGCCCGGCGGGTAAACTGCGCTTCTGATCATTTCCCGGAGGCAGCATGGTCCGCATCTACGGCATCAAGAACTGCGATTCGATGAAGAAGGCCTTCAAGTGGCTGGATGAACGCGACATTCCCTACGAGTTCCACGACTACAAGAAGGCCGGCGTGCCCCGCGAGCGGCTGGTCCAGTGGTGCAAGACGCTCGGCTGGAAGACGTTGATGAACACCAAGGGCCCGACCTGGCGGAAATTGACGCCCGAGCAGCAGGACATCAACACGCAAAGCAAGGCCGTGGCGACGATGATGGAACACTCCAGCGTGATCCGGCGCCCGGTGTTGGAAACCGCAAGCGGCCACCTGCTGGTCGGTTTCGACCCGACGATGTTCGAAAGCTTCGTCAAATAGATGGATTCGGTCAGGCGCTTCCTGTTCGAGGATCTCGACATCCGCGGTGCGCTCGTGGCGCTCGGCAACACCTGGCACGAAATCAGCGCCCGGCGCGAGCTGCCGCCGGCGGTGAACGCCCTGCTCGGCGAACTGGCGGCGGTGACGGCGCTGATCGCCGGCAACCTCAAGACGCCGGGACGCATCAGCTTCCAGCTGCAGGGCCACGGGCTGGTCTCGCTGCTGCTGGTCGATTGCGACGAGCAGCTGCGCCTGCGCGGCACGGCGCGCCACGAAGTCCCGCCCACCCCCAGCCCCGCCCTCGCAGGCGGGGAGATTTCGTGTGCCGTCCCGCCAGCGCCGACTTTCAATGAATTGCTCGGCGACGGCCAGCTGGTCCTGACCCTGCACACCAACATCGGCGATCCCTGGCAGAGCATCGTGCCGCTGGTCGGCGCCAGCCTGTCCGAGGTTTTCGAGCATTATCTCGTCCAGTCCGAACAGCAGCCGGCCAAGCTGTTTCTTACCGCCAGCGAGGATTTCGCCGGCGGCCTGTTCCTGCAAAAACTGCCCGAGGCCGACCACAAGGACGCGGACGGCTGGAATCGGCTCCTGCATCTGGCCGCCACGCTCCGGCCGGCGGAACTCGCGACTCCGGTGGCGAACCTGCTGATGCATCTGTTCCCCGAGGAAAACATCCGGTTGTTCGACCCGCGCCCGGTGCGCTACCACTGCCCGCGCGACGAGCAAAAGGTTTTGGCGATGCTGAAAAGCCTCGGCCGGGCCGAGGTCGAAGCCGCCCTCGCCGAGCAGGGCGAAATCGCCGTCGAGGACGACATCTGCCGGCAGCGCTACCGCTTTGGCCACGAAATCGTCCCGCGCCTGTTCGACTGACGACGGGCAAACGAGAAACCGGGGCGAGCGCTGAAGCGCGCCCCGTTTGGAAAGCGCCGTGTTACCGACCCATTGCGCTCAAGGCGTCCTCGATGTCATTGAGCAAATCATCGCGGTCTTCCAGCCCTATCGACAGTCGAACAAGTCCATCGGCGATCATGGCACGTTTGCGCTCTTCGGCCGTGTATGTTGAATGCGTCATCGATGCGGGGTGCTGCACCAGGCTTTCCGTGTCGCCAAGGCTGACGGCGCGAGTGAATATGTTGAGTGCGTTGATGAATCGCCGTCCCGCCTCGATGCCTCCATGCAGCTCGAAAGCAATCATGGCCCCGAATCGGCGCATCTGGCGGCGTGACAGCGCGTGGTAGGGGTCGCCTTCCAGGCCTGGGTAATAGACTTGCCTTACGGCCGGATGCTCCGCAAGGCGGACGGCGACCGCTTCGGCGTTGTCACAGTGGCGATCCATCCGGACAGCCAGCGTTTTCAGTCCGCGCAGGATCAAGTGGGCATCCCCCGGCGAGAGAACCGCCCCTGTGAAATCCTTCAGCCCCTTCAAGCGTATCCCCGCAGCCAACTCGGCCGAGGTGGCGACGACCCCCGCGGTGACGTCACCGTGACCATTTATGTATTTGGTTGCGGAATGCACGACGATGTCGGCGCCCAGCAGCAAGGGTTGCTGAAGGTAGGGACTGCAGTAGGTGCTGTCAACAACGACCGTGACGCCATGGCGGTGGGCGATTTCGCCTACGGCAGCAATATCGATCAGGCGCATGTTCGGATTCGCCGGGGTTTCGAAGTAGACCATGCGGGTCCGTGGCCCGATGGCGGCTTCCAAGGCACTTGGATTGGTCAGGTCGATGCTGGTGATCTTGATGCCGAATTTCTTCAGGCCATGCTCGAACAGGGCGTGCGTGCACCCGTATAGGGTCAAGTCGGCAATCAACTCGTCTCCCGGCTCCAGCAAGGTCCAGCAGGTGGCGGAAATGGCCCCCATGCCCGAGCCGAAAACGACAGCCGCTTCGGCGTTCTCAAGGGCAGCCAATCTGGCTTCGAGAAGCGCGAGCGTCGGATTGGAAATCCGTGTGTAGAAATGCCCGCTCTCCTCGCCTGCAAAGCAGGCGGCACCATACTCCGCCGTGGGGAAGGCAAAGGTGGATGTCTGGAAGATCGGAGGGCTCAGGGCACCCTGATGGTCTTGTGGGTTATATCCATAATGTATGGCGCGAGTGGAAAAACCTGCTTTATGAATATGGGCGGACATGGCGCTGATCGGCGGGTTGATGATGCTCCCAGAATATTCCTCTCCATGGCCAATAGTTTGCATTAACCACATCAATCTTCAATATATTAGTATTATTCACTAATTTTTATCACTTTTATAGGATATACTATTCTTTAGCTTAATATGTGGCGTTGTTTTTCTTGTGGAGGAACGCGGCGATGAAGGACGATCTTGATGCGATTGACCGAAGGATTCTGTATGCACTCCAGGCCGACGCCCGCCTGACCATGGCCGAGCTTGCCGAACGGGTTTCGCTGTCCCACACACCTTGCTGGCGGCGTGTGAAGCGCTTGGAGGAGGCAGGCTATATCTCCGGTTACCACGCCGTACTGAACAGACGAAAGCTTGGCTACACCATCCTCGGATTCGTCAGCGTACAACTGGAGAGCCATACGCCGGAAGTAGCCGAGGCCTTCGAGCGGCAGGTTTGCGCATTGGATCAGGTTTTGTCCTGCCACAACCTGACCGGGCGCTACGACTATCAATTGGAAGCGACTGCGGAAGACATGGACAGCTTTGCTCGATTCGTCCGCGAAAAGGTGCGCAGCCTTCCTGCAGTACGCGAAATCTACACGAGTTTTTCTCTCAAGGAGATTCTGCCCTCCCGGACGCTGAACGTTTGATGTCCGGGCGACATAAACTCGGCTTGCCTGAGCAATCCTCTCAAACCAAGCCAGCACAGGTCCCGGGGTTCACCTCGGCCCAGCATGTCAGGCTGGGCATTTCTCTCCACGTTTCCGCGGAAGGGATTGCCGCGCAGCCCCTACAGCATGATCCGACGGTAATCGGCCAGCAAGCGGGCCATGTGGACAAGGAAGCGTGCTGCCGCAGCGCCATCCACGGCCCGATGATCCCATGACAAGCAGAGCGGCAGGATCAGGCGCGGCACGAATTCCCGGCCGTCCCACACCGGTTTCATTGTCGCCCGGGTGACGCCGAGGATCGCGACCTCCGGGGCGTTGATGATGGGCGTGAAGCCGGTTCCGCCGATGCCGCCCAGGCTCGAAATGGTGAACGTGCCGCCCTGCATCTGCTCGGGTTTGAGCTTGCCTTCGCGGGCCAGGCGAGCCAGTTCGGAACTCTCGGCGGCAATTTGCAGCACGCTCTTCTGATCGGCATTCTTGATTACCGGTACAACCAGTCCGTTCGGCGTATCGGTGGCGAAGCCGATGTGCCAGTAGCGCTTTTCGACGATGTCGTCACCTTCGAGCGAGCAGTTGAATGCCGGGTAGTTTTGCAGCGTGTGTACCGCCGCCTTGATCAGGAACGCGAGCATGGTGACCTTGGCGGCCTCTTTGCCCAGTTCGCCATTGACCTTCTGGCGGAAGGCTTCGAGGTCGGTGATGTCGGCTTCGTCGAAATTGGTGACGTGCGGCATCATCACCCAGTTGCGGTGCAGGTTGGCGGCCGAAATTCTCTGGATGCGCGATTTCGGGCGACGCTCGACCGGACCGAATTTCCCGAAATCGACTTCCGGCCAGGGCGGCAAATCAAACACGCCTCCCGTAACTGCAGGAGATGCCTCGAGCGGAACCGACTGCATCGCATGCTTGACGTGGGCAATCACGTCTTCCGTGAAGATGCGCCCCTTGGCACCGCTACCGACCACTTTGGCCAGATCGACCCCCAATTGGCGGGCGAGACGGCGCACCGACGGGCCGCATGGGCCGCGGGGCGGGGCGCCTGGGGCGGGTGTGAAGTCAGGTGCGGCGACCGTCTTTGGTGCGGCGGCCGCTGGCAGCGGTGCGCCGTCGACCGCAGGCCGAGTGCTCATTTCCGCCTCCGGTCCGTATGCCGGGGGAGCTGCAGGCATCGTTTCAGAACCGGCGGGGAGCGAAGCGGCACCGTAAGCTTCCACACGCGCAATGACGCTGCCTGCGCTGACCCGGTCGCCGGTCTTGATGAGCATTTCGGCAATCCGGCCAGCGGCGGGGGATGGCACGTCCATCGTCGCCTTCTCCGATTCCAGCGTGACCAGCACCGTATCGACGGCAACCATGTCGCCAACGGCGACGTGAATCTCGATCACCGGCACGTCCTTGAAGTCGCCGATGTCCGGCACACGCAACTCAATCATCTGGCCCATGACCTATTCCCCGTGGCCCAGCGGTGTCGGCTTGTCGGCGTCGATCCCAAGGTGCGCCATGGCATCGATCAGTACCGCGCGCGCGATGCCGCCTTCGTCGGCCAGGCTCTTCAGCGCGGCAAGCGCGATGTAGCGTTCGTCGATCTCGAAGAAATCGCGCAGCGCGACGCGGGTATCGGAGCGACCGAAGCCGTCGGTGCCAAGCACGGTATAGCGCTGCGGCACCCAGTTGCGGATGAGATCCGGATAGGCGCGCACGAAATCGCTGACGCCGATCACCGGACCCTGGCGCCTGCTCAGTTGTTCGGTCACATAAGGTGTACGCGGCGTTGCGGCCGGGTGTAGCAAGTTCCAGCGGTCGCAGGCGATACCGTCCTTGCGCAGTTCCCCGAAGCTGGTTGCGCTCCACACGTCGGCTGCGATGCCGAAGCGGCTTTCGAGCAGGTCGGCGGCAACCAGCACGCGATGCAGGATGCTGCCGCTGCCGATCAGCTGGACGCGCGGCCCATCGTCCAGCTTGGCAGGGCGCAGCAGGTAGATGCCACGCCGGATCCCCTCTTCGGCACCGGCCGGCATCGAGGGATGGACGTAATTCTCGTTGTACAGCGTGATGTAGTAGTAGCCGTTTTCGTTGTCGCTCATCATGCGGCGCACGCCATCCTCGGCAATCACCGCCACCTCGTAGGAAAAAGCGGGGTCGTAGGCGCGACAGGTGGGAATGGTGGCGGCGTAGATCTGGCTCTGCCCGTCCTCGTGCTGCAGGCCTTCGCCGGACAGCGTGGTGCGGCCAGCGGTGGCGCCGAGCAGGAAACCGCGTGCCTGGCAGTCGGCGGCGTTCCACATCAGGTCGGCGACGCGCTGGAAGCCGAACATCGAGTAGAAGATATAGCACGGCAGCATCGGCTGGTTGCTGTGCGACCAGGCGGTGCCGGCCGCGATCCACGAACCCATCGAGCCAGCTTCGGAAATGCCCTCCTCGAGAATCTGACCCTTGATGTCTTCGCGGTAGAAAGCCAGCTGGTCGGAATCCTGCGGCGTGTAGCGCTGACCCCACGGCGAGTAGATGCCGAACTGGCGGAACATGTCCTGCATGCCGAAAGTGCGCGCCTCGTCGGCGACGATGGGCACGACGCGGGCGCCGAGCGTGCTGTCGCGCATCAGCTTGGTGAGCAGGCGGACGAAGCTCATCGTCGTCGAAATGGTCCGCTCGCCGGAGTCGGCGTGGAACGAGGTGTACAGGTCAGGCGTGGCCGGGGCGAGCGGCGTCGCCAGTTGCCGGCGCTGCGGCAGATAACCGCCCAGTGCGGCGCGGCGTTGTTGCAGGTAACGCACTTCCGGGCTGTCTTCGCCTGGATGGTAGAAGCGGGCGTTGTCGAGGTCGTCGTCGGACAATGGCAGGCCGAAGCGCTCGCGGAAATGGCGCAGGTCGTCGTGCGCCAGTTTCTTGGTCTGGTGCGAGGTGTTGGCGCCCTGGCCGGAGGCGCCCATGCCGTAACCCTTGGTCGTCTGCGCCAGGATCACCGTCGGCTGACCGCGATGGTTCATGGCGGCGGCGTAGGCGGCGTAGATCTTGATTGGGTCATGGCCGCCGCGCATCAGGGCGTCGATGTCCTTGTCCGACATGTTGGCGACCAGCGCCGCCAGCTCCGGGTAGCGCGAGAAGAAGTGCTGGCGATTGTAGTGGCCGTCGGTCGCCGACAGTTTCTGGAATTCGCCATCCACTGCCTCGGCCATGCGCTTGAGAATCCAGCCGTCGCGGTCGCGGGCGAAGAGCACGTCCCAGTTGCTGCCCCACAGGCACTTGACGACGTTCCAGCCGGCGCCGGCGAACAGGGTTTCCAGCTCCTGCACGATGTTGCCATTGCCGCGCACCGGACCATCGAGGCGCTGCAGATTGCAGTTGACCACCAGCACCAGGTTGTCGAGCTGTTCGCGGGCAGCGAGCGAAATCCCGGCCAACGATTCCGGCTCGTCCATTTCGCCGTCGCCGACATAGACCCAGACCTTGCGGTCGTTGGCCGGCATGATCTCGCGGTGTTGCAGGTAACGCTGGAAGCGTGCCTGATAGATGGCGGTGAGCAGGCCCAGGCCCATCGAGCCGGTCGGGAACTGCCAGAAGCCGGGCATCAGCGTCGGATGCGGGTAGGACGACAGGCCCTTGCCGATGCCGCCGGAAACTTCGCGGCGGAAGTGCATCATGTTCTCTTCCGAGAGGCGGCCTTCGAGGAAGGCGCGGGCATAGACACCCGGTGCGGCGTGCGGCTGGAAATACACCAGGTCGCCCGGATGTTCGTCGCTCGGTGCGCGGAAGAAGTGGTTGAAACCGACCTCGAAAATATCGGCAATCGAAGCGTAGGTGGCAATGTGGCCGCCCAGCTCGGGATGGGCCTGGTTGGCCCGCATCACCATGGCCAGCGCGTTCCAGCGGTGGATGGCGGTAATGCGGGCTTCCAGATCAAGATCGCCCGGGTAGGGCGGTTGCGCCTCCACCGGAATGGTGTTCCGGTAAGGCGTGGTGTGGCGGGTGTGGAATCGGCCACCCGCCCGGCGTCCCGACTCGATAAGCCGGTCCACCAAAAACTCCGCGCGCGGCATTCCGTCGCGCTCCATCACTTCCTGCAAGCTCGCGAGCCAGTCCTGAGTTTCCGCTGGGTCGTCGTCTGCCCGGTTATCGCCGAGCGGCTGATTGAAATCCTTGCTCATGTTGTCACCCCACACATCAGGCATGAATACCATGATCAATACTATAGGGGTCTTGCGGCATCAATACATTGCTATATACGATGCTATAGTTGCTTTATGAGCAATGTTATTTATATTTTTGTCTTTTATGAGCAATATTAAATCCACGATCTCACTGGACACCACGGATAGCCGCCTGCTGGAGCACTTGCAGGCGAATGCGCGCATCACCAACACAGCCCTGGCCGAGGCGGTGCATCTATCCCCGGCGCCTTGCCTGCGCCGTGTTCGCGACCTCGAGGCAACCGGCGTGATCCGTGGTTACGTCACCCTGATCGATCCTGAAGCCATTGGCCTGAACGTTTCCACCTTTATTCAGGTCAGCCTGGAAAAACAGGTCGGCAGCGCCCTTCAGGTCTTCGAGGAGGCCATCGACTCCTGGCCTGAAGTCATGGAGTGCTACCTGATGACGGGAGATTCAGACTATCTGCTGCGCGTGGTGGTACCCGATCTCAAGGCTTTGCAATCCTTCATCGTCGAGCGCCTGGCGCGCATCCCCAATGTTTCAAATATCCGCTCCAGCGTGGCAATCAAGCAGATCAAGTACAAGACGGCGTTACCCATGGGACTGTGAAGCAACTCTATTTCCAGTCGCCGACACCATCGGACGAATGACCCGGCGGGCCGGCATGGAAAAAATCGCTTGATTGAAATTTGGGGCCTTTGCCCCCATAATCGACGCATGGTTGTAATTCCGGCAATCCGGAAGCGTTTCGGACGCGGGTTCGATTCCCGCCACCTCCACCTAAGAGCATCGCAATCACGGTGGTGTTTTTAGATGGGGGTGTACTGGTTTCGACGGGGCGAGAGAAGGAAAGCAGGCAACCCGATAGGCGACGGACGTAATCCGCGCAAATCCACAAACGCCAACGATGAGCGTTTTGCACTGGCCGCTTAAGGTCTATGCCGAGGCCGCATTAGCCTTGTAACCAAAGAAATGCCGGCGGGGACTTCGGTCCCCGTCGTCAATTCCGCCTCAACCGACGGAGCCCCCACCAAGTGAATTGCGAAAAAACCGCGGATGCTGCTATGCAATATGGTCTAATCAAGATATTGAATCCTTGAAATAGCGCTTTCTGGCACAATTATTCTTGCAAACTGCCGTTAATGAATCAGATAGAGTTTGCTGCAGTGCCGCATACACGGGAACCATCATGAACCTCAATCGAGTCGGAAAATTCGAAGCCCTGAAAATCGTTAACGCATTCGACCAGGCGCTGATCGAAATCTACGGCATCAACATGACGGATGCCCACATCACGCGCTTCGATGTGCTGTCCGTCTATGAAAAAACCGGCTGTCCGCGCAAGGCGGCGGAACAGTTCGGGGAGCAGAAGGGGCTGACCCCCATTCTCAAGTCGGCTGCCTGAGCCGACGCGTTCCGCTCCTTCAGAACAGACTGGCGACCACGAAACGGTCGCGCGCGGCCAGTCTTTGCAGGCCGCGCCGGGTTTCCTCTGAGGCGCCCCATTTCATCACGTGCGTGAGGAAGGTCGTCAGGGCCAGGGACAGGGCATAGCCCGTTTCGTGCCAATCCCGGCGAAACTCGTCGAAGCTGATCGTCCGCGCGCCCAGCTTGCCGCTTTTCATCGGCACCAGCGTGACCTTGCGACCATCGTTGCGGATGACGATCGCCGTGCTGCGCTGATCGTTGGTGACCACCATGATCAATGCAGGCCTGCGGACGCCAGCATCCTCTCCGCCCGCTTGCGGCGGGCTTCCTCGGGTGTCAGGCCGATCAGCGACTCGGGAGGCAGCGGCACATCCCAATGCTGCTGGAAAAGGTCGATGTCCTCGCCCGTATCCATGTGCGCCCGATAGATTTTTTCCTGATAGTCGGGCGCACCGGGCAGCGCCACCAGCTCGACGGATTGGATGATCATGAAGTTCCTCGACGCGAAAAGCCAGACGACATGGCTGCGTATCCTGCGCCGCTCCAGCCTCAGGCTCAAGCGGAAGAATGGGGAT
>JAJZSW010000009.1 GCA_021849505.1 Pseudomonadota bacterium
TGACCTGCCCCCGTCTTTAGTGCCAAGTCGTGGTTAGCAAAGTCCGAGTTGTGAATCTATCCGATTTCCGTCTCCGATGCGCTGTCGGGCAAGCTTGCCCGACAGCGCGCCGCGAACTCCGCCGGGGTCAAATCGTCGAGCGAACTGTGCGGCCGCCACTCGTTGTACTCCCGTCGCCAGATGCCGATGCGCACCCGCGCCTCGGCCAGGCTGGTGAACCAATGCTCGTTCAGGCATTCGTCGCGGAACTTGCCGTTGAACGACTCGACGTAGCCGTTCTGCATCGGTTTGCCCGGCTGAATCAGCTTGAGCTCGACGCCGTTGCGATACGCCCATTGGTCAAGTGCCTTGCCGGTGAATTCCGGCCCCTGGTCGGTGCGGATCGCTGTCGGCAGACCACGGAAGATCGCCGCCTGCTCCAGAACCCGCACGACGTAGTCGCCGGTGATGCTGTGATCGACCACGATATCTACGGCCTCCTTGGTGCAGTCGTCAACGATGTTCAGGCATTTCAGCCGACGGCCATTCGACAGAGCGTCCATCACGAAATCCATCGACCAGACCTGGTTCGGGGTCTCCGGCAGCGTCAAGGGATGGCGTTCCACGGCAATGCCACGCCGCCGCTTGCGCTTGGGGACCGCCAGCTTGGCGTCCTGATAAAGCCGAAACACGCGCTTGTGGTTGGCTTGGTGCCCTTCCCGACGCAGCAGAACATGAATGCGCCGATAGCCGAAGCGGCGCCGCTCGGCTGCCAGTTCGATCATCCTCGCCTGGATCGCTTCGTTGGCCGGATTGGCCGTCGGTGCGTAGGCCAGCACCGTGCGCGATATCCCCACAAGCCGGCAGGCACGACGCTGAGAGATCCCGGTCTTCTCTTGCATCGCCGTCACTGCCTCGCGCTTCGCCTGCGGGGTCAGGGCTTTCGGCCCAGGGCGACCTTGAGCGCGTCGTTGTCCAGCAGGGATTCGGCCAGGAGTTTCTTGAGCTTGCTGTTCTCCGCTTCCAACGCCTTCAGCCGTTTGGCGTCGGCAACCTCCATGCCGCCGAACTTCTTGCGCCACGTATAGAACGCCGCGTCGCTAAAGCCATGCTTCCTGCACAGATCCTTGATCGCAATACCGCCCTCGGCTTGCTTGAGGAACCCAATGATCTGCTCGTCCGTAAATCGCTTCTTCATGCCCGCTTCTCCCTTCGAAAGCGGACTTTACTAACTTCATGCCGGCACTGAAATCGGGGGGCAGGTCAAACCAGCCCTACTGGTTTAGCTCAATTGCATCAGCGACATAATGGCGGAACCGCCAAAAAAAAGCCCAGACCTGAGGTCTGGGCTGAAACGGTTCCTTTGCGGAACCGGAGGAGGAGACGTTGAAACTATTTACGGCTCGTCAGGCGGCGAATTAAGCCGCCTTCTTGGCCTTGGCGGCGGTGGCGCCGACAGCCTTGACGGTCGCGGTGGTCGCGGCGGCAACGTTCGCTTCGGCCATCTCGGCAACCTGCTTGGCGGCCTTGTTCATGGTCTCGTAGGCGGAGTTGGCGGCGGCGATCGCGGACTTCACGGCGGCGACGGCGACATCCGAACCGGCGGGGGCGTTCTTGACGGCCTTGTCCAGGACGGAGGTGACGTTCTTGTTCATCTCGACGTACTGGCTGTCGAAGATCTTGGAGAACTCTTCCTGGGTCTGGCTGGCGATTTCATACACGCTGCGCGAGTAGGCGACGGCCTTCTCGAAAGCGGGCTGGGCCAGGGCGGCTTGCGTGCTCACCAGTTCCTGCACATCCTTGACGCCCAGCAGAACCTTGGCGTTATTGACGCTGTCTTCCAGCAGGATGCGGGCGGTATTCAGGTTGAGGGCGGCAAGGCGCTCGGCGCTGGCAAACGCGGTGTTGGCGAAAGTCAGCAGGGTTTCGACGTTGGCCTTGTTGGCGCCGGCGAGTTGTTCGGGGGTCGTGTACATGGCGATCTCCTAAAAATGAAAGTTCAAAAATGAAGGTTCAAAAATCGTGGTGCAAGCAGGCTGAAACGACATATTGCAGTGCAGCATGGATTTCATTATAGGGATGGGTTTTCCGAAGTCAAGCATTTTTTGTGCATTGCAACAAATAATGCTTGAAAAGACTTATCTGTTCAATGTAATCATGTAGTTATGATAGAAAACGAGGCGGCATAAAACGGCAAGGGCTGACAAAACAATACCCTTCGGGCAGGGCTTGTTGCCCTGCCGCACCAGCGGCATGATGAAAAAAAGTCAGCGTGCCGGAGCGGGAGCCGCCGGTTTGGCGTTCTTGGGCTGGATGATCGCGGTGACGCGGCCATCCTTGCTGCCCGGCCCGGCACCCGGCGTCGCGGTCACGAGATACTGCTCGGTGCGGCCGTCGTAGGAGATGTAGTGGCCGCGGACTTCGTCGGCACCGCTCCTGACGAAAGCCCGCGTGAAGAACTCGGCCTTCTCGCCGCGCGAGTCGTACTCGATGCGCTCGGCCTCGCCCTCGATGTATTCGTCCTTGCCTTCGCGCTTCTGGCGGAAGCGCGCCAACCCGCCCTCGCCGCCGGTGGCCACGCCCTTCTGGAACCCTTCTGCATCCTGCGTCACGACCAGCTTGGCGGTGCGGATCACCAGGGTCCCCTGCGAAAGCACGACGTTGCCTTCGAAGACATGCGTGCGCTTGACGTCATCCACGGTGACGCGCGCGGCTTCGAGGTGGACCGGCTTGTCGCGGTCGGCTCGTTCGGCGCAGGCGGAACCGGAAACGAAGAGCAGAACTGCAAGCAGGGGCGGAAGAGTGGTTTTCATGTCAGCGGGTGGTATTGGGTTTCTTGGCGGCATTCAGGCGGTTCGGCGGCTTCTTGCCGGATTTGGATTGGGGCTTCGCAGGAGATGTCTTGGCGGCTTTCACGACAGCGGGCGGGGTTACCGGAACGGCTGTCGCGGCATTTGCCTTGCGGAAGAATACGCCCTTGACTGGCCCTTCGAGGATATAGACCGATGTCTTGTTGTCGACGCTCAGTCCGCTGCCCTGGACCTTGGTCTGGCCCTGGGCGATCGTCACGGGGACGTTCGACTTGGCGGTTTCCTCTTCGGGCCAGGCATCGAGAAGCGCGGTGGTCAGCACCGTGTCGGGCTTGTCGCGCACGCCGCCGCGGGTGACGCGTACGTCGTCGATCAGCCGGACATGCTCGCCCTTGCTGCTGACATGGGCCTCGCGGGCTTGAATGAAGGTCGGCGGATCGCGGTGGTAGGTGATGCGCGGTGCGAGCACTACCGTGCTGTCGTCGTCCGGATAGTGGCGCATCAGGTCGGCGACGACCGTGTGCTGCAGGTTGCCCTGCGGGTCGAAGCGGCGGACCTCGAAGTTTTTGATGATGTAGTCGGGATCGTGGCGCGACCTGCCGTCGTTCGCCCCCTCCGGGGCGCGGCTCGCCAGTTCGAGCCAGTAGCTCATTCCGGCCAGGAGGCCGACCAGCAGCAGCGGGAAGAGCGTGGCAGCGGGATTGGCCCGAATGGACATGAAGCTGGATCAGGCGAGGTAGGGGGCCATCACGCGGTCCCAGGTGCCTTGCGCACGCAGGATGAGTTCGCAGGCTTCGCGCACCGCGCCTGCGCCGGCGGGCGCGCGGGTGACGTAGCAGACGTGGCGCCGTACCATCTCGTGACCATCCGGCACAGTGACGGAAAATCCGCAGGTCTTCAGCAGGGGGAGGTCGATCATGTCGTCGCCCATGTACCCGCATTGGTCGAAAGACAGGTTTTCGCGCGCCAGCAGCGAGGCCATGGCGGCGCGCTTGTCCTCGATGCCCTGAAGGACGAGTCCGATGCCGAGATTGGCGGCCCGCTGGGTGACGATGGTCGAGTCGCGGCCGGTGATGATCGCGAGCTTGACGCCCGATTTCGCCAGCAGCTTGAGGCCGAGCCCATCGCGGCTGAAGAAGGCCTTGCAGAAATCGCCCTCGGGACCGAAGTAGAGCCGGCCGTCGGTCATCACGCCATCGATGTCGAAGCCCATAAGCCGGACTTTGGATGCTTGTGCGTAACAGTCCATCAGACCACCTTGGCGCGGAAGAGATCGTGCATGTTGAGGGCGCCGGCCAGCCGGCCGGCGGAGTCGATGACGAGCAGCTGGTTCACCTTGTGGCGTTCCATCATCTCGACGGCCTCGACGGCCAGCCGCTCCGGGCCGATGGTACGCGGGTTGCGGCTCATGATGTCGCCAACCGCGACGGGGCGCAGATCGCCGAGCCGTTCGAGCGCGCGGCGCAGGTCGCCATCGGTGAAGATGCCGGCGAGCTTGCCGGCGCCGTCGATAACGGCGACCATGCCCATGCCGCCGTGCGACATTGCCGCCAGCACCGCAGGAATTGCCGTATCCGTGCCGACGCTGGCCACCCGCTCTGCGGGTTGCATGACGTCGCGGACATGGGTGAGCAGCTTGCGGCCCAGCGCGCCACCCGGATGCGAGCGGGCGAAATCCTCGGCGCCGAAGCCGCGTGCGTCGAGCAGGGCGACCGCCAGGGCATCGCCGAGCGCGAGCGCAACCGTCGTGCTGGCGGTGGGCGCGAGGTTGAGCGGGCAGGCTTCCTCGTCAACGCGGGCGTCAAGATGGACGTCGGCTTCCCTGGCCAGCGAAGATGCCGGGTTGCCGGTGATGGCGATCAGCTTGCCGCCCTGGCGCTTCACCAGCGGAACGATGGTGAGCAATTCGTCGTTCTCGCCCGAATTCGAGAGGGCGATCAGCACGTCGTCGCGGGCGATCATGCCGAGGTCGCCGTGCACCGCCTCGGCGGCGTGGACGAAATAGGCCGGTGTCCCGGTGCTGGCCATGGTCGCGGCGATCTTGCGCGCGATGTGGCCGGACTTGCCGATGCCGCTGACGATCACGCGGCCATGGCAGGCGAGGATCAGGCCGACGGCCTGGGCAAACGATGCATCCAGGCGTGCGGCGATTTTCGCCACGGCATCGGCTTCGATGGCAAGGACGCGGCGTGCCAGTGCGAGGAGGTGTTCCGCTGCGGGGATCGGTGGCATGTGCTGGGGAAGAGGTCGCGGACGGCAGGTCCGCGAAGGCGGTTATGATTGCGGCAAATTATAACGACCCCGCCAGACGAGACCAAGAAGGACGCCACGTGACTCTGCACCTGATCCTGCTGTTGCTGGCCGCCGCCGTGCTCGCCGTGGTGGCCTGCCGCAGCCTGGGACTGCCGCCGATCCTCGGCTACCTGCTGGTCGGCGCGCTGGCCGGGCCGCATGCGCTGGGCGTCCTGCCCGATACCGAGAGCGCACACCGCCTGGCGGAGTTCGGTGTCGTTTTCCTGATGTTCACCATCGGCCTCGAGTTCTCGCTGCCGCGCCTCTTCGCGATGAAGCGCATCGTCTTCGGGCTGGGACTGGCGCAGGTGCTGCTGACCATGCTGGTGGTCGGTGCGGGAGCGATGGCCTGGGGCGTGTCATGGCAGGCCAGCGTGGCGCTCGGCGGTGCGCTCGCGATGTCGTCCACCGCGATCCTGTCGAAGCTGCTGGCCGACCGGCGCGAGCTCGATGCCCCCCATGGCCGCGAAGTGATGGGCGTGCTGCTGTTCCAGGACCTCGCGGTGGTGCCCTTGCTGGTGCTGATCCCGGCCCTGTCGCAGCCGGTCGAACTGCTGGCCGGCGAGGTCGGCTGGGCATTGCTGAAGGCCGCGGTACTGCTGGCGCTGGTGCTCTTCGTCGGCCAGCGGCTGATGCATGCCTGGTTCGGCCTGGTGGCGCGCCGCAAGTCGAGCGAATTGTTCATGCTCAACGTGCTGCTGGTGACTCTTGGCTTCGCGACGCTGACGGAAGTTGCCGGCCTGTCGCCGGCACTCGGTGCCTTCGTCGCCGGCATGCTGATCTCCGAAACCGAATACCGCTACCAGGTCGAGGAGGACATCAAGCCCTTCCGCGACGTACTGCTGGGGTTGTTCTTCGTCTCGACCGGCATGATGCTCGACCCGGTGGCGATCTGGAACGATGCCCTGCGGCTGGCGGTGCTCGTGTTCCTGCTGCTGGCCGTCAAGTTGCTGGTCGCGGCGGCGTTGTCGCGGTTCCTCGGCAGCAGCCCGGGCACCGCGCTGCGGTCCGGACTTTGGCTGTGCGCAGCCGGCGAGTTCGGTTTCGTGCTGGTGGTGCGCGCCACGGATACGGCACTCGTCGATCCCGTGCTGATCCAGCCGGTGCTGGCCGCGATGGTGCTGTCGATGATCATTGCCCCCCTGATCGTGCACTTCTCGGATCGCGTCGTGCTGCGCTTCGTCGCCTCGGAATGGCTGACGCGTTCGATGCAATTGACGCAGATCGCCGCGCGCACCGTGGCGACCGAGAAACATGCCCTGCTGTGCGGCTACGGCAAGACCGGCCAGCATCTGGCGCGCTTCCTGGAAACCGAAAAGATCGGCTTCATGGCGCTCGACCTCGATCCCGAGCGGGTGCGCGAGGCCGCCGCCGCCGGCGAGCCGGTCGCCTGGGGCGACTGCACGCGGCGCGAGAATCTTCTGGCGGCGGGCATCGCGCGCGCCAGCGTGCTGGTGGTGACCTTCGCCGACATCGAGACCACGCTCAAGCTGGTCCAGCGCGTGCGCGAACTGCGGCCCGACCTGCCGGTCGTCGCGCGCTCGCGCGAGGAGGAGGATGCCGAAAAGCTGTTCGAGGCCGGCGTGGCCGAGGTGGTGCCCGAGGCGCTGGAATCGTCGGTGATGCTCGCCACGCACGCGCTGGCGCTGACCGGCGTGCCGATGCATCGGGTCATCCGCCGCCTGCGCGAATTGCGCGAACAGCATTACGCGCTGCTGCGGGGCTTTTTCCACGGCGCCACCGATGCCGGCGCAGGCGTTTCCGATGTCGATCAGCCGCGCCTGCATGCCGTGACCCTCGATGCCGACGCCTGGGCGGTGGGACACAGCATCGCCGCGCTGGGCCTCGAGAAAGTCGGCGCCGGCGTGACGGCAATCCGGCGCCGAACCCAGCCGGTCGTTGCTCTTGGCAGCGAGACGACCCTGCAGACCGGTGATGTCGTGGTGATTCGCGGCGGCGCCGCTGCCGTGGCGGCGGGCGAAGAGCGGCTGCTCAGGGGCTAGAAAAGACAAAGCCCGCCGTGGCGGGCTTTATTGTCAGGCGGGAGAGATTCAGAAGGAAGAGCAGACTGTAAAAAGAGTCGCGTCGTCTGCCGTCGTAAGGGCTCGCGGATAGCCTGATGCAGCAGTTGCGACTGTCCCCTCTCCAATTACCCGAACATTACCTGTATTGGCAACGCCGTCGTCAATTGTTGTGTCAAGTTGCCTGGCAAAACGTCCTTGGATGCCCGCTGAGCAGACAAAGAAATTGCCTGCCCAACCTGTCACAAGCGTGTCCCCCGTGATTCCAAGCGGCGCACCTTCAGCGTTGGTTGGTTGATACCCGGCACCCAAGGTCGTGGTGCCCGCTGCGAGGTTTGCAAGGCGAACATGTAACCAGAAGCGGCAGGACTCAGTCGAACATGCTCCAGAAGCTGGAGCTGAATTCCATGCGCCTTCTATCCGACCATCACCGTCACCCACTTCAGTGGCAGGGGCACCAACATTGGAGTCTGCAGTGGGGTCGTCACCGGGTAATCGTTTGTATTTGTCTTGATATGCATAGACAAACGTTGGAATAGAGCGGAAATCGTTTGCAAGGTTTTTCACCTTCGCGCTGTTGATCAGCTCCTGTCCCTTCAAAACGCCGCCGAGCAGCAGACCGATGATGACCAGCACGATGGCGATCTCGACGAGCGTGAAACCGGATTGCTTTTTCATTCTTTTACTCCACCAAAGTGATAGTGATTTTTTGTATGCATGATTTGTGCCATAGCGCTAACCAGAATGATATGAGATTGGTTTGCCTTGAAAAAAGCGAATAAGCGCATTCTTGGGGCTCCGTTCGAAGCCTTCGACCTGTCGAATAATCGACAGATTGTCGAAAGCTTGGCAAGTCGACGGGGTGTCTCAAAGGCGGCAAGCTAGAATCCGGCGGTCCCGGATGCCTTGGGGTACCCCCCAACAGTTCGCATGTCCTCTGTCCATTCCACTGCCAGTCGTCGCCGGATATTCCTGCTCCTCCTGGCCGCGCTGCATCTGGTATTCATCCTCGGTCCGGAGAATGTCGTCGGACGCTGGCTGTTCCTGTCCCATATCGGCCTGGGCCTGCTCTGGCAACCTTTCGTTCAACCGCGGCGACGCCTCGGGCCGGCAGGGATACTGGTCGTCGTCGTCGTGACGGCTTTGCTGGCCTACTTTCTGAACTGGGCCATGTTGCTGGTCTGGACCATTCTGCTGGCGGGTGTGGTCGGCGGCAAGGTCTTCATGTTCCCGGACCGCTGGGAACGCATTTTCCATCTCGCCGCGCTCGGCTATCTGGTTCTGGCGGTGCTGATGCTGATCCTGCCTTCTGCGGTGAAGCCGCTCGATCTGGCGGAACCCGTGCTGGTCAGCCTGGTGCTCTATGTTGCACCGCTGGTTCTCATGTTCATGGCAGTCCTGCCGGCAAAGCAGGGATTTGCCGAGGAACGCGCCGAAATCGTCGATTTCATCTACGGCGTTTTCGTGGTGCTGCTGCTCGCGGTGATCGTGCTCGGCAGCCTGAGTTATGCGCTGATCTTCAAGGCGAGCTACTACGAGGCGCAGCTGGTCACGCTCGGCGTCGTCGCGGGCGTGTTGTTGCTGCTCGGTTTCATCTGGAACCCGCGTGCCGGCTTTGCCGGCCTGGGCACTGCCGTGGCGCAGCACGTGATGTCGCTGGGCCTGCCGGTCGAGGAGTGGCTGCAGTCGCTCGCGGAACTCGGCAAGCATGAAGAGGACCCCGACCGGTTTCTCGCCCTGGCTTGTGCCGAGTTGCCGCTGCGTCTGCCTGGCGTGCTGGGCGGCCGCTGGGAAGCGATCGGTGCACAAGGCCACTTCGGCGCGCAGCAGGGATGCCGCACCGGCTTCGCGCATGGAGGCCTGAAGCTGGAGCTGGTGACGCGGGTCGAACCGAGCCCGGCGCTGCGCTGGCATCATGACCTGGTGGTGCGCCTGCTTTCCGAGTTCTATCTCGGGAAATGGCGCGCCCAGGAACTCAAGCGCCTGTCCTACATCCAGGCGATCCACGAAACCGGGGCACGCCTGACCCACGACGTGAAAAACCTGCTGCAATCGCTCGATACCCTGTGTGCGGCCGCGAACGAGGCGGGCGCCACGGCCTCGCCGCGCTTTGGCGAATTGTTGCGCCGCCAGTTGCCGGAGATTTCGTCGCGCTTGCGGCAGACCCTGGACAAGCTAGTGAAACCCGGCCAATCTGCACTGGCCGGACCGCTGCCGGCCGCCGACTGGCTGGCCGCTCTGGAAAGCCGCTGCGCGGATGCAAATACGACCCTGATGGCCGAGGGCGACCTGGCTGACTGCCGGGTGGGCGATCCGGCGCTGTTTTCCAGCGTTGCGGAAAACCTGCTGCAGAACATCGCTGCGAAGCGCCGCCGGCAGCCGGGACTCCAGGCGACCGTGCGTCTGGCCTGCGTCGATGGCGATGCAGAACTGGAAATCACCGACAACGGCACTGCCATAGCGCAGGACCTGGCGGGCCGCCTGCTGAGGGAACGCGTGCCATCGGAGGACGGTCTCGGGATCGGCCTCTACCAGTGCGCACGGCAGGCGGCGCAGGCGGACTATTATTTCGAGCTCGCGCGGAATGTCGACGGCTGCGTGTGCTTCCGGCTGGCGCGCATGGCGTGAATTCGGCCGGGATCAGCCGCCGGACTTGCGTCCTAGCAGGCGATGGACGCTCACCTCGCCCTTGCCCTTGCCCTTGAGCTGGATGTGCTGGGGTGCGGCAAAGTCGAAGCTTGCGGCGAGACGTTGCTGCGTCGCCGCGTCGCAGTGGATCGTTCCCGGCATGCCTTCGCCGGTGATGCGGCTGGCCAGGTTCACCGTGTCGCCCCAGATGTCGTAGATGAACTTGTGCTTGCCGACCACGCCGGCGACGATCGGGCCGGTGCTGATGCCGATGCGCAGTTCCATGTGTGCGGCGTTGATCTGGTAGTCGCGTTGCAGGACGGCCTGCAGCGCCAGCGCGAAATCGGCGATGGCGACCGCGGGGTCGCTGGAAGCGCTGTTGATGCCGCCGGCCGCCATGTAGGCATCGCCGATGGTCTTGATCTTTTCGAGCCCATGATGCTCGCAGAGGTCGTCGAAGGCCGAGAAGATGCTATTGAGCATGCCGAACACCTGCTCTGGCGTCATGCGCGCCGCGACCCGGGTGAAGTTGACCAGATCGGCAAACATCACCGTGGCTGCCGGAAAGCCATCGGCGACCGTCTGTCCGGAATGCTTCAGACGTTCCGCCACGGGGGCGGGCAGAATGTTGAGCAGCAGCTTCTCCGAGCGGTGCTGTTCGTAGAGCAGTTGCCGGTGGGCTTCCTCGAGCCGTTCCTGGATCTTGCGTTTTTCCTGGATCGAGTAGCGCAGCAGCACGTAGATGATCGTGGCGACCGCGATGAAGTTGAGCGCGAAGAACACCATGCTCGTGTGCAGCGGGATCGCGAGCTTCTGGGCGGCATGGGCGTCGGCGAGCAGGTAGTCGAACACGCCGGTCAGCGCCGTGAAGAACACCCAGGCGAAGAACCAGGCGACGGATTCGCGCACCCCGTAGAACAGGATCGCCCCGAAAGGCGCCAGCAGGCCCCAGAGGATGATGCCGCTGCCGGTGATGAAGTTGCCGATGCTCCATTGCATCACGAAGGGCGCGAACAGGAACAGCGCCAGCTGGGAGAGGCGGAAGAAGTCGAAGTTTCGCCACTGGACATAGACCAGCAGATTGCCGGCGAGCACGAGCTGGAAGGCATAGGGCAGCGTCGCCGAGAATTGCGGCCCGATCGCCCAGTAGATCGCCAGCCAGAGCATCGAGGCCGCGCTGACCAGGCCGGTGGCGAAGAACAGCAACTGCTTGTTGAGCCTGAGCTCCTCGCTGTCGCCCGGCTCGACGCCGGCATTGCGCAGTCGTTCGAGAAATCCCGGCGGGGCAGGTTGTAGGCTCTCGGTCATGCAAACATGATAATCGATGCCTGCTTCGGCAAGGTATCCGGCAAGGTAAAATCGCGCCCATGATCGAAATCGTCCTCAATGGCGCGCCGCGCCAGTTCGATGCCGTCTTGACCGTCGCCGGCCTGCTCGAGCGCGAGGGCCTGCTCGGCAAGCGCGTCGCCGTGGAAAAAAACGGCGAAATCGTGCCGAAAAGCCTGCACGCGACCACGCCGGTGGCGGCCGGCGACCAGTTGGAAATCGTCGTCGCCGTCGGTGGGGGCTGAAGAAAGGAAGTCATGGAAGACCTATTGAGTATTGCCGGGAAAAACTATCGTTCGCGCCTGCTCGTCGGCACGGGCAAGTACAAGGATTTCGACGAGACGCGCCGGGCCGTCGAGGCGAGCGGCGCCGAAATCGTCACGGTCGCGATCCGCCGCACCAACATCGGCCAGGACCCCAAGCAGCCCTCGCTGCTCGACGCCCTGCCGCCGTCTCGGTTCACCTACCTGCCGAACACCGCCGGCTGCTACTCCGCCGACGAGGCGGTGCGCACGCTGCGCCTCGCCCGCGAGCTGCTCGACGGCCACAGCCTCGTCAAGCTCGAGGTGCTCGGCGATCCGCAGACGCTGTTCCCGAACATGCCCGAGACGCTGAAAGCCGCCGAGACGCTGGTCAAGGAGGGCTTCCAGGTCATGGTCTATTGCTCGGACGACCCGATCCAGGCGAAGCTGCTCGAAGGCATCGGCTGCGTCGCGGTGATGCCGCTCGCCTCGCTGATCGGTTCGGGCATGGGCATCCTCAATCCCTGGAACCTTGCGCTGATCATCGAGAAGGCCACCGTCCCGGTGCTCGTCGATGCCGGCGTTGGCACGGCGTCGGACGCGGCCATCGCGATGGAACTCGGCTGCGACGGCGTGCTGATGAACACCGCGATCGCGGGCGCGCGGGATCCGGTGCTGATGGCCGGCGCCATGAAAAAAGCCGTCGAGGCTGGCCGCGAAGCCTTCCTGGCCGGCCGCATGCCGAAGAAGCTGTATTCCGCGAGCCCCAGCTCGCCGACCACGGGCCTGATCGGCGGCAAGTGAAGCTTCCGTTGTGCGCGTTGCTGGCATGCCTGCTGCTGGCAGGCGGCAGCGTTCGGGCAGAGGAAGCCGTTTCTTCCGCTGAAGCGGCGCCGCCGCGCTCTGCCGGTTACGCTTTCGAGCGCCCCGATGTGCTGCTGCGGCAACGCATCTTCGGGCTGGCGCATGGCGTGCATCTGCTCCTTTCCGGCTGCCTCGACAAGGACGCGAATGTTGAAGGCGTCCAACAGGCCTACGATGCCTGGCATGCGGTACAGCACGCCGCAATCGAAGGAGTGCGCGTCATGCTGGCCGAACATTATTTCGGTGCACGGGCGGCAGAGGCCCACTGGCAGGACATTGCCCGTGCGCTGGGCCTGAAGGAAACCATTTACCCCTCGCTCGGCACGGTGCCCCTGCAGGAAGCCTGCGCCACGCTGCCGCAGGCGTTGACGCAGCCGCGCTACGACTTTGCGACGCAACTCGAGATGAACGATGAATCCGCCAAACCATGATGCCGCAAGCCGGCATGACCACATCCGCAGTTTCGTGCTGCGGCAGGGCCGCGTGTCGAATGCGCAGCAGCGCTACTACGACGAGGGCATGCCGTGCTGGGGCATCCCCTATGCCGCCGTGCCGCTCGATTTCGCCGTCGTCTTCGGGCGTTCCGCGCCGGTCGTCCTCGAGATCGGCTGCGGCATGGGCGAGACGACGGCGACCATCGCCGCCGCCCATCCCGGGAACAACTATCTCGGCATCGAGGTACATGCGCCCGGCGTCGGCAGCCTGCTCAAGGAAATCGCCACGCGCGAACTGAACAACCTGCGGGTGATCCGGCACGATGCGGTCGAGGTGCTGCGCGACATGATTCCCGCGGGGTCGCTCGCCGGCATCCACGTCTATTTCCCCGACCCCTGGCCGAAGAAGCGCCATCACAAGCGGCGCCTGATCCAGCCGCCCTTCGTCCATGAGCTGGCCTTGCGGCTCGCGCCCGGCGGCTACCTGCACTGCGCGACCGACTGGGAGGAATACGCCCGGCAGATGCTGGAAGTGCTGAGCGCCGAACCCCTGCTGAGAAATACGGCGGAAGGCTTTGCGCCACGGCCTGAGTGGCGGCCGCAGACCAAGTTCGAAACGCGCGGCCTGCGCCTCGGCCACGGCGTCTGGGACGTGCTGTTTCGACGCAACTAAGCGTCGAGAAACAGCCCGATAAGCCGGTTGAGAAAGCGCCGGCCCAGCGCGGTCGGCCGCAGGGTGCCGTCGATCACTTCCAGCAGCCCCTGCTGCCGTCCCGCCAGCGCCGACTTTTCGATGGCCGAAAGCGGCAATCCGGTGCGTTCGCCGAAAAGTTCCAGCGGCACGCCCCCGGTCAGGCGCAGCGCGTTCATCATGAACTCGCCCGGCAGGTCTTGCCTGTTGACAGCTAGCCAGTTCCGCGACACAGGGTCGGCGAGATAGTCCTTCGGATGGCGCGGCCGCGCCTCGCGGCGGATGCCGGCGTGATCGGACAGCTTCGAGTGCGCGCCGGCGCCGATGCCGAGGTAGTCGCCGAAGCTCCAGTAATTAAGGTTGTGCGTGCAGTGCTGGCCGGGCTGCGCGAAGGCCGAGGTTTCGTAATGATCGAAGCCGGCGGCGGCAAGGCTGTCCTCGACCATCTCCTGCATGTCGGCAGAGAGGTCGTCGTCCGGCAGCGGCGGCGGCGCGTGATGGAAAGCGGTGTTCGGCTCCAGCGTCAGGTGATAGGCGCTGAGGTGCGTCACGCCCGTCGCGATGGCGGTGCCGATATCCTGCCGCGCCTCGGCCAGGGTCTGTTCGGGCAGCGCGTACATCAGATCGAGATTGATACGCTCGAAATGCCGCTGGGCGAGTTCGATGGCGTGGCGCGCTTCGTCCCCGGAGTGGATGCGGCCGAGCGCGGCAAGCTTGCGGTCGTCGAAGCTCTGGATGCCCAGCGAGAGCCGGTTTACACCGGCTTCCGCGTAGGCCTTGAAACGTTCCGCCTCGGCCGTGCCCGGATTGGCTTCGAGCGTGATCTCGGCGCCGGGCAGCAGCGGCAGGCGCATGCGCAGCGCCGCCAGCAGCGCATCGACCGTCGCACCGGACATCAGGCTCGGCGTGCCGCCGCCAATGAAGACCGAGACGATGGACCGGCCCCAGATCGACGGCAGCGCGGCTTCGAGATCGGTGATCAGCGCGGCCAGGTAGGCCGCTTCCTGCGGCACGCTTTCATGCGAGTTGAAATCGCAGTAAGGGCACTTGCGCACGCACCACGGCCAATGGACGTAGAGCGCGAGCGGCACCGACAGGAAAGTCGGCGCGGGCGAGACGGCATGGATGGGTATCAAGCGTCCAGCTTTAGCCGTTCGATCAGCAGCCGCAGCGCCTTGCCGCGATGCGAGCGCGTGTTCTTCTCCTCGGCGGAGATTTCGGCGGCGGTCTGGTTCAGGTCGGGCACGAGGAAGTAGGGATCGTAGCCGAAGCCGCCCGCGCCACGCGGCGCGTCGATGATCTCGCCATGCCATTCGCCTTCGCAGATGATCGGCTGCGGGTCGTCGGCGTGATGGACGAACACCAGCACCGCGACGTAATGCGCGCGGCGGTCCGCCTTGCCCTGCAGGTCGGCGATCAACTTCTGGTTGTTGCGCTCATCCGATTTGGGTTCGCCCGCGAAACGCGCGGAAAACACGCCGGGCGCGCCGCCCAGGGCGCTGACGCAGATGCCCGAATCGTCGGCCAGCGCCGGCAGGCCGGTCAGCTTCGCCGCGTGGCGCGCCTTGGCGAGCGCGTTCTCGACGAAGGTGACGTGCGGCTCCTCGGCCTCGGGGATGTTGAACTGCACCTGCGGCAGGACTTCGATGTCGATGCTGGCGAGCAGCTGGCCGAATTCGCGCAGCTTGCCGGCGTTGTTGGAAGCGAGGACGATCTTTCTCATTTCAGCTCCAGTGCGGCCTTTTGCGCCGCGACGATGTCGTGGATACCTTTTTCGGCCAGCGCGAGCAGCGCGTCGAGTTCGGCGCGCGTGAAGGGCGTGCCCTCGGCCGTGCCCTGGATCTCGCACATGCCGCCGGCGCCCGTCATGACGACGTTCATGTCGGTGTCGCAGTCCGAATCCTCGTCGTAGTTGAGGTCGAGCACGGGTGCGCCCTTGACGATGCCTACCGAGACGGCGGCGACGAAGTCGCGCATCGGATGACTACCTAATTTGCCGGCGGCGACGAGGCCGGTGAGCGCGTCGTGGAGGGCGACGCAGGCGCCGGTGATGGCGGCGCAGCGCGTGCCGCCGTCGGCCTGCAGCACGTCGCAGTCGAGCGTGATCTGCCGCTCGCCGAGCGCGGTGAGGTCGGTGACGGCGCGCAGCGAGCGGCCGATCAGGCGCTGGATCTCCTGGGTGCGCCCGGACTGCTTGCCCTTGGCGGCCTCGCGGTCGGTACGGGTATGCGTCGAGCGCGGCAACATGCCGTATTCGGCGGTGACCCAGCCCTGTCCCCTGCCCTTGAGGAAGGGGGGCACGCGCTCCTCGACGCTCGCGGTGCAGAGGACTTTCGTGTGGCCGAATTCGACCAGCACGCTGCCTTCGGCGTGGCGCGTGTAGTGGCGGGTGATGGTCAGCGGGCGCAGCGCAGCGGCGGCGCGGCCGTCGGGTCTCGTGGTCATTGCGGCTCCTGTAGGGGCGGGGTGTAGGGGGCGGCCAGCATGCGCTGCAGGGAAAAGCCGCTTTGCGGCCGGGCCAGCGGATCGAGACGCAGACACTGGTCGATGGTGTCGAGCAGTTGCGGCGAGTATTTGTCCGCCCAGCGGCGGCTGGCCGGCACCAGCTTGTCCTCCGCGGCGCGCAGGTCGGCGGGCTGGGGCGCGGCGGCGGCGAGACAGGCGTACATGCTCGCGCCGACCGCATAGACGTCGGTCCAGGGGCCCTGGTCGCCGCCTCTGCCGTACTGTTCCGGGGCGGCATAGCCGGGCGTATAGACGGGGCGCAGCTCGGGACCGCTCTGTTGCAGGGATTGCCGTGCCGCGCCGAAGTCGATCAGCACCGGGTTGCCGTCGACGCGCAGCCAGATGTTGGAGGGCTTGATGTCGAGGTGCAGCAGCTTGTTGGCATGCACTTCGCGCAGGCCGGAGAGCAGGCGCATGAACACGCCGCGCATGAAGTTTTCCGAGAAGCCGCCGGGGTGCCTGCGGATGTGCTCGTGCAGCGTGCGGCCGCGCTCGTAGAGCATCACCAGATAGACGGTGTCGTGGGCGCGCAGGAAGTTGATGACGCGCACGACGTTCGGATGCTTGAGGCGCGCCAGCGCGATGCCCTCCTCGTAGAAGGCCATCATGCCGTTCTGGTAGGCTTGGCGGTACTCGGGCTTGACCTGCGGGACGAAGCCGACCGTGCGATTCGCGAGCGACTGCGGCAGGTATTCCTTGATCGCCACCGCCACTCCCTGGGGATCATGGGCCAGATAGACGATCGAGAAGCCGCCCAGCGAGATCTGGCGCTCGAAGCGGAAGCCGTCGATCAGATGACCTTGCGGCAGGGGGATGCTGGTTTGGGGCGGCGGCATGGAGGGCATTGTAAAGCTGGTAAGCTCGCAACCCTATCGTCAGGAACCACTGCAATGACCATCCACAGCATGACCGGCTATGCCGCGCTCGACCGCGACCTCGGGACGGTTCGTCTCGCGCTCGAACTCAAGAGCGTCAACGGCCGTTTCCTCGACCTGAATTTCCGCTGCGCGGAGGAGCTGCGCTTCCTCGAAATGCCGCTGCGCGAGAAGCTGGCGGTCGCCATCGGCCGCGGCAAGGTCGATTGCCGCCTCTATCTGCAGCCCAATGCCGCGGCGACGCCGCAACTGGCGCCCAATTTCGCGCTGGTGCAGCAGCTTGCCACGCTCGAAGGGCAGGTGCGTGAAGTACTGGGCTCAGCCGCGCCGCTGTCGGTCGCTGAGGTGCTGCGCTGGCCTGGCGTGCTGGCCAGCGAGGCGATCAGCCCCGAACGCCTGCAGACGGAATGTTTGGCGTTGCTCGACACCGTGCTGGCGGAATTTCTCGCCAGCCGCGCGCGCGAAGGCGCCCGCCTCGCCGAGGTGTTGCGCGAACGGGCCGCGCGCATGCGCGCAGGAGTGGCGCAGGTCGAGCCGCTGGTGCCGGCCGCCATCGCCGACTACACCGAGCGTCTCGCGACCAAGCTGCGCGAGGCGGTCGCCGCGCTCGACGAGGAGCGCATCCGGCAGGAAGTCGGCGTGTTCGCCGCGAAGATCGATGTCGCCGAGGAACTTGCGCGCCTCGTCACCCATCTCAACGAGGTGGAGCGCGTGCTCGCCAAGGGCGGTGCGGTTGGCAAGCGGCTCGATTTCCTGATGCAGGAACTCAACCGCGAGGCCAACACGCTCGCGTCGAAATCCGTTTCCGCCGCCGTCACCGCGATCGCGCTCGAACTCAAGCTGCTCATCGAACAGATGCGCGAACAGGTGCAAAATCTCGAATGATGCCGTCCCGCCGGCGCCGACTTTTGAACTTGACCCGACCATGACCCTGATGCCCGCACCGCATGCCGAACACGAAGCCACCGCCGGCACGCTATTCATCGTCTCCGCGCCTTCCGGCGCCGGCAAGACGACGCTCGTCCGGCAGTTGATGGAACACGATCCGGCGATCCGCCATTCGGTGTCCTACACCACGCGCCAGCCCCGTCCGGCGGAGCGCGACGGCCATGACTACCACTTCATCGACATCCAGACCTTCCTGGCGATGCGCGAGCGCGGCGATTTCCTCGAATGGGCCGAGGTGCATGGCAACTTCTACGGCACCTCGAAGAGCTGGCTGCTCGCCGAGATGCGCGCCGGGCGCGACACGCTGCTCGAGATCGACTGGCAGGGCGCCCAGCAGGTGCGCGCGCTGATGCCGGACGCGGTGAGCATCTTCATCGCGCCGCCGTCGATTCCCGAGCTGGAACGCCGGCTGCGCACACGCGGACAGGACAGCGAGGAGGTGATCCAGCGCCGTGTCGCCGCCGCGCTGGGCGAAATGCGGCATGTCGACGAGTTCGATTTTGTTATAATCAACAATGACTTGCAGGAAGCATTGACGGACCTGGCCGCGGCAGTGAGAGCCTCGCGCCTCAGTTTCGCGCATCAGCGCGTGCGTCACCCGGATGTTTTCCGCTATCTTTCATCGTCTTGAGTTTCATCATTCTGAATTGCAAAGGATTCCACATGGCCCGCGTCACCGTCGAAGATTGCCTGAAGTACATTCCCAACCGTTTCGAGATGACGCTGGCCGCGACCTATCGCGCCCGCCAGATCGCCATGGGCAGCACGCCGCAGGTCGAGGTGGACAGGGACAAGCCCACCGTCCTCGCGCTGCGCGAACTGGCCGAAGGCAAGTACGGCGCGGAAATCCTGCACCGCAGCCAGACCTGACCACATGTAAGCGGGGACACGCATGCCGGCGGCCTTGTTGTCCCAAGCAGCTGCACCCTTCTCTGCCCCGGTGGCGGTGGAGCTGCCGGCGATCATCCCCCTCGACATGCATCCGCCGGTCGACTTGGCGGAAGACCTCAACCATTTTCTCGCCCAGCTGGCGAGCTACCTGAAGCCCGAAGACGTCGACCAGGTCGCGGCGGCCTACCATTTTTCCGCCAACGCGCATCGCGGCCAGTTCCGCACCAGCGGCGACCCCTATATCTCCCATCCGCTTGCCGTCGCCGAGACGCTCGCGCACTGGCGGCTCGACCCGCAGGCGCTGACCGCCGCGCTGCTGCACGACGTGATGGAGGACACCGCCATCACCAAGGCGCAGATCGCGCAGGATTTCGGCAAGGTCACCGCCGAACTGGTCGATGGCGTCTCCAAGCTCGACCGCATCGAGCACCAGTCCTACGAAGAAGCCCAGGCGGAGAACTTCCGCAAGATGCTGCTGGCGATGGCGCAGGACGTGCGCGTGATCCTCATCAAGCTTGCCGACCGGCTGCACAACATGCGCACGCTCGACGCCGTGCGGCCCGAGAAGCGCCGGCGCGTCGCGCGCGAGACGCTCGACATCTACGCGCCGATCGCCAACCGGCTCGGCCTCAACATGCTCTACCGCGAGCTGCAGGAACTGGCGTTCCGCAACATCAATCCCATGCGCTACCGCGTGCTGGCCAAGGCGGTGCGCGCGGCGCGCGGCAACCGGCGCGAGGTGGTCGAGAAGATCCTCGCCGCGCTCAAGCAGCGGCTGGCCGGCGCGCATATCGACGCCGAGGTGATGGGCCGCGAAAAGCATCTCTACGGCATCTACCGCAAGATGCGCGAGAAGCACCTGACGTTCTCGCAGGTGCAGGACATCTACGGCTTTCGCGTCGTGGTCGCCGACGTGCCGACCTGCTATCTCGTGCTGGGCGCGCTGCATGGCCTCTACAAGCCGGTGCCGGGCAAGTTCAAGGACTATATCGCGATCCCCAAGGCCAACGGCTACCAGTCGCTGCACACCACGCTGATCGGCCCCTATGGCATGCCGGTCGAGATGCAAATCCGCACGCGCGACATGCACCACGTCGCCGAGTCGGGCGTGGCCTCCCACTGGCTTTACAAGGATGCCGAGACACTTTCCGAACTGCAGCGCACCACGCACCAGTGGCTGCAGTCGCTGCTCGACCTGCAGACCGCGACCGTCGATTCCGCCGAGTTCCTCGAGCACGTCAAGGTCGACCTGTTCCCCGGCGAGGTCTATGTCTTCACGCCGGCCGGCAAGATCCTCTCGCTGCCGCGCGGCACGACTGCGGTCGACTTCGCCTATGCCGTGCATACCGACATCGGCAACCGCTGCGTGGCCTGCAAGATCAACCACGAACATCTGCCGCTGCGCACCGAGCTGCGCAACGGCGATCGCGTCGAGATCATCACCGCGACCAATGCCGCGCCGAACCCGAACTGGCTGGCCTTCGTCAAGACCGGCAAGGCGCGCGCGCAGATCCGCCATTTCCTCAAGACGAGGCAGAACGAGGAATCCGCCGCGCTCGGCGAGCATCTGCTGGCTCAGGCTATGCACAACCTGGGTCACCGGCTCGAAGAACTGGGAACGGCCGCCTGGCAGCGCTTCCTGCGCACCTTCTCCGGCAAGTCGCAGCGCGAGGTGCTCACCGATATCGGCCTCGGCAAGCGCCTGCCGGCGATCGTCGCGCGGCGGCTGATCGACGGTCGCGCCTCGGGCGGGCCGGCCGCACAGAACAGCGGTGCCATCCGCATCACGGGCAGCCAGGGCATGGCGATGCAGCTGGCGCGCTGCTGCCGGCCGATTCCCGGCGACCCGATCGTCGGCGTGATCCGCGCCGGCCAGGGTCTGGTCGTGCATACCCACGATTGTCCGGCCCTGCGCGGCCACAAGGCGGGGCGCGGGCCGGGCGGCACAAAGGAGTGGGTGGATGTCGAGTGGGGTGCCGACGCAAGGGGGCCGTTCGAGGTGCTCATCAAGGTGGTCGCGCAGAACACCCCGGGAGTGCTGGCGCGGCTCGCGGCCACCATCGCCGAGCACGACACCAACATCAACAATGTGCGCATGGATGCCGACGAAGGCAGCACCACGGCGCTGTATTTCACGCTGCAAGTCACCGGGCGCATGCATTTGGCGCGTATCCTGCGCAGCTTGCGGCACCTGCCGATGGTCACGCGCATCAGCCGGCTCAAGGAAGATCACTGAAAGAAAGCAAGGAGATAGCGATGCTCAAGGGTTACGAATCCGATCACACTAAATTCATGCGCGAATGGTTGCAGCAGCATCCCGAAGAGCTCAAGGAACAGCAGCAGGGACGCGATCTGTGGTGGGATCGCGGCCTTCGCGACCTCGATGAGCAGGCGCGCCTCGCCGCTGCCCGGGTGCCGCAGAAACCCTATTACTATGACGCGAACTGAGTAGATCCGGTCGCTTGGGTGCCGTCCCGCCGGCGCCGACTTCGGGTTGTGCATCATCTGGGCGTGCTTTGCCATCGCCGCCCGCGGCGCGTGCTGGCCGGGCGGAGCGCGTCTCCTCTACCTCTTTCGGTGGATATCCCCCTCATCCCAATGAACCGACGGGGTTTGGCTTTTCCTTGATTATTGTCAATTCAAGAAAAAATCCGCAGTCCTAGCATGGTCATGTTCGAACGAGTGGTTCGCCATGATTCATGGGCCGAAGGGATTGCAAGACATGAACATTTCCAGCGTTATCGTCATTCCGCATCCGGAGCGCATCGAAGCGGTGCGCAGCCAGCTCGCGAAACTCGCGGGCGTCGAGGTTGCGGCCGTTTCGCCTGAAGGCAAGATCATCGTCACCCTTGAAAGCGAGGGTGATCGCGAAACGATCCAGATGTACGAATCGATCAGCTTGATGGACGGCGTGATGTCGGCGTCCATGGTCTATCACCAGAAAGAAGACGAACCCGAAGTTGAAATTTCATTGGCGGCTTAGCTTCATTGCGACACCGCGCTGACAAGGAGGCCTGACATGACTGAAGTGAAAATGACGCGACGCGATTTCATCAAGACCAATGCCGTGGCTGCGGCGGCGGCTACGGCCGGCATGAGCGTGCCCGGCGTGGCGCTCGCCCAGGCGCGCGGCGGCGACGGCGTGCGCTGGGACAAGGGCGTGTGCCGTTACTGCGGCACCGGCTGCGGGGTGCTGGTCGGAACCAAGGAAGGCAAGATCGTCGCCACCCAGGGCGACCCGGACTGCCCGGTGAATAGCGGCCTGAACTGCGTCAAGGGCTATTTCCTCGCCAAGATCCAGTATGGCCAGGACCGCCTGACCAGGCCGCTGCTGCGCATGAAGGACGGCAAGTTCGACAAGAACGGCGAATTCACGCCGATCAGTTGGGATCAGGCCTTCGACATCATGGCCGAGAAGGTCAAGGCGACCATGAAGAACCCCGACCAGGGTCCCTTCGGCGTCTCGATGTTCGGCTCCGGCCAATGGACGATCTGGGAAGGCTATGCCGCCAACAAGCTGATGAAGGCCGGCTTCCGCTCCAACAGCATCGACCCGAATGCCCGCCACTGCATGGCCTCCGCCGTGTTCGCCTTCATCCGCACCTTCGGCGCCGACGAGCCGATGGGCGTCTATGACGACATCGAGCATGCCGACGCCTTCGCGCTGTGGGGCTCGAACATGGCCGAGATGCATCCGATCCTCTGGTCGCGCATCACCAACCGTCGGCTGACCGCCAAGCACGTCAAGATCCACGTCCTCTCGACCTTCGGCCACCGCTCCTGCGAACTGGCCGACAACGAGCTGATCTTCAACCCGCAGTCCGATCTGGCGATCGCCAACTACATCTGCAACTACATCATCCAGACCGGTGCGGTGAACAAGGACTTCGTCGCCAAGAACGTCACTTTCCACAAGGGCGTGACCGACATCGGCTACGGCCTGCGGCCGAACCATCCGCTCGAGCAGGCGGCGGGCAACAACGGCTATCCGGGCGCCGATGGCAAGCCCAAGGGCAATCCCAATGCCTTCTCGCCGACCACGTACGACGAGTTCGCCAAGTTCGTTTCCGAATACACGCTCGACAAGGCGCACCAGATTTCCGGCGTGCCGAAGGACAAGCTCGAAGCGCTGGCGAAGATCTACGCCGATCCGAAGATCAAGGTGATGTCGACCTGGACCATGGGCATGAACCAGCATACCCGCGGCACCTGGATCAACAACATGCTGTACAACATCCACCTGCTGGTCGGCAAGATTTCCGAGCCGGGCAACAGCCCCTTCTCGCTGACCGGCCAGCCCTCCGCCTGCGGTACCGCGCGCGAAGTCGGCACCTTTGCCCACCGCCTGCCGGCCGACATGGTCATCATGAACCCGGCGCACCGCGAGGCCGCCGAGAAGATCTGGAAGGTGCCCGCCGGCACGATTTCCGATCGCATCGGCTACCACGCTGTGCAGCAGTCGCGCATGCTCAAGGACGGCAAGATCGGCTTCTACTGGACCTCGACCACCAACAACATGCAGGCCGGCCCGAACGTCAACCAGGAAATCTATCCTGGCTGGCGCAACCCGAAGGCTTTCGTCGTCGTCTCAGATGTCTATCCGACGGTCTCCGCGATGTCGGCCGACCTGATCCTGCCCTGCGCGATGTGGATGGAGAAGGAGGGCGCCTTCGGCAATGCCGAGCGCCGTGGCCAATTCTGGCGCCAGCAGGTCAAGGCGCCGGGCGAGTGCCGCTCCGACCTGTGGCAGTACATTGAATTCTCGAAGCGCTTCAAGACCGACGAAGTCTGGCCGGCCGAACTGCTCGACAAGAACCCGCAGTACAAGGGCAAGACGCTCTACGAAGTCCTCTACGCCAACGGCCAGGTCAACATGTTCCCGAAGGAGGAGGCGGCCAAGGTCAATGCCCATGCCTGGGCGGGCTATACCAACGAAGAAACGGAAGCTTTCGGCTACTACGTGCAGAAGGGGCTGTTCGAGGAATACCGCCGCTTCGGCACCGGCAAGGCCAAGGATCTCGGCGAGTTCGACCACTATCACCGCGTGCGCGGCCTGCGCTGGCCGGTGGTGAATGGCAAGGAAACGCTGTGGCGCTACCGCGAAGGCTACGATCCCTATGTCAAGGCCGGCGAAGGCATCAAGTTCTATGGCAACCCGGACGGCAAGGCGCGCATCTTCGCGCTGCCCTATCAGGATCCGCCCGAGAAGCCCGACAACGAGTACAACCTCTGGTTGTGCACCGGTCGCGTGCTGGAGCACTGGCACAGCGGCTCGATGACGCGGCGCGTGCCCGAGCTCTACAAGTCCTTCCCGGATGCCGTCATCTGGATCCACCCGAAGGATGCGGAAAAGCGCGGCATCAAGCGCAACGACATCGTCAAGGTGGCCACCCGGCGCGGCGAGATCGAGCTGCGCGCCGAGACCAAGGGCCGCAACAAGATGCCTGAAGGCCTCGTCTTCGTGCCGTTCTTCGACGAGCATCGCCTGGTCAACAAGTTGATCCTCGATGCCACCTGCCCGATTTCGAAAGAAACGGACTACAAGAAGAACGCCTGCAAGGTGTGGAAGGCCTGAGGTTTCATTAACGTGAACAGCGGGGAATGCATGCAGGGGGCGCGTTTCCCGCTTCGTCAACATGAACAGCGAAACCAAACCCAAAGGGTCCGCCCGTCGCCAGTTTCTGGCCGATACCGCGCGCATGGCATGCGGTGTCGGTTTGCTGGGGCTGGGTGTCGGCCTGTATGCGCGGAACGCGACCGCGCTGCCCCCTGCCGCCCTGCGTCCGCCGGGCGCCCTGCCGGAAGCGGAATTTTCCGCCGCCTGCATCCGCTGCGGCATGTGCGTGCGCGACTGTCCCTTCGACATGCTGATGCTGGCCAAGCCGGAAGATCCGATGGCGACGGGCACGCCTTACTTCGTCGCCCGTCAGGCGCCCTGCGAGATGTGCGAGCACATTCCCTGCGTGAAGGCCTGTCCGACCAGCGCGCTGGATCACTCGCTCACCGACATCACCAAGGCCAGGATGGGCCTGGCGGTGCTGGTCGATCAGGAAACCTGCCTCAACTATCTCGGCCTGCGCTGCGATATCTGTTATCGCGTCTGTCCGTTGCTCGACAAGGCGATCACGCTCGATCCACAAACCAACACACGTACCGGAACGCACACGCTGTTCATTCCGGTAGTGCATTCCAATGCCTGCACGGGCTGCGGACTGTGCGAAAAGGCGTGCCCGACGGAAATTGCCGCCATCAAGGTCTTTCCGCTCTACATGGCTCGAGGCCAGCTGTCCGCGCACTATCGGCTCGGTTGGGTCGAGAAGGAAAAGGCGGGCGGCAGCCTGGTCACGCCGGATGTCGAACACCAGTACCACATGCCGGAGGGCATGAAGTACGAGTACGGCAAGGGACTGTCCGTGGTTCCGCCGGGCGAAGCGGCACCGGGTGCCGTACCGCCAGTACCGACTTTCAAGGCGTTGCAGGGAGATAAGTTATGAGCGCTCTCCCTCACAAAGTCGGCGCCGAGGCGATTGCCGAGAAAGGCTGGCTGGTTGCCCACAAGTGGCTGATCCTGCGGCGTGCCAGCCAGATCGGCATCCTGCTGCTGTTCATGGTCGGGCCGTGGTTCGGCTGGTGGATCGTCAAGGGCAACCTGAACTACAGCTATACCCTGGGCGTGCTGCCGCTGACCGATCCCTACCTGCTCGCGCAGATGCTGGCGGCGGGGCAGACCCCCGAGCAACTGGCCTGGGTCGGCGTGGCCATCGTCGTGATCTTCTACCTGCTGGTCGGCGGGCGCAGCTACTGCTCCTGGGTTTGCCCCGTGAACCTGGTGACCGACCTCGCCAACTGGCTGCGTACGCGACTGGGGCTGAAGGGCGGCGCGCACCTGGCGCGCAGGACGCGCTACTGGATCCTCGGCATGACCCTGGTTGTGGCGGCCATCACCGGCACGATCGCCTGGGAAATGCTCAATCCGGTCTCGATGCTGCATCGCGGCCTGTTCTTCGGCATCGGCTTCGCCTGGGCTGTGATTCTCGCGGTGTTCCTGTTCGACCTGTTCGTGATGCGCCAGGGCTGGTGCGGCCACTTGTGTCCCGTGGGCGCCTTCTATGGCCTGATCGGCAAGGCTTCGCTGTTGCGCATCAAGCTGCCGCAGCGGGCAGCTTGCAACGATTGCATGGACTGCTTCGCGGTCTGCCCGGAGCAGCAGGTGATCCGGCCGGCGCTCAAGGGCATCAATGGCGCGGCCCCGATCATTCTGGAAGCCCAGTGCACCAATTGCGGACGTTGCATCGATGTCTGCTCCAAGGATGTTTTCCGCTTCGGCATCCGCTTCGGCGCGCCGGTTCCCGGCGTGTCGGGCACGGTGTCGCCAGTACCGAAATGAACCATCTTGTTTCCCTCTAGGAGGAATTCGATCATGAAAAAGACTGCAAGCCTCGCCCTCGCGACCCTCATCGCCTCGATCATCGGCTGTGCATCGACTACCGGCCCGGCCCCGATGCGTGGCGCCGACGTGTCGGCGCCCGACCGCGCGCCCGAGGTCAAGGTCTATGCGGCCAAGGTGCCGGGTGTCGGCCAGCCGCAACTGATCGCGCGTACCTTCATCGGCCAGCCGCCGATGGTGCCGCACACGATCGACCAGTATGTGCCTCTGACGATCGAAGAGAACGCCTGCCTCGAATGCCACATCACCGACGAATTGCGCGGCCAGAAGGTGCCGAAACTCGGCGAGAGCCACCTCTCCAAGACGATCAAGAAGAAGGATGGCTCCCCCGCCGTGGAAATGAGCCGCTTCCAGTGCGACTCCTGCCATGTGCCGCAGGTCGATGCCAAACCCCTCGTCGACAGCAAGTTCGTCGGCGTGACCAAATGATTATTCCCAACCCATCATCGGAGTAGATAACCATGAAGCAACTGACTTTCGCAGCCGCCGTCGCGGCGATTTCCCTGACCGGCTTTGCCGCTCCCGCACTGGCGCTTGACGTCGAAGCCGCCAAGGGCCTGGCCGAGCAGAACAACTGCATGCAATGCCACGGCCTGCGCAAGGACAAGGACGGCCCGGCCTTTTTGACCACCGCGGACAAGTATCGCGGCAAGGCCAACGCGGTCGACGAGGTCGTCAAGCACATGACTTCCGGCAAGAAGGTCAAGCTCGCCGACGGCACGCAGGAGGAACACAAGATCGCCAAGACCATGCCTCCCAACGATGCGAAGCAGTTGAAGAATTTGGCCGAGTACATCCTTTCGATCCAGCCGAAGTGAGCGACTGACGGCCATGACCACACAGGAATCGGGCAAGCAAGGTTTGTGGGCGACGCTACGCAAGCCGAGCGCGAAATATTCGCTGCTCGGTCTGCTGGTGGTGGGTTTCTTCAGCGGCATCATCTTCTGGGGCGGCTTCAACACCGGCATGGAAGCGACCAACACGATGGCGTTCTGTACCGGTTGCCACGAGATGAAGGACAACGTGTATGAGGAGTACAAGTACACCATCCACTACAGCAATCGTACCGGCGTGCGCGCTACCTGTTCCGACTGCCATGTGCCGAAGGACTGGACGCACAAGATCATCCGCAAGATCCAGGCAACCAAGGAGGTCTACGGAAAAATCACCGGCGTGATCGATACCAAGGAGAAATTCGAGGCGCATCGCCTGGCGATGGCGGAACGCGAGTGGGCGCGCATGAAAGCCACCAACTCGATCGAGTGCCGCAACTGCCACGATTTCGAGGCGATGAGCCCCGAGTTGCAGAAAAAGACGCCTTACAAGAAGCACATGGAGGCGAAGGCCGCCGGCCAGACCTGCATCGAGTGCCACCAGGGTATCGCGCACCGGTTGCCGAAGGGCTTCAAGAAACCCGGTACCGAAGAGGAAGAGGAGTAATTCCTCAGGGTACCTGGGGCTGAGAGGACTGCCCGGCAGGCGCCAGGGCAATGGCGCCTGCCGGGCAGACCGTGACGCAATCTCCGCATCCGGTACAACGCTCATTGAGCACGACCGGCAGGGCCGCGCCGCCAAGGCGCGGCGAGAAGCGGACCGCCGCCGCCTCGCAGGCATCGCCGCAGCTGCGGCACACCACGTTTTGCGCATAGGCAATGCAGCCGGGACCGATCACGGCGAGTTTCGGCGCGGCGGGATCGTTGGGTGGCGAGTTCTCGGCCGGTGCGGAGAAGCGTCCACGCAGGAACTGGCGTCGGGAAATCATTGTTCGATGGTAACAGACGCAGCAGACATAAAAAAAGGGCAGCCATGAAACCATGGTGCCCTTGAAAATGCTGCTTGCGCAGCACTCACTCGTCGCTCATTTCCTGATACTGCCATCGCATTTTGGACGTTGAGTGCGGCAAATGCCTTGATCCAGCTTAAGCCCGGATGCAGATAATTCATCAAGTGCCGTCATGCGTGCGCCGACTTTCGTCAATGGTATTCAGCGGCCCTTGACGGCGTAAATCCCCGCGGCATTGCGCCAGTAGCCCTTGTAGTCCATGCCGCAGCCGTACAGGAAACGGTCCGGCGCATCGAGTCCGGTGAAATCGGCGCGCATGCCCGGCTTGGCCTTGCGCTCATGCACCTTGTGCACGAGGACGGCGGTCAGCACCTCGGCCGCGCCGGCATCGCGCACGCTCTGGCAGATGGCGTCGAGCGTGTGGCCCTCGTCGAGCACGTCGTCGATGATCAGCACTGTGCGCCCGGCCAGGTTCTGCGCCGGGCGGATGCGCCAGTCGAGGAAGGTGCCGTTCAATGCGTGGCCGTAGCGCGTCGCGTGCAGGTACGCCAGTTCGAGCGGAAAGTCGAGTTTCGAGATCAGCCGCCCGGCGACGATCAGCCCGCCGTTCATCACGGTGTAGATCAGCGGGTTGGCGTTCTGCAGGCGCCGGGTGATGTCCTGCGCCATGCGATCGAAGGCGGCGTCGACTGCGGCGGGTGAGGCGACGCAATCGGCTTCGGCCTGGATGCGGCGCACTTCTTCGAGCAAGGTTTCCTGCATGTCAGAACCCCATCCCGCCGGCGTTCCTGCAGCTTGCCTACTGTCTGACCTGGTCGATCTTGAGGCGGACGTTGCGGGCGCCGAGCTTGACGGTCTGCGGCGCGCCGTAGAGATCGCCGGGTTCCGGCATGGCCTGGCCGCTGCGCGACAGGCGGGCCTCGACCAGCAACTCCTTGTGCTTCGAGATCAGGTTGTCGGGGCTCATGGCCATGCTGTCGTCGAGCGTGAAGTCGGCCGGCAGGCCGCCCTTGGCCATGAATACGCCGATGGGCATGCGCGAGCCGTCGGCCGGGCGGGCGATGACCATCAGCGTGGCGCCCGTCGGCACCTTGTCGGCGAGGTTCGCGGCGACTTCGACGCGGCCCGTGACCGAGGCCTGCACCGCTGGTGCCGCTGCAGTAGCCGCTGCCGTCTTGTCGGCGCTGACTTTCTTGCCGGATTTGCCGAGAAGTTCGCGCGCCTCGGCAATGTTGGCGGTGACGACGCGTTCCTCTTCGGTGCCGGGCGGCAAGCCCTTGAGCAACAATTCCCAGTCGACGATCGCCTTGTCGTAGCGCCCCTCTTCGTAGAACGCGGTGCCGCGCAGCCAGAGGCCCTGCAGGTTGGTCGGCTCCAGTTTGAGCGCCTTGTCGATCAGCGCCAGTACTTCCGGCGTGAATCCCCGCTTCGCCGCGGCCAATGTGTCGGCGTAATCGACCAGGAGTTCGGCGCTGGTGTCGAGCATCGGGCCGGTGCGCGCGTAGGCGCGCACCGCCTCGGGATAACGGTTCATGAACTTGTAGGAACGCGCCAGCATGGCCCAGCCCTGGTAGTTCCCGGGCTCCTTCTCGAGCCTGGCCTCCATCTCAGCCACCATGCGTTCGATTTCGGCATCGCCGATATTGTGGCCGTCCTGTACCGGCGGGTTGATCGCCAGCGGGTTGCCGAGTGCCATGTAGCCGATGGCGCCACCAATGAGCAGGAAGGCGCCGAGCGCGATCGGCAAGGCGCGGCTGACGGACGCGGGGGCGGCCGGTTCACCCATTTTCCCGGGGGCCGGCTCGCCGGCGGCGTCCTCGAGCATCCGGCGTTGCAGCTCGGCTTTGGCCTGCTCGTAATCCGCTTGTGACAACGAACCTTCGCTGCGGTCGCGCTCCAGTTCGGCGAACTGGTCGCGATAGATCGCCGTGTTCAGTTGCAGGCGCGAAAAGTCGGCACCCGCGGAACGGCGCAGGAAGGGCCAGACGACCAGCGCGATGGTGGCGAGCGCGAGGAGGAAGGCGCCGATGAGGAATCCGCTCATGACTGGACCTCCTTCAGCAGGGCCTCGGCGCGTTTCTTTTCCTCATCCGAAAGCGGAGTGTCGACGACCTCCTTGCTGCGCTGCTTCAGGAAGCGGACCAGTGCGAACAAGCCGATGAACAGCAGCAGGAAGGGGCCGGCCCACAGCAGGTAGGTGGTGGGCTTGACCTGCGGCCGGTAGAGGACGAAATCGCCGTAGCGGCTGACGAGGAAGTCCTTGACCTCGCTGTCGCTCTTGCCTTCCTTGATCAGCCCGCGCACTTCCTCGCGCAGGTCCTTGGCCAGCTCGGCCTGCGAGCCGGCGAGCGATTCGTTCTGGCACACCAGGCAGCGCAGTTCTTCGGAAATCTCGATCAGGCGCTTTTCCACCACGGGGTCTTCGGCCAGCGGCGCAGCTTCCCTGGCGTGCAGGGGCAGGGAGAGAGACAGTGCCGCACAGGCGGCGAGCAGCAACTTCATTGACGCATTCATTTACTGAGTTCCTTGACCAGGGGCAGGATTTTTTCTTCCAGCACCTTGGGGGTGATGGGGCCGATCTGCTTGAAGCGGATCACGCCGGCCTTGTCGATCAGATAGGTTTCGGGCACGCCATACACGCCGTAGTTGATGCCGACGCGGCCATCGAGATCGAAGGCCGACAGCACGTACGGGTCGCCGAAGCGCGTCAGCCAGCGCAGGCCATCCTCGCGCTTGTCCTTGTAATTGAGGCCGATGACCGGAATCGCGTCGGGGCGTTGGGTGTATTCGACGATGATCGGGTGTTCCTCGCGGCAGGAGACGCACCACGAGGCCCAGACATTGAACAGCCAGACCTTGCCGAGCATTTCCTTGGGCGAGAAATTCGCGTCCGGGGTGTGCAGCTGCGGGACGCTGAAATCGGGCGCCGGCTTGCCGACCAATGGCGAGGGCACTTCGCGCGGGTTGAGGTTGAGGCCGACGGCGAGCAGGGCGATCAACGCGATGAACGCGATCAGGGGGAGCGTGAACTTGTTCATGCGGCAGCTCCGGCCGCATTGGCAGAGACGGCAGCGGAAGATTTCGCCCGGATGCGGTAACGGCGATCCGCGGCGGCGAGCAGGCCACCGAGCGACATCAGCAGACAGCCGCCCCAGATCCAGTCGACGAAGGGCTTGAAGTACACGCGCACCGCCCACGGGCCGTTTTCCTTGTCGGGCGACAGCGGCTCGGCGAGCGAGACATACACGTCGCGCGTGAAGCCGGCGTCGATGGCGGCCTCGGTCATCGGCATCTGCGAGCTGTCGTAGTCGCGTTTTTCGGGGTGCAGCAGGCGCAGCAGTTTGCCGTCCTGCGACAGTTCGAAGGTACCGACATCGGCGGTGTAGTTCGGGCCGCGCGATTCATGCACACCGAGGAACTTGAAGGTATGGCCGCCGACGCTGACGGTCTCGCCCGGCTCCATGCGCACGTCGCGTTCTTCTTCGTAGGTGCCGACCATCGCCACGCCGACGACAAACACGGCGAGGCCGAAGTGGGCGAGCTGCATGCCCCACCACGAAACGGTCGGGGAGCCGGCCTTGAGCCGCTCGACGGTCTGCAACACCCACGCGGCGACCATCCAGCCGACCAGCGCCAGTGCCAGGGCGACATAGGCATGCCACTCGCCGGCGAGCATGGGGAGCACGATCCCGGCGGCCACGGCAGCCACCGCGGCGGGCCACAGCTTCTTCAGCATCGCCGGGAGGTCGGCCTGCTTCCAGCGCGCCACCGGGCCAAGTGCCACCAGCACCAGCAGCGGCATCATGATCGGGATGAACACGGCGTTGAAGTAGGGCGGGCCGACGGAGATCTTGCCGCCGCCGAAGGCATCGACGATCAGCGGGTAGAGCGTGCCGAGCAGCACCGCGCCGCAGGCGACCACCAGCAATACGTTATTGACCAGCAGGAAGGTTTCGCGCGAGACCAGTTCGAAGCGGCCGCCGAGGCTGACCTTGGGGGCACGTGCGGCAAACAGCAGCAGCGAGGCGCCGACGACGACGGCGAGCAGGATCAGGATGAACAGGCCGCGCTTCGGGTCGGTGGCGAAGGCATGCACCGAGGTGAGCACGCCGGAGCGCACGAGGAAGGTGCCGAGCAGCGAGAGCGAGAAGGCGGCGATCGCCAGCAAGACCGTCCAGTTCTTGAAGCTGCCGCGTTTTTCGGTAACGGCCAGCGAGTGGATCAGTGCGGTACAGACCAGCCAGGGCATGAAGGAGGCGTTTTCCACCGGGTCCCAGAACCACCAGCCGCCCCAGCCGAGTTCATAGTAGGCCCACCACGATCCGAGCGCGATGCCGAGGGTCAGGAACACCCAGGCCACCGTCGTCCAGGGGCGCGACCAGCGTGCCCAGGCGGCATCGAGCTGGCCGGCCAGCAGGGCGGCCATGGCGAAGGCGTAGGCGACCGCCATGCCGACATAACCCATGTAGAGCAGCGGCGGGTGATAGATGAGGCCGGGATCCTGCAGCAGCGGGTTGAGCGAGCGGCCTTCGGCAGGCGGGGAGAGCAGGCGGTCGAAGGGGTTGGAAGTCAGTATCACGAAGGCGAGCAGGCCGACGGTGACCAGGCCGAGCACGCCCAGCACGCGCGCCACCATGGCAGCGGGCAGCTGGCGCGAGAAGGCGGCGACAGCCGCCGCCCAACCGACCAGCATGAACACCCAGAGCAGCAGCGAACCTTCGTGGCCGCCCCACACTGCCGACAGGCGATACATGAGCGGCAACTGGGTGTTGGAGTGACCCGCCACGTACTCGACGGAGAAGTCATTGACGTAGAAGGCCCAGGTCAGGCAGGCGAAGGACACTCCGACCAGCAGGAAGGCGGCGGCGGTGGCCGGCCGCGCGACAGCGACCCAGTCGGCGCGGTTCTTTTGCGCGCCGACCAGCGGCAGGACGCCTTGTACCAGCGAGACGAAAAAAGCGAGGATCAGGGCGAAATGGCCGAGTTCAGGGATCATGGGAGGTGACCTGCTGGAGGGTTATTGTTTGATCGTCTTCTGGGCTTTTTGCGCCTGGTCGACGGCGTGCTGCGCTTCCGGTGGCATGTAGTTCTCGTCGTGCTTGGCAAGGACCTCGGTGGCCGAGAAGGTCCCGTCGGGGTTGATGCGCCCCTGGGCGACGGCGCCCTTGCCCTCCTGGAACAGGTCGGGCAGGATGCCCGTGTAGGTCACCGGAACCTCCCTGGCGGTATCGGTGATGGCGAAATGCACGGTCAGGTTGTCGCGGCGGATCGAGCCTTCCTTGACCATGCCGCCGATACGGAAGATCTTGCCCTGCGGCGCCTTGCCTTCCACCACTTCGGTGGGTGTGACGAAGAAGGCGATGTTGCTGTCGAGGGCATTGAGCACCAGGGCGGAAGCGATGCCGATGGCGGCGAGGCCGCCGCCGATCAGGGCGAAGCGTTTATGACGAGGTTTCAATTGATTGCTCTCACTGAGTGTCCAGGGTTTCAGCCAATCGCTCGCGGCGCAGGCTGCGCAAAATATCCTTACGACGCCTGTTTGCCATGATTGGTTCCACGATCATCAGCAGGGCGCAGACTCCGAAGCTGCCCCAGACGTAAAAACCATAGCCGCCCATGGCGAAGAAGGCGGCGGGAGATTCCCAGTTCACTGTTTTACCTCCGGCAATTCCTTGACCCATTCGGTATGCGCTTCGCGCTCGAGGATGATGGCCCGAACCCGGGTTAAAGCGACGGCGATGGAATACATCCAGAAGGCCAGCGCCATGATCAGCATGCCCCACAGCATGGTGGTCGCCATCGACGGGGCCTTGGTCAGCGAAACCGAGGCGCCCTGATGCAGGGTGTTCCACCACTTCACCGAGAAGTAGATGATCGGCACATTGACGACGCCGACCAGCGCGAGGATCGCGCCGGCCTTGTCGGCGCGCCGGGCGTCGTCGATCGCCGCCTGCAGGGCGATGAAGCCGATGTAGAGGAAGAACAGGATCAGCGCCGAGGTCAGGCGTGCATCCCATACCCACCAGGCGCCCCACATCGGTTTGCCCCACCAGGCCCCGGTCCACAGGCTGAGGAAGGCCATGATCGCGCCGGTGGGCGCCAGTGCCTGCGCCATCATGCTCGACAGCCGGGTGTTGAGTGCCAGCCCCAGCCCGGCCCAGAAGGCCATGACCAGGTAGATGAACATCGACATCCAGGCGGCCGGCACGTGGATGAAGATGATCCGGTAGCCTTCGCCCTGCTGGAAATCGGTCGGCGCCACGAAGAAGCTGATGTAGAGGCCGACGACGAAAAAGATGGCCGCCAGCCCCCAGAACCAGGGAATCATCCTGCCGGCGACCGGATAGAAGCTCTGCGGGCTCGCGTACTTGAACCAGTTGATGATCTTGTTGTTGCTCACTCCAGCGCAATCCTCAAAGCGGCCGTGGTCGCCCACGGCGCGAAAAATACGGCCAGCGCCAGCAGCGCGGCCAACAAAGACAAGTGCCCGCCGGCGCCCAGCCCGGAAATATGGGCCTCCACCGCGCCGGCACCGAAAATCAGCGCCGGTACGTAGAGCGGCAAGACCAGCAGCGACAGTAACACACCTCCACCGCGCAAGCCCAGCGTGAGCGCCGCGCCGATCGCGCCGATCAGCGACAGCAGCGGAGTACCGAGCAACAGCGCGACGACCAGAATGCCCAGTGCACCGGTATCGAGGTCGAACTGGATGCCCAGCACCGGCGCGAGGAGCACCAGCGGCAGCCCCGTCGTGATCCAGTGGGCGATGATTTTACCTGTGACGAGCAGACCCAGCGGGGCGGGGGCCAGCACCATCTGTTCGAGGGTGCCGTCGGCGTGATCCGGGGCGAACAGGCGCGCCAGGCCGAGCATGGTGGCGAGCAGCGCCGCCACCCACAGGATGCCGGGCGCGATCTTGCGCAGCAGCGCCGTTTCCGGACCGATGCCGAGGGGGAACAGGCTGACGACGATGATGAAGAAGAACAGCGCGGTCAGCACCTCGCTCTTTCTGCGCATGGCCAGCAGCAGGTCGCGGCGGATGATGGCCATCACCGCATTCATGTGCCGACCTTCAGGACTTTGCCGTTGGGCAGGGGAATCGCCTGGTGGCTGGTGAGGATGGCGATGCCGCCATTTGTCACGTGCTCCACGATCAGCCCGGAGAGCATCTCGACCGCCTTGACGTCGAGCGCGGTGAAGGGCTCGTCGAGGATCCACAGCGTGGCCTTGCGCACCGCGAGACGGGCGAGCAGCACGCGGCGTTTCTGGCCGGCGGACAGGAAACGTACGTTCAGGTCCTCGCGCCCCCGCAGGCCGAAACGGGCCAGCGCCTTGAGCGCCGCCATTTCCTCAAGCGCCGTGCCGTCGAGTTGGGCGGCGAGTGTCAGGTTTTCCAGCGGGGTGAGTTCTTCCTTGACGGCGCCATGGTGGCCGAGGAACAGCAGCTGGCGGCGATAGCCCTCGGCCAGGACCTTGATCGGCTCTCCCTGCCAGAAGACTTCACCCTCTGCCGCGGGCGACAGGCCGGCGAGAATTCTGAGCAGGCTGGTCTTGCCGGCGCCGTTCTCGCCCTGCACGTGCAACCATTCGCCCGGACCGACCGCGAGATCGAGTCCGGCAAACAGGCGGCGCTCGCCGCGGACGCAGGAAAGGGCAGTGGCAGTCAGCATGGGGGGCGAATTTTGCCTGAACGAACGCAAAAAGGCTTAATGCGCATCAACTTATCCAAAAGTCGGCGCTGGCAGGACGGCATCCGTGGCTGCCCGGATGGCAGCCCTGATTTAATAGTGGTTTCTATGGGTCGTATAAAAACCATTGTTTGCTGCGCTGCCGCAACCTTACCTATACTGTTCATCATCACGAACACGCTCGGGGCGCAACCCTGAGCGTGCAAGTCGGAAAAGGCGATACGCCGCCTTTTCGCCCAGTTGGCCGGAAATCCCCTGGCTACGCCGTGATGGTCGTCGAAGCGCATGCCCGCAAGGCGTGCGTTTCGATGGGCCGCAAAGCTCGCTTTGCGTGCAGCTACCGTTCATGAGTAGGTCGGTGTTGTTGCGCGGCGGAGTTTTTTTAATCACGGCGCGTACATAGCAGTGCGCCATAGCGGGGGGTGGTGCTGTCTTCATGGAATCGGTGTCGAGTCTGGCAGTGGCAGGCGGCTTCATGGCCGTGCTGGGCATCGCGCTCGCGGGCCTGCTTGCCTTCGCCAACCGCAAGCTGTTCGTCTATGAGGATCCGCGCATCGGGGCGATCGAGGACCTGCTGCCGAAGTCGAATTGCGGCGCCTGCGGAGAGCCCGGCTGCCGCGGCTTCGCCGAAAAGGTGGTGACTGGCGACGTCGTACCCGCACAATGCACGGTCAGCTCTCCGCAGCAGCGCAAGGACATCGCCGACCTGCTGGGCGTCGAGGCCGGCAATATCGAGAAAAAAGTCGCGCGGCTGGCCTGCGCGGGCGGCAAGCATGTCGCTTTCATCCGGGCGCGCTATGCCGGCCTCAAGACCTGCCGCGCGGCGGCGGTGGTCGGCGGCGGGGGGAAGGAATGCGCCTGGGGCTGCCTCGGGCTGGGCGATTGCGAGGCGGTCTGCGAGTTCGATGCGCTCCACCTCGACATGCACGGCCTGCCCGTGGTCGATGCCGACAAGTGTGCCGCCTGCAACGATTGCGTCGAAGTCTGCCCCAAGGGCCTGTTCTCCCTCGAGCCGGTCAGCCGCAAGCTCTGGGTGGCCTGCAAGAACAAGGCGGATGGCGATACGGCGGAAGCCTCCTGCGAAGTGGCCTGCACCGCCTGCGGGAAGTGCGTGTCCGACGCGCCGCCGGGCCTGATCCGCCTCGACGGCAACCTCGCGACGATCCGTTACGAACTGAACAACTGGGCGACGCGCGGCCCGATCGAGCGCTGCCCGACCGGCGCCATCGTCTGGTTCGAACAGCCCAACACGGCGGTCAAGGGCGCCGCCGCGAAGAAGATCCTGCGGCAGGATGCGCTGCCCCAGTTGCACTGAACGAGCTGCACCGATTTCTGATTAGGAGTTTGTCATGTTGATGAAACTGTTCAAGTCCGCCAAGAGCGATTCCGGCCAGGCCGCCGACCAGGTCAAGTATCCGGGCGTCCGCGACGCGGTCGACGGCAACACCGCCGTCATCCACGTCGAGCGCGAGTCCTCCGATGCGGCCGGCGCCTACCCGATCACGCCCTCGACGCAGATGGGCGAGTACTGGGCCGAGGCCGTCGCGCAGGGGCACCTCAACATCTCCGACAAGCCGCTGATCTTCATCGAGCCGGAATCGGAGCACGCCGCCGCGGGGGTCACCGCCGGGATGGCGATGACCGGCCTGCGCGCCACCAATTTCTCTTCGGCGCAGGGCGTCGCCTTCATGCACGAATCGCTCTACGGCGCGGTCGGCAAGCGCCTGCCCTACATCCTCAACATGGGCTGCCGCGCGATCACCAAGGCCTCGCTCAACGTGCACTGCAGCCACGACGACTACCATTGCGTCGACGACACCGGCTTCATCCAGGTGATGGCGAAGAGCGCCACCGAGGCGGCCGACCTCAACCTGATCGGCCGCAAGGTGGCCGAGCTGTCGCTCACTCCCGCGATCATCGGTCAGGACGGCTTCCTGACGACCCACCTGATCGAGTCCTGCGTGCTGCCCGAGCGCGAGCTGGTCGCTGAGTTTTGCGGCAAGCCGGACGACCTGATCGACACGCCGACCCCGGCGCAGCAGATGCTCTACGGCCCGAAGCGTCGCCGCGTGCCGGCCATCTGGGATGTCGATGTGCCGCTCGTTTCCGGCACGGTACAGAACCAGGATGCCTACATGCAGGCCGTTGCCGGCCAGCGTCCCTACTTCTTCGACCACATTCCCGAAATTACCGACGCCTGCATGGCCGAATACGCCAGCCTGACCGGCCGCCGCTACCAGCGCGTCTCGACTTACAAGATCGAGGATGCCGATTACCTGGTCGTCGGGATGGGCAGCATGATCGTGCAGGCGGAAGCCGTTGCGGATTACCTGCGCGCGACGCGCGGCCTCAAGGTCGGCGTCGTCAACGTCACGATGTATCGTCCATTCCCGGGCGACCTGCTCGGCGAGATCGTCAAGGGCCGCAAGGGCGTGGCGGTGCTCGAGCGCACCGACCAGCCCCTCGCCGAAGACCTGCCGCTGATGCGCGAGATGCGCGCGACGGTGACCAAGTGCCTCGAAAACGGGCTGGCGCTGAACGAGGCGAAACCTTATCCCGGCTATGCCAGTTTCGCGGCCGGCGAGATGCCGCGCCTGTATTCCGGCTGCTTCGGCCTCGGTTCGCGCGACATGCAGCCCGAGGCGCTGATCGGCGCCATCGAGAACATGCTGCCCGATGGCCCGAAGCGCAAGTTCTTCTACCTTTCCGTCGATTTCGTGCGCGACCCCTTCAATCCGAAGGACGAGATCCACCAGCAGGACCTCCAGGAAAAATATCCGCGCATCCGCGAACTGGCCGTGCGCGGCTCGGAAAATCCCAACCTGCTGCCCAAGGGTGCGATCACCGTGCGCATGCACTCGGTGGGCGGCTGGGGCGCGATCACCACCGGCAAGAACCTGGCGATGACGCTGTTCGAGCTGCTCGGCTGGGACATCAAGGCCAATCCGAAATACGGCTCGGAGAAGAAGGGCCAGCCGACCACCTACTACCTCTCGGCCGCGCCGGAACCGATCCGCATCAACTGCGAATACACCTATGTCGACGTCGTGCTCTCGCCCGACCCGGCGGTGTTCGGCCATTCGAACCCGTTGTCCGGCCTGAAGAAGGGCGGCGTCTTCATCATCCAGTCCAACCTCGGCGACGAGACCTGGGCGAGTTTTCCGCTCTGGGCTCAGAAGTTCATCGTCGATAACGAGATCCATGTCTTCCATATCGATGCCTTCCAGGTGGCGCGCGAGGAGGCCGGTTCGGCCGACCTGCAACTGCGCATGCAGGGCATCGCCTTCCAGGGCGCTTTCTTTGCCGCCAGTCCGACCATGGCGAATGCCGGCCTCACCGAAGCCACGCTGTTCACGGCGATCGAGGCGCAGTTGCAGTCCAAGTTCGGCAGCAAGGGGGCGCGCGTCGTGCAGGACAACCTGCGCGTGGTGAAGCGCGGCTTCACCGAACTCAAGGAGATCACCGACAAGCAGGTCGGCGTCACCCGCAAGCAGCTGGCCAGGAAGGACGCCGGCCTGCCGGTCATGCTGGGGGAACTGCCCGCCAGCGACGGCAAGGTGGCCGACATCCACCGCTTCTGGGAGCAGACCGGCAACTTCTACCTGACCGGCAAGGGTTCCGACAACCTCGTCGATCCCTTCATCGGCGCTTCGCTGATGCCGGCCGCCACCGGCGTGTTCCGCGACATGACCGGCATCCGCTTCGAGCATCCGGTGTGGATCGCCGAGAACTGCACGGCCTGCGGCAACTGCTACGTCGAGTGCCCCGACTCCGCGATCCCCGGCCTGGTCAGCACGATCGGCGACGTCTTCAACACCGTGGTCAACCGCATCGAGACGCAGGGGACGCCGACACGTTATCTGCGGCGCGGCGTGCGCACGCTGGAGAAGAAGCTGCGCGCCCTGGTGGGCGGCGGCGACGGCGTCGCGGTACGGCCGCTGGTCGACAAGGCGATCGAGGAAACCATCGCCGAAGCGGCCGAGGACGACTGGGAAAAGATGGGCGCCGAGTTCAAGCTGTTCACGAACGAGCTGGGCGACTTCGCCTTTGGCACCACCAAGCCCTACTGGACGCAGAAGGAAAAGAAGGCCAAGGGCAGCGGCGGCCTGTTCTCGATCACCATCAATCCCTACACCTGCAAGGGCTGCGCGCTGTGCGTGACGGTCTGCGACGACGATGCGCTGAAGATGGTGACGCAGAGCGAGGAATCGGTGCAGAAGCTGCGCGACGACTGGAAGCTGTGGCTCGACCTGCCGACCACGCCGAAGGAGTACAGCCGCATCGACAGCCTCGACGAGAAGATCGGCGCGCTGGAAACCCTGCTGCTCGACAAGCAGAACTACAACGCGATGAACTGCGGCGACGGCGCCTGCCTGGGCTGCGGCGAAAAAACCGCGATCCATCTGTTCACCGCGACGGTGACGGCGCTGATGCAGCCGCGCGTCAAGGTTTTCGTGGCGAAGCTCGACGACCTGATCGGCAGGCTCGAACAGCACATGCGCATCAAGCTCGCCTCGGCCGTCGACCTCACCGATACCAGCGCCGTGGTGCGCGCGGTGGAGGCCACCGGCCAGCACGACCTGACCCTGTCCAACCTCGCCTCCAAGCTCAACGAGAACAAGCCCTCGCAATTGCTCGACCCGGTCTGGGTGAAGAACACCGCCCAACTGATCGAAAAGCTCAAGGACCTGCGCTGGCGTTATCTCGAAGGCCCGACCAAACGCGGCCGTGCCGACATGGGCATCGTCAACGCCACGGGCTGCACCTCGGTCTGGGGCGCCACCTGGCCCTACCACCCGTATCCTTTCCCCTGGGCTTCGCACCTGTTCCAGGATGCGCCCTCGGTGGCGATGGGCCTGTTCGAGGGCCACATGGCGAAGATGACCGAAGGCTTCAAGGCCGTGCGCATCGCCGAGAAGGAACTGGCCAATGACTACCTGCCCGACCGTGACGACGACTTCTTCCGTCGCTTCGGCTGGCGCCAGTTCTCGGCCGACGAGTGGCTGCTCTGCCCGCCCGTGGTGGCGATGGGGGGCGATGGCGCGATGTACGACATCGGCTTCCAGAACCTCTCGCGCGCCCTGATGTCGGGCATGCCCGTCAAGGTGTTCGTCGTCGATACGCAGGTGTACTCCAACACCGGCGGCCAGGCCTGCACCTCGGGCTTCATCTCCCAGGTGTCCGACATGGCACCCTACGGCAAGGCGCAGGGCGGCAAGCAGGAGACGCGCAAGGAGATCTCGCTGATCGGTCTCGCCCATCGCACCTCCTACGTGATGCAGGGCTCGATCGCTCACGTCAATCACCTGATCGAAAGCTACATCGACGGCCTCAACAGCCGCCGGCCTGCGCTGTTCAATATCTATACGCCCTGTCCGCCGGAGCATGGCATCGGCGACGACAAGAGCGTCGACCAGAGCAAGCTCGCGGTCGAGAGCCGCGCCTATCCGCTGTTCCGCTTCGACCCGGACGCCGGCACCACCTTCCACGAGACCGTCAGCCTCGAAGGCAACCCGGCGCTCGACCAGGACTGGCCGACCTACACGCTCAAGTACAAGGACGACGCCGGCGCCGAGAAGAGCATGACCCTGCCGCTCACCTTCGCCGACTTCGCCGCGACGGAAGCGCGCTTCCTCAAGCAGTTCAAGAAGGCGCCGCCCGAGACCTGGAACGAGAACATGGTGATGCTGGCCGACTTCATCCGGCTCGACGAGGACGAGCGCGAGGGCAAGTTCCCCTATATCTGGGCCGTCGATGCGAAGAACCGCCTGATGCGCCTGCTGGTCACCGCGGACATGGTGCGCTCGACCGAAGAACGCCTGCAGTTCTGGCGCCAGCTGCGCAACATCGCCGGCCTCGACGCCAGGCCGGCGGCCGACACCGGCGAGGTCGCCGCGCGCGTGCGCGCCGAGCTGCTGGCCAAGATCACTGCCAGCCTCGGCATGGCGGGCAGCGATTTTGGTGCCGTCCCGCCAGCGCCGACTTTCGCCGGCGAACCCGGCGGCGCCGCCAGCGGGGAATACGAGCCGGTCTGGGTCGAGACGCCGGAGTGCACGGCCTGTGACGAGTGCATCAAGCTCGCGCCGAAGACCTTCGCCTACAACGACCAGAAGCTGGCGATCGTCATCGACCCGAAGGGCGACAAGTTCGCCGATATCGTCAAGTCGGCCGAGAAGTGCACGGCCGGCTGCATCCATCCGGGCACGCCGTCGAACATGAACGAGCCGGGGATCGAGAAGCTGATGGCGCGGGCGGCAAAATACAACTGATCCAGTTCGATGAAACTCCTTTCCTACTTCCGCGGCGAGGCCTTCCAGCGGGGCGTGCATCCGCCGTCCTGCAAGCTGACGGCGGACACGAAGATCCGCCGGTTGCCGTTCCCGCCGCAGGTGATCGTGCCGCTGTCGCAGCACATCGGCAAGCCGCCGCGCCCCGTCGTCAAGGTGGGGCAGGAAGTGGTCCGTGGCCAACCCATTGCGCGTACCGATGACTGGCTGTCGGTACCGCACCATGCGCCGGTGACGGGGGTGGTCGAGTTCGTCGGCCTGCGTCCCGGCATGCGCGGGCCGTGGATCGACTCGATCGTGATCCGCGCCCATCCGGGCGCGACGCAGGAGGATCTCTGGGGCCAGCCGCAGGACCTGTCCGATACGACCCGCGACGCGCTGCTGCAGGCAATCTGGGATACCGGCATGGTCGGCCTTGGCGGCGCGGCCTTCCCGACGCACGCCAAGCTGACGGTGCCGAAGCAGGCCAAGGTCCACACGCTGGTGGTAAATGGCTGCGAGTGCGAGCCCTACCTGACCTGCGACCACCGCGTCATGGTCGAGCAGGCCGACGCCCTGATCGTCGGCATCCGCTACGCGATGCGTGCGACCGGCGCGGTGCGCGCCATTGTCGGCATCGAGGACAACAAGCCGGATGCCGCCGCCGCGATCGGTGCGGCGTTGCAGCGCTCCGGACCGGCGCCGGAGGGGGACATCCACGCCGAACTGGTGCCGACCAAGTATCCGCAGGGATCCGAAAAGATGCTGATCATGGCGCTGTTCGGCGTTGAGATTCCCGCCGGCGGGTTGCCTGTGTCGATCGGCATGGTGGTCAACAACGTCGGCACGCTCGCCGCGCTGGGCCAGTTGCTGCCCAGGGGACGCGGACTCACCGAACGCGTGGTGACGATCACCGGCCCGGGCGTCGCGCGGCCGGGCGACTACATCGTGCCGCTCGGCACGCCGCTGCGCTTCATCCTCGATTATGCGGGCGCCAAGGATGTGGAGGCGCGCCAGGTGATCCTCGGCGGGCCGATGATGGGCCAGGCCGCCGCCTCGCTCAATGTGCCGGTCACCAAGGGCATCTCCGGCGTGCTGGTGCTGCGCGGCGACGAGGCGATGCGCCACGAGGACCGCAAGATCTACCCGTGCATCAAGTGCGCCGAGTGCGTCGAATCCTGCCCGATGGGACTCAATCCCTCGACGCTCGGCATGCTGGCGGCCAAGCGCGAATACGACCTGATGGGCGAGCGGTACCACCTCGGCGAATGCTTCGAATGCGGCTGTTGTTCCTACGTCTGTCCGGCCAACATCCCGCTGGTGCAGCAGTTCCGCGTCGCCAAGCAGATCCTGCGCGAGAAGGCCGCTGCCGAGAAAGCGACTGCAAAGTAATGGCCATCGAAATCCGTTCCGCCCCGCACATCAAGACGCCCGTCAGCGTCGAGACGATCATGCGCCACGTCGTCTGGTCGCTGCTGCCGATCTGCGCCTTCTTCGTCTATCAGTACGGCCTCTCGGCGCTCGCCTCGATCCTCGTCGTCACCGGCAGCTGCCTCGCCGCCGAGCGCCTGTTCGCCGCCACCGGCACGCAGTCCGGCGACATCCGCGACTGGTCGGCCGTGATCACCGGCCTGCTGCTCGCGCTTTCGCTGCCGCCCGCTTTCCCGCTCTGGATGGGTGCCGTGGCCGGCTTCGTGGCGATTGCATTGGGCAAGGCCCTGTTCGGCGGCATCGGTTTCAACGTCTTCAACCCGGCGCTGGTCGGCCGTGCCTTCGCGCAGGCCGCCTTCCCACAGGCGATCGCGAGCTACTCGCCATCCTTCCTGCCCGGCCGCTTCACCGAGTTCGTGCCGACTTCGCTCGCCTGGCCCCTGATGCAGCCGGCCGACCTGATGCTTTGGCTGAAAGACAAGCAGCTCGACGCGCTGGCCGCCGCGACGCCGCTGGCGAAGTGGAAGTTCGAGGGCGTGCTCGCCGGCGCCGAGGAACTGGTGACCTCGCTGTCCGGCCACATGGCGGTGGGCCCGTCGCCGGCGCTGATCCTCGTCTGCGGCATCTACCTCGCCTTCCGCCGCTTCCTCGACTGGCGCATCCCGGCGGCCATCCTCGGCAGCGCCGGCCTGACGGCCTGGCTGCTGTTCGCGCTGAGCCCGGATCGCTTCCCGAACCCCTTCTTCATGTTGTTCTCGGGCGGCCTGATCCTCGGTGCGGTGTACATGGCGACCGACATGGCGACCTCGCCGGTGACGCCCAAGGGCATGTGGCTCTACGGCGGGCTGATCGGCCTGCTGACCGTGATCATCCGCTATTACAGCGGCCTGCCCGAGGGCGTGATGTACGCGATCCTGCTCGCCAACGCGGCCACGCCGCTGATCGAGAAGGTGACGCAGCCGACGCCTTTCGGCAAGAGCGCGCTGGCGCGGCTTGGCCAGGCGAAGCGCGGCGCCTCCTATCCGCTGCACCCGGGCTACATTTCGCGCGAGGATGCCGGTGCCGTAACGCCCAAGAAGCGCTTCCTGCCCAACAAACCCAAGCATCCGCCCAAGGAATGAGCTGCGGCATGAACAATACCCAGACCCTGCCGCAAATGACGCCCGCCGTGGCGATGATCCGCACGCTCGGGCTGATCGCCGCGCTGTGCGGCGTGATCATCGTCGCCGCCTACCAGGGCACCTACGATGCCGTGCAGGAGAACAAGCGCATCGCCGTGGAGCGCGCGGTGTTCAAGGTGGTGCCCGCCGCCAAGTCGATCGTCGAGTACTTTGCCCTGGCCGACGGCAAGCTTGAAAAAGTCGGCGCTGGCGAGACGGCACAATCCGGCGCCATCAAGTTCTACGCCGGCTACGACAAGGACGGCAGGCTCGTCGGTATCGCCGCCGAGGGCGCCGCGAAAGGCTATGCCGACACCGTGCGCATCCTGTTCGCCTGGGAACCCGCGACGCAGCAGGTTCCCGGCTTCGGCGTGGTGTCCTCGCGCGAGACCCCGGGCATCGGCGACAAGATCGTTCTCGACAAGAATTTTCTCGCCAACTTTCCGCTCGAAGCACGATTGCGGGCGGACGGCCAGGCGCTCGCCCACGAGATCCAGACCGTGAAGCACGGCAGCAAGGCGAATCCCTGGGAGATCGATGCCATCGCCGGCGCGACGATCACCTCGCGCGCCGTCGGCAAGGCGATCAACGACGCGGCGCAGATCCTGCTGCCGCGCATCCGGCCGCATCTGGACACGCTGAAGGAAAAGCCATGAGCATCGTCATGAGTGCCACGACGACCGACCGCTGGGACGAATTCATGGAGGGCGTCTGGCGGCAGAACCCGCTGTTCGTCATGGTGCTGGGCCTCTGCCCGGCGCTGGCGGTGACCGTCTCGGCGATCAACGCGCTGTCGATGGGGCTGGCCACCGCCTTCGTGCTGACCTGCTCGGCGCTGCTGGTGTCCCTGTTGCGCAGGATGATCCCGAAGGAGGTGCGCATCGCCACCTACATCGTCATCATCGCCACCTTCGTCACGGTGGTGGACTACCTGATCCAGGCCATCAGCCTCGCGCTCTACGACGCGCTCGGCGCCTTCATCCAGCTCATCGTCGTCAACTGCATGATCCTCGGCCGCGCCGAGGCGCATGCTTCGAAGAACCCGCCTGGCATCGCCGTCATCAACGCGCTGGGCATGAGCGCGGGTTTCGCCATCGGCCTGTTCGCACTCGGCGCGGTGCGCGAGATTCTCGGCGCCGGCACGCTGTTCGGCATTTCGCTGTTCGGCTCCGGTTTCCAGCCCTGGGTGGTGATGGTGCTGCCGCCGGGCGGCTTCTTCGTGTTGGGGATGTGGCTGCTGGTGTTCGCTGCCTGGGGGCGCTGGCGCCAACGTCGGCAGGCGCGGCAAGCGGAGGCGACGCGACATGCATGAGTCCGCCGCCCAGGTCTTCATCAACGCCTTCCTCGCCAACAACTTCGTGCTGGCGATGTTCCTCGGGCTCTGCCCCTTCATCGGCGTCTCGGGCAAGCTCGAGACCGCCGCGCCGATGGGCGCCGCCACCACCTTCGTGATGCTGGTCGCGTCGCTGTGCGCCTACGGCCTCAACCTGCTGCTGGCCTATTTCAACCTGGAGTTCCTGCGCCTGATCGCCTACATCGTCATCATCGCCTCGGCCGTGCAACTCGTCGAGATGGTGCTGAAGAAGTACAGCCCGGGCCTGTTCCGTGCGCTCGGCATCTACCTGCCGCTGATCACCACCAACTGCGCGGTGCTCGGCGTTGCGCTGTTCCAGACCGCGCGCGAATACGACTTCGTGCAGTCGGTCACTTTCGCGGTCGGCGCGGGCGCGGGCTTCACGCTGGCGATCATCCTGATGGCCAGCGTGCGCGAGCGCCTGCAGTTGTCCGACGTACCGTCGGTGGCGCAGGGCGCGGCGCTCTCCTTCATGCTCGCCGGCATTCTTTCGCTCGCCTTCATGGGCTTCGCCGGCCTCGGCGGCTAGGACGCATTGTGGGCACCTATCTCGTCACCATTGGCCTGATATTCGCGCTTCTGCTCGCCGGCATCGCGGTCGATCGGCTGTATCGGGACTTTGCAGCACGTCATCCCCAGCTCGGGCCGTTCCGCAAGAACGATGGCGCGTGCGGCTGTTGCGCCGGCAAGTGCGGCGACGGCGATGCCGGCAGCTGCGGTCGTTAGCGCAGCATCTCGGGATTCATCACCGCGCGCAGAACCGTCTGGTCGCGTCCCTCCCGACTGCGCCTGGAGAACCACCAGACAGCACCCTTCTTGACGCTCCAGTCGGCCTCGCTGCCTGCCAGCAACAACGCGGCGAGACGGCCGAGCGTCGGTTGATGGCCGACGAGCAGCACCGCGCCGGAATGCTCCGGCCAGCTTGCCGCGGCGATCAGGTCGGCGGTGTCGGCGCCAAAGCCGATTTTTGGTTCGACCTCGAAGGGCAGGGCCAGCACATGGGCGGTCTGCTGCGTGCTGCTGGCGGGGCTGACCAGGATGCGCGTCTTCTTCGGCAGGCGCGGCTTGAGCCATTTCGCCATCTCGTGCGCCTGCTTGTCGCCGCGCGCGGTCAGGCGGCGCTTGGCATCCGGCAGGTTGACGCCGCCTTCCTCGGCTTCGGCATGACGCCACAGGATCAGGTCCATTCCGCTTTCCGTTGTCTTTTATGGGGAGATGCAGCTTATCCCGGCGATGTTACGGGGAGATTTCAGGCCCGGAACCGCGGCAACTTCAGCTTGCCGAGGCGTTTGAGACCGCGCGGCACGGCAGCCAGGAGCTTCTGGTGGCGCGGGCCGTGCCAGCCGCCGATCAGGGTCACCGCCTCGCGCAGGCGCGGATCATCGCCGGCGCAATCCATCAGCAGCGCGCCGGCGTTGGCGAGATCGTTGATCTGCCCGAGCGCATCCTGCAATTCGGTCAAGTGTGCAAGCAGGCGCTGCATGGGCTTCTTCGCGGCGAGCGGCGCGAAGAATTCGAGCGCATAGCGCAAGCGCTTGATGCCGATGCGCAAGGCGTGCAAGGTTTCCGGCGCGTCGACATTGGCTTGTCCCGCGAGTGCAAGCGTCTTCTTGCGCAGCCGGCGCAGCTGGGCTGCCGCGAATTCGAGCAGGGAGGATGGTTCATTCGGGGTTTCGGGTGCCGTCCCGCCAGAACCGACTTTGCCTTCGAGTCCGTGCAGCGTCGCGAGCGTTTGCAGCACGACTTCACCGTAATGCGGTGCCGCCAGCCGCTGCAGGGCATCCCGGCGGATGGCGAAGCGCCGTTCGGTGATGACGCCGACCAGCGCGGCAAGGCGGGGTTCGTCGGGCAGCGCGCGCAGCACGGGCGCGGCGATTTCCGCGAGCAGGACGTCGTAATCGCGCGCCGCGCCGAGCATCGCCATCAGGTCTTGCAGCGCCGGCAGCAATCGCGCGGCGAATCCTTCCGGCAGCAGCGGCGCGAACAGGCGCAGGGCCGCGCGCAGCCGCCGCACGGCGACGCGCATCTGGTGGATGTATTCCGGGTCGTCGCTGTTGATCGCACCGGCATGGTTGCGCTGCAGGTGGTCCAGGCAAGCCAGCGCGATGCTGCGGAAGGCTTCCACCGGCGTAGCGGTGGCGGCCAGCGGAATCGGCACGGCGCGGAATGGCGTGGCAGGAATCTGGCCGAACAACCGGTAGCCGCGATCGGCTTTCGAGAGCGGCGCCAGTACGAGCGGCGTACGCGCCGCGAGGGCCTGTGCGAGCGCGAAGAGTTCCGCGGGATCGCCTTCGAGCAGTTCGATTTCGACCTCGGAGATCGCTTCGCGCTGCCCGCCGGCCGCAATCCAGCCGCGGTCGAGCGCAAGCTCGATGCGCGTGCCGCGCACCAGTTCGAAGGTCCATGCGATGCGCTGGAAATTGGTTTCGAAGACGGGGGCGATGCGATTGACGATCTTGGGGCGTTCCAGCCATGCGCGCACTGTTTCTTCGTCGATCGCGGCGAAGTCGAAATGGCCGCCGTAGGGGGTTTCCCATTCCGGCCGGGCGGACAGGCCGCCGGCGCGGTTGCCTGCACACTTGACAGATTGCAGCCAGAATTTGCCCTGCGCCCGCAGGCGCAGGGCGATGCCGCGCTCGCGTAATGCCAACTCGGGGGTGTCGTAATACAGGTTGGTCAGGCGGTAGGACTGCTTGTGCGTTGCCTGCCGCAGCAGCGGGTGACGCAGGAAAGCGCGTTGGGCGTCTTCCGGCAGCGCGAGCTTCAGTTCGATCTCTTCGGCCATGGCGAAACGATTCTAGGCCAGCCGGCGCGCGGAAATGTGACAATTGTCTGACTATTCGTGCCGCAGCGCCTCGATCGGCGACATGCGCGCGGCCTGGCGCGCCGGGTAGTAACCGAAGAAGATGCCGATCGCGGCGGCGAAGCTGACGGCCAGCAGGATCGCGGTGACCGACAGTTCGATCGGCCAGCCCGCGAGTTGCCCGATCAGCTGCGCCCCGCCGATGCCGAGGGCGACGCCGATCAGGCCGCCGATCAGCGACAGCGTGATCGCTTCGATGAGGAACTGCTGCAGGATGTCGCGCGCGCGCGCCCCGACCGCACGGCGCAGGCCGATTTCGCGCGTCCGTTCGGTGACCGACACGAGCATGATGTTCATGATGCCGATGCCGCCGACCAGCAGGGACACGGAGGCCACCGACGCGAGCAGCAGCGCCATCACGCGCGAGGACTCCTCGCGCGTCTGGAGGATCTCGGTCATGTTGCGCAACATGAAGTCGTCGTCCTGGCCGGGCTGCAGGCGATGGCGCTGGCGCAGCAGCTCGCGTACCCGTTCCTCGGCGGCCTTGCTGTCGGCGCCGTCGCGCAGCTTGATCTGGATCGATCCCACCGAGCGCGACTTGGCCAGCGCTGTCGCGCCCAGGATGCGATTGCGCGCGGTGGTGATCGGCATCAGCAGCACGTCGTCGAGGTCGCTGCCGCCAGGGCTCTGGCCCTTCGCGGCGAGCACGCCGATGACGGTGAGCGGCACGGTGCGGATGCGCACCGTCTGGTCGATGGGGCTTTCGTCACCGAACAGGTTGGTCGCCACCGTGCGGCCGATGATCGCCACCTTGGCCGCGCCGTTGATCTCGGCCGGTTCGAAGAAGCGGCCCTCGGCGAGTCCCCATTCGCGCACGTCGAAGTAGTCGGGCGTGACGCCGTAGAAGGTGGTCGACCAGTTGCTGTTGCCAGCGACGATCTGGCCGCTGCCGCGCAGCGAAGGAGCGGCGCTGGCGACGTATTCCGGCAGCTCGCGCGCGATGGCGTAGGCATCATCCTCGCTGATCGTGTGCGTGGCGCCGGCGGCCGCGCGCGCGCCGGTGAAGGTCGGCGAGGCCGAGAACACCATCATCAGGTTGGCGCCGAGGCTCCTGATCTGCGCCTCCACCTGGGCGCGCGCGCCGCTGCCGACAGCGATCATGATGATCACCGCCGCCACGCCGATGATGATGCCGAGCATGGTCAGCGCCGAGCGCAGCTTATTGACGCGCAGGGCCTTGAGGGCGATCAGCAGGGTGGCGAGGAAATTCATCGCGCCGCCAATTCAGCCAGATCCGCCTCGGCATCGCGTCGCTCGTTCACCAGATCAGCCACCACCAGGCCGTCGCGGAACTGGATGATGCGGTCGGTATAGGCAGCGATATCGCGTTCATGGGTGACGACAACGACGGTGAGGCCTTCCCGGTTGAGCTGCTGCAACACGGCCATGATCTCGATGCCGGTGCGCGAGTCGAGCGCGCCGGTGGGTTCGTCGGCGAGTACCAGCGCCGGATCGCCGACCAGCGCGCGGGCGATGGCGACGCGCTGCTGCTGGCCGCCGGACAGCTGCGCCGGGTGGTGATCCATGCGCTCGCCGAGGCCGACCTGGCACAGCCGCTGCGCCGCATGGGCACGCCGCTCGTCCGCCGTCTGGCCACGATAGAGCAGCGGCAGCGCGACGTTGTCGAGCGCCGAGGTGCGCGGCAGCAGGTTGAAATGCTGGAAGACGAAGCCGATGCGCCGGTTGCGCAGCGCCGCCAGCGCGTCGTCGGACAGGGACGACACCTCCTCGCCGGCCAGCCAGTAGCGTCCCCCGCTCGGCAGGTCGAGGCAGCCGAGCAGGTTCATGAAGGTCGACTTGCCCGAACCCGACGGCCCCATGACAGCGACGAAGCTGCCGCGCGCGATCTCCAGCGACACGCCGCGCAGTGCCGGTACATCGGTGTCGCCGAGCTGGTAATGCTTGGCGAGATTGTCGACACGAATCAGCGGCGCGGTCATCGCGGCCTAGAACATGCGCGGCTGGGTCGGCTTCTTCTCGGCGACGGCAGTCGTGCCGACGATGACTTCGCGGCCTTCGGCCAGCTCGGTGTCGACCAGTTCGGTCTGGTTGCCGTCGTTGATGCCGGTCTTGACCTCGATGGCGGCCGGCTTGCCGTCGCTGCCGAGCACCCAGAGCTTGCCCGTGCCCCCGCTTGCGCGGCCGCGGCCCATGCCGCCGCTACCCGGCTGCCGTGCCGCCGGCGCCGTCTTTTCATCAGGGCTTGGCGGGCGGAAACGCAGCGCGGCGTTGGCGACCTTGAGTACCTTGTCCTTCTGGGCGGTGACGATGCGCACGTTCGCGGTCATGCCCGGCAGCAGGATCAGGTCGGGATTGCTGGCCGAAACGACGACGGTGTAGCTGACGACGTTCGAGACGACCTGCGCGGCCTTGCGCACCTGCTTGACCTCGCCCTTGAAGCGTTTGCCGGGGAAAGCGTCGACCGTGAAGCTGGCTTCCTGGCCGACCTGCAGGCGGCCGACGTCGGCCTCGTCGATGGCGGTCTCGACCTGCATGTCGGACAGGTTGCGTGCGATGACGAACAGTTCCGGCGCCTGCAGGCTGGCCGCCACGGTCTGGCCGGGTTCGACGCTGCGCTTGATGACGATGCCGTCGACGGGCGCGCGGATCTCGGTGCGCCCGAGGTCGACGCGCGCCTGCCCAAGCTGCGCCTCGCGCTGGCGCACCAGTGCGGCGCTGTTGCTCGCCTGCGCCTCGACGACGCGCATCTGGGCTTTTGCCGCCTCCAGCGTCGTCTGCGCCTTGTCGAGTTCGGCGGGCGAGATGAAGTTCCTGGCGACGAGCGACTGCTTGCGCGCGTGATCGCGCTCGGCGTCGGCGAGGTTGACCTTGGCGCGGTAGATCTCGGCCTGCTGTACCGCCATCGTGGCGCGTGCCGCCTCGAGGTCGGCCTCGGCCTGGCGCACGCGATGCTCGTAGGTTTCGGGCGCGATCTGGGCGATCAGCTGGCCGGCCTTCACGGTACTGTTGAAGTCGACGAAGATTTCGCGGAGCTGCCCCGAGATCTGCGAGCTGACCTGCACGGACACGACCGGGTTGAGCGTGCCGGTGGCGGATACCGCCGCGGTGATCGGTCCGCTCTCGATGGCGGCGAACTTGTAGCCCGGCGTACCCGCATCGGCAAGGAAGTAGCGATAGGCCGCAAACCCGCCGCCCAGCACGGCGACGAACAGAATGAAGGCGATCAGGCGACGGGGTTTCATGCGGAAATTCTAGCTGAAGCCGTCTGGTGTGCCGTCCCGCCGGCGCCGACTTTTACAGATCGTTACCACTGAAAAGAAAACGGCCCGGAATTTTCCGGGCCGCTGCGGTGCGGATTCGGTGCGGATGATCAGCTTGTGCAGATGACGGTGACCGGGAAACCCGCTGCGGTTCTGCCCCGCGCATGGGCGACCATGCATGCCGTCGTGTTGGTGCCCCCGGCACCTGCGGGGTTGACGCAGGTGATGACATTGGCTGGCGTCACGATGTTGATGTCGGCGGGCATGGCTCCGCCAGTCAGCAGTGCCGGCAACGCAGCGCAGGTTGTCGTGCCGCTGACGATATTTGTGCCCCGGGCGCCGTTGCTCGCCAGGAACTGGCCATAGTTGAGAGAGACTGCGGAAGACAGGGCGCCAGCCGTTCCCTGCGCGGCGCCATCACCCGCTTCGCCAGCCATGTCGACGAATCTCGGCAAGGCGACGGCCGCGAGAATGCCGAGGATGACGATGACGACGATCAGTTCGATCAGGGTGAAGCCTTGTTGTGCGCGAGTTTTCATGCTGGTTCTCCTGGAGGGTTGGTAGTTTACTGGCAGCCGGCGGTGTTGATCACCGACACGAGAGGCGCCGCGCCGTTGGCTGCCGCCGAAGTGTAGGTAAAGGAGCAGGTGGCGGGGTTGGAACCGCCAGTCACCTGGAAGGTGGTGACGTTGCCCGCGACGGTGGCGCCGAAACCTTCGGCGTTCAACTGGGCTAGGGTGGGCGAGAAAGTAGAAACGAGGCCGGCGGCACCGACGATGCCGGGGATGGCCGCGCCGAGGGCAACCGCTCCGGATGGGTAGCCGTTGACCAGTTGCACCAGGCCGCTTTCCGTGCAGAGCGTGCCGCTGACGGCATTCGTCGCGGTGCCTCCTCCTCCCGGGCAGGCGGCGCCATCAGCCACCGCACCGCGGGTCAGGAAGGCGGAATGGACGATCGCGGCGGCGGCATTCACCGCGCCGCGCGCCGCCTGCAGCTTGGCGATGCGCGCGTCGCGCTGCAGCGCAACGAATTTCGGCAGCGCGATCGCGGCGAGGATGCCCAGAATCGTGATGACGATAGATCGGAA
>JAJZSW010000074.1 GCA_021849505.1 Pseudomonadota bacterium
TGAGCACGCAAAGCATCATCGGCAACCATAGTGAGTCTGTCTGCGCGAAGCGCAGGACGGGGGTGCGTGCGACAAATTGACTCATCCAGCGAATCCGACGGAACATGGCGATATATAGAATCTGTCTTGTATCGCTCACTCGCCTTCCATTCATCTGACCCGTCGGACCCATCATGAAAAAAACATTCACTCTCGGCCGGCTGCTGCTGGTCCTTTCCTGCACGACGCTGCCGCTGGCGGTGCTTGCGGCGGATGCCGCGTCCGCTGCCAAGGTACAGCTCGGCCGGCTGCTGTTCTTCGATACTTCGCTCTCCGAGCCGGCCGGCCAGTCCTGCGCCACCTGTCATGCGCCTGGCGCCGCCTTCACCGATCCCGATACCGCCAGGCCGACTTCGAAGGGAGTCCATCCCGAGCGCTTCGGCAATCGCAATACCCCCACGGCGATGTACATGGCGTTCTCGCCGAAATTCCATTTCGACCCCGAGGAAAAACACTACGTCGGGGGACAGTTCTGGGATGGCCGCGCCGCGACCCTCGAAGAGCAGGCCAAGGGCCCTTTCCTCGATCCGGTCGAAATGGCCAACCCGAGCAAGCGCGCCGTCGTCGAGAAGGTCCGCCGCGCCGCTTACGCGGAGCAGTTTGATGCCGTTTTCGGCAAGGGCGCGCTGGTTTCCGTGAATCGCGCCTACGACCACATTGCCGCCGCCATCGCCGCCTTCGAGCGCACCCCCGAATTCCAGCCCTTCGCTTCCCGCTATGACGCCTGGCTGGCCGGCAAGGGCCAGCTGACCGAGCAGGAGCTGCGCGGCCTGAAACTCTACGAGGACGAGAAGAAAGGCAACTGCGCGGCCTGCCATCCCAGCCAGCGCGGCCCCAAGGGCGAGCCGCCGTTGTTTACCGACTTCACCTACGACAACCTGGGGGTGCCGCGCAATCCCGACAATCCGTTTTACGGGCAGGACAAGAAGTTCAACCCGCAAGGCGCCAGGTTCGTCGACCGGGGATTGGGCGGGTTCGTCAAGCAGCGCGCCCAAGATGGCAAGTTCAAGGTGCCGACGCTGCGCAACATCGCCAAGACTGGCCCCTACATGCACAACGGCTACTTCAAGACCTTGCGCGGCGTGGTGGCGTTCTACAACGACCGCGACGCGAAGCCCGCCTGCCAGGGCGATGTCGGCGAGGCCGAGGCGCTGGCCCGAGGTTGCTGGCCCAAGCCGGAAATCCGCCGCAACCTGAATACCGAAGAAATGGGCAGGCTGGGCCTGAGCGAACAGGAAGTCGACGACATCGTCGCCTTCATGCTCACGCTGAACGACGAGTAAATGCCGGCACACGACTTGGCCAACCGGCAGCACAGCCACGACTCCGGCACGGCGCACCCTGCGAGTCCGTGCCGAAAAAGTCGGCGCTGGCGGGACGGCGAATGTCGGTTATCATCGCGCCCCATGCGTCGCGCACTCCTGATCTTCCTCATGTGGCTCATCCCTTTCCAGGCTGTCTGGTCGGTGGGACATACGCTGCATGAGCAGCTTGAGAACATGGCTGTGCACAGTCACAGCCATGATCACGACGGCGCCGATCTTGCCCATCTGTTCAGCGATCCCCTTAGCAGCCATGACGACGACGGCCGTCACGGTTGCCACGGCCACGCCAGCTTCAGCTTCATGGTGGCGGACATCGGCCTCGGCCTGAACTCCGCTCCAGCGGCCGAGCCGCCGCAGACGCCACCCGCGTCCTTCACTTCCCACATCCCGCTGCTGCCCGACCCCCCGCCTGCCGTTCGCATCTGATCGCGGTGGCCCTTTCCGGCCATCGTTCTCCTCCTTTCATTTGTCTTTCCGAGGAATCCGATGCGACACCATCTATTGCTATTGCTCTGTGCGTTGCCGTTCGCGGCCGGCGCGCAAACCCTGACCGAAGCTGAAACACTGCGCCTCGGTCTCGCCCGACCCGAGTTCGCCGAACTGCAACGTGCCCACGTCGCAGAAGCCGAGGCCGACGTGCTGGAGGCCGGCACCTGGACCAACCCCACGCTGGAGTTCTCTCGCGACAGGCTCGGCAGCGAACGTGAAAAATCCTGGCAACTCGCCCAGCCCTTCGATCTCTCGGGACGGCGCGGCTTGCGCGTGGATGCGGCACGCCACCGCGTGCGCGCCAGCGCGGCCGACAACCTCGGTCGCCGCGACGAACGCGCCGCCACACTGCGCCGCGCCTTCCATGACACGCTGCATCTGCAGGAGGCGCAAGGCGCCGTGGCCGCCTGGGCGCGACGCTTCGCCGTCATCGACGGCGTCGTGGCCAAGCTGGCGCGTGCCGGCGAAGTCGCCGGCTACGACCGCCGTCGCCTCGCCCGCGAGCAACGCAGCGCCGAGGCCAAGCTGGCCGAGACGCGCGCCGAGCTGGAGCGCAGCCGCGCCCGGCTGGCCGGCCTGATCGGCAAGGATGTCGGGGGCGATCTCGCCGGCCCGCTGTTGCCGGACGCACCGCCGCCCCTGCCCGAGCTGCAGGGCAAGCTCGCCGCCCGGCCCGAGTTCGCCGCCCTCGCGGCGCGAGCCGAGGCGGCGCAGGCCGACAACGCCGCCGCCCGGCGGAACCTGCCTGAATTGACCCTCGGCGTCGGCGGCAAGCGCGTCGAGGACGGGCCGCTGCGCGAGAACGGCAACATGGTGATGCTGTCCTTCACGCTGCCGCTGTTCGACCGCCAGCAGGCCGCCGACCGGCGCAGCGCCGCGCAAATGCTGGCGGCGCGCGCCGAACTCGGTCTCGCCCGCCAGCAGGCGGAAGGCGAACTGCTCGGCCTGCATCGCCAGGCCACGCAACTCGCCGCAGCCGCGGCGCGCTACCGCAGCGAGGCCGTCGCACCCTCGGCCGAACTGCTGCGCATCGCCGAGAGTGCTTACAAAGCCGGCGAATCCGGCGTGCTCGAACTGCTCGACGCCTACAAGGGCGCACTGGAGGCCGAACTCACGGCGCTCGACCTCGAAGCGAAGGCGCGCACGGCGCGCATCGAACTCGATCAATTGACAGGAAATCATCCACAATGAAAACCCTCACCCTTGCCACCTTGCTGGCGCTGCTGCTCGCCGCTTGCGGTGACAAACAAGCCGCACCGATTGCCGCGGACCATCATGAGGAAGCCGGCGCAAAGCTCACCCATTTCAGTGAAAGAAGCGAGCTTTTTGTCGAATTTCCCGCGCTGATCGCCGGCCAGGCCGCAACCTTTGTCGCCCACTTCACGCAGTTGGCCGACTTCAAGCCCGTCGCCCAAGGCAAGCTCACCGTCGTGCTGGCGGGCGAAAACGGGGCGGAAGAGCGCTTCTTCGCCGACGTATCGGCCGTGCCCGGCATCTTCAAACCCAACGTTACCCCCAAAACGTCCGGCGAGCGCGAACTGACCCTGATCGTGGACACGCCCAGCGGCACGCTGACCCATGAGCTCGGTCCGGTCACCGTGCATGCCGACGCCAAGGCGGCGGCAGCAGCACATGGCACGCACGCGGAGGACAGCGCCATCACCTTCACCAAGGAACAGCAGTGGAAGATCGACTTCGCCACGGTTGAAGCCGACAAAGGCTTGGTGCGCGCGGCGGTGACGGCAACCGGCACGCTCAAGGGAGTGCCCGACGGCGAGGCGCAGATTGTTGCCCCGGCTGCGGGCATCCTGCGCGCCAGCGGTGCTTTCCCGCGCATCGGCCAGACGGTAAAAAAGGGGCAGGTACTGGCCCTGCTGACGCCGCGCCTCGGCGGGGAAAGCGATCAGGCGACACTCGAAGCGGCCGCCGGCAAGGCACGCATCGGCCTCGAACAGGCCCGCCGCGAACGTGAGCGCATGGAAGTCCTGTTCAAGGACGAAGCCGTCGCGGAAAAACGCCTGCTCGAAGCGCGCGCCAACGAGCGCATCGCGGCAGCCGAAGCGCAGGCCGCCGGTGCACGCGCCCAGGGTCTGGGCGGCGGCGGCGGCATCGCGCTGAAGTCACCCATCGACGGCGTCATCGCCGATGTTTCGGTTTCGGCCGGTGCCTTCGTCAATGAAGGCGCGCCTATCGTTCATGTCGCCGACACCGCGAAACTCTGGCTGGAAGCGCGTGTGCCGGAGAGCGAGATCGGCCGCCTCGGCAATCCGAGCGGCGCCGCGTTCGCCGTCGACGGTTTTGCGCAGCCCTTCGCCATCGAAGCCGGCAAGAACGGCCGGCTGGTTGCGGTCGGCGGCGTGGTCGACGCGCAGACCCGTACCGTGCCGGTCGTCTTCGAGTTCGCCAACACGGAGGGCAAGTTGCGTCTGGGCATGACGGTCAAGGCGCAAATCCTCTCGGGCGACGGTAACGCGGCCGTGCGCGTGCCGGCCAGTGCGGTGCAGGACGAGAGCGGCACGCAGGTCGTCTACGTGCAGACCGGCGGCGAAAGCTTCGAGCGACGCATCGTCCAGACCGGCTTACGCGACGGCGAACGCATCGCCATCGTCGCCGGCATCGAACCGGGGCAGCGCATTGTCAGCAAGGGTGCTTATCTGATCCGCCTGTCGACATCGAAAGCGGGCCCGGCCGGCCACGCGCACTAAGGGTAACCCTCATGATTGGACACATCATTCAATGGTCGCTGCGCAACCGGCTCTTCGTGGTCATGGGCGCGCTGCTGCTGCTCGTCTGGGGCGGGCGTGAAACCCTGCGCACCCCGGTCGACGTCTTCCCCGACCTCACGGCGCCGACGGTCACCGTCGTTACCGAGGCGGCCGGCATGAACCCGACCGACATGGAGACGCAGGTCACCTTTCCCATCGAAACCGCGCTCAACGGTGCGCCGGGCGTGCGCCGCGTGCGGTCCTCGACCAAGATCGGCCTGTCGGTCATCACGGTCGAATTCGCCTGGGGCACCGATGCCACTCTGGCGCGCCAGGTGGTCGCCGAGAAGCTGCAACTGGCGAAGGCCGCGCTGCCGCCGGGGGTCGAGGCGCCGGTAATGGCGCCGGCCTCCTCGATCATGGGCGAAATCATGTTCATCGCCCTGACCTCGGACCAACATTCCACCATCGAGCTGAAGAACACCGCCGATTACGTGTTGCGCAAGCGTCTTCTGGCCGTGCCTGGCGTTGCCGAGGTGCTGCCCATCGGGGGCGACCTGCAACAGTTCCAGGTGACGCTCAAGCCCGAGCGGCTGGCCGCCTACGGCCTGACCATCGACGCGGTGGTGAAAGCGGTCGCAGGGTCGAACAGCAACGCCGCCGCCGGCTTCTACGCCGAGAACGGCCAGGAGTACCTGATCCAGGGCATCGGCCGGGTACGCCACATCGAGGATGTCGCCGAGGCGGTGGTGGCCGTAAAGCACGGCCAGCCGGTGCTGATCCGCCATGTCGCCGACGTGGCGCTCGGCGTTGCCGCCAAGCGCGGCCTCGGCTCGACCAACGGCAAGCCGGCCGTGGTGCTCGGCATTCAGCGCCAGCCGGCCGCCAACACGCTCGACCTGACGCGCGTTCTTGACGGCACCATCGCCGAGATCCAGAAGTCCCTGCCGGAAGGCATGAAGATCGAGGAGCGCCTGTTCCGCCAGGCCGACTTCATCGAGACGTCCATCGCCAACCTGATGGCGGCGCTGCGCGACGGCGCGATTCTGGTCATCGCCATCGTCTTCGCCTTCCTGCTCTCGGTGCGTTCGACGGCGATCACGCTGGTGGCCCTGCCGCTGTCGCTGCTGGCCGCCGTGCTGTCGCTGAAGGCACTCGGCGCGACGATCAACACCATGACGCTGGGCGGCATGGCCATCGCGCTCGGCGCACTGGTCGATGACGCCATCATCGTCGTGGAAAACATCGTGCGCCGCCTGCGCGAAAATCACGCCAAGCCCGATGGTCGGCGCGAGTCGACGATGCATGTGGTGTTCATGGCCACCAGGGAAATCCAGGGCTCCATCGTCTTCGCCACGCTGATCATCATGCTGGTCTTCGTGCCGCTGTTCTTCCTCTCGGGCATCGAAGGGCGGCTGATGGTACCGCTCGGCCTGGCCTACGTCATTTCGCTGTTCGCCTCGCTGTTGGTGTCGATCACCGTGACGCCGGTGCTGGCCTCGATGTTTCTCGGCGCAGCGAAGGAGGTACGTACCGATCACGAAACCCGCCTGATCGTCTGGCTGCACGACCGTTACCGGCGCCTGCTCGATGCCACGATCGATCGATGGAAAGCCATTTCGCTGGCAAGCGGCGGACTCCTCATCGTGGCCCTGATCGGTCTCGGCATGGCGGGCCAGTCCTTTCTGCCCGACTTCAACGAAGGCACGCTGACGGTCGGCGCCGAGACCCTGCCCGGCACCGCCTTCGAGGAATCGGCCAAGCTGATGCAGACGGTCGAGGACGTCCTGCTCGCGCATCCCGAAGTGATTGCCACGGCGCGCCGCACCGGACGCTCGCCGCTCGATCCGCATGCGCTCGATGTGCATCAGTCGGAAATCGAGGTCAGCCTGAAAATGGTCACCGGTAACAATGCGCGCAGCAAGGAGGAATTTCTCGCCGCGCTGCGCGAGGACTTCGCCAGGCTGACGGGCGTTCAGGTCGTGGTCGGCCAGCCGATTTCGCACCGCATCGACCACATGCTGTCGGGTACGCGCGCCAACATCGCGGTGAAGATCTTCGGCAGCGACCTTGCCGAACTGCGCCGCCTGGGGCAGGAGGTGCAGGGCGTCATGGCCACTGTCGCGGGTGCCGTCGACGTGCAGCCCGAGCAGCAGGTCGACATTCCCTTCCTGTCGATCAAATACCGACGCGATGCGCTGGCCCGCCACGGCCTGTCGGCAAAAGAGGTTTCGGAAAGCATCGCGACCGCCTTCAACGGCCTGACCGTGTCCAAGGTCTTGCAGGGACAGACGAGCTTCGACCTGGTGGTGCGTTACGACCCGGCGGTGCGCGGCAACCTCGACGCGATCCGGTCCACGCTGATCACCACGCCGACCGGCGCGCGCCTGCCGCTGGCGGCGCTGGCCGACATCGAGAACGACCGCGGGCCGTATTTCATCAACCGCGAGAACGTCCAGCGCAAGCTGGTGGTCATGGCCAACGTCGCCGGCCGCGACCTGAAGAGCGTGGTCGAGGAAATGCAGGCCAAGGTGGCGCGCGACGTCAAGCTGCCGACCGGCTACCACATCGAGTTCGGCGGCCAGTTCGAGTCGGCAGCCGAAGCTTCGCGCACCCTGGCGCTGCTCGGCGCCGCCGTGGTGGTGGGCATCTTCCTGCTGCTGTTCGTCGCCTTCCACTCGGCGCGCGATGCCTTCATCGTCATGCTCAACCTGCCGCTGTCGATCATCGGCGGCGTGGCGGGCGTGTATGCGGCAGGCGGCATCGTCACCCTGGCGTCGATCATCGGCTTCATCACGCTGTTCGGCATCGCCACGCGCAACGGCGTGATGATGATTTCCCACGTCCACCATCTGGTCGAACACGACGCCGTGAAGGATGTCCGGAAAGCCGTCCGGCGTGGCGCCGAAGAACGCCTGGTGCCGATACTGATGACCGCACTCGCCGCCGGCCTGGCGCTGGTGCCGCTGGCCTTGTCCGGTGGTCAACCAGGTTCGGAAATCCAGGCGCCGATGGCCGTCGTCATTCTGTGGGGGCTGGTCAGCTCGACGGCGCTCAACATGATCGTGGTACCGGCGCTTTACCTGCGCTTCGGCGCCGTGCGCAAGGCGATCGACACCGGCCAGACTCTGCGCCGCAACCCCGACCCAATCAACGAAGGCTAACGCAAGGAGATATTTTCATGAAACACGCCTTGATAATCCTCTGCAGTGCCGTGGCATTCGCAGCCCCGCTCGTCCACGCCGGTGCCGGCCACGACCATGGACCGAAGCATGGCGGCATCGTGCGCGATGCCGGCAAGCTCACCTTCGAACTGATGGCCAAGGCCGATGCGCTGACCCTGCATGTCACCGACCATGACAAGCCGGTGGCCACAGACGGCGCCAAGGCGCAGGTGACGTTCTACAGCGGCAGCGAGAAAACCGTGGTCGCTCTCGAACCGGCGGGCGAGAACCGCATGGCCGCCAAGGGCAGCTTCAAGGTCGGCGTCGGCGTGCGCGCCGCGCTGGCGATTACGCTGCCGGGCAAGGCCGAGAGCAAGGTCACTTTTAATTTGAAATAATGTCGTTGTCGATTCGGAAAATGCGGCCCGGCCGACACCGAACTCTACGGATGGAGCGAACCGCGCGATGAACACGCAAACCAACCACGACCTGTCCACCTGGCAGCACAGCCACGATTTCGGCCTGGCGTCAGAGCGCGTACGCCAGGCCGAGCAACGCACGCGCTGGGTGGTCGGCCTGACCTTCGCCGCGATGGTGATCGAGTTGATCGCCGGCTGGCTGTCCAGCTCGATGGCGCTGCTGGCCGACGGCTGGCACATGGCGAGCCATGTCGGCGCGCTGGGCCTCGCGGTCTTCGCCTACCGCTTCGCACGCCAGCGCGCGGTCGACGCGCGCTACACCTTCGGCACTGGCAAGGTCACTGCGCTGGCCGGCTATTCGAGCGCGCTGTTCCTCGGTGCGGTCGCGGTCTGGATGGCCTGGGAGTCGGTCGCACGCCTGTTCGCCCCCGTGGCGATCCATTACACCGAGGCGATGATCGTCGCGGTCTTCGGCCTGGCCGTGAACCTTGCTTCGGCCTGGCTGCTCGACCACGACCATGACGATGGCCATGAGCATGTCGACCACAATCACCGCGCTGCCTACCTGCATGTACTGACCGACGCGCTGACCTCGCTGCTCGCCATTGTCGCGCTCGGCGGCGGCATGCTGTTCGGCTGGGCCTTCCTCGATCCGCTGATGGGCATCGTCGGCGCCATCGTCGTCGGTCGCTGGGCGTTCGGCCTGGCGCGCGATTCCGCCGGCATGCTGCTCGACGCCGAAGATCACGGCCATGTCGCCGACGAGATCCGGCAGATCGTCGCGGCCGCGCCGGATCACGAAATCGCCGACCTGCACGTCTGGCGCGTCGGCCCGGCCAGCCGCGCGTGCATCCTCTCGCTGGTGACGCATACGCCGCTGCCGCTCGAGACCTGGCGGGACAAGCTGGCCGCGATCCACGGCCTCGATCACGTCACCATCGAGATCAACCACTGCCGCAGCTGCGAGTAGCGTGGCGGTGCCGTCCCGCCAACACCGACTTTCAACTGCCCGCCAGACCCAGCCCGAACTGGGCGACAGCTTCGATCACCGCTTCCTGCCAGCTGCGCGCATCCATCGTCCGATCCTCCATGCAGGCGCCTCCGGCCGGAGGCGTTGAGCGGATTACAGATCAACCTGGAAGATTGATCCAATGAATCGTTGACATTGCCTGGATAGCGTAAGGCAATGACTGCTTACTGCGCCGGCCGGGACTGGCGCGACAGGGCATACGGGCGCCAGGCTGCGTGGCAGGCGACGCAGGCATCGGCGATTTCGCGATAGCCGGCGTAGGCATCCTGCCACTGGCCCTTGGCGGCGGCGGCGCGCACGCGGTCGGCGGCGAGGTGAAAGACCTTGTCGTAGGCCGGCATCACGTTCCTGAACTCGGCGCGCTTCTCCGGCACCATGTCGGCCGCCGGCCCCCGCGCCGGGGCGGGATGCTCGTCGAGGAGATGCGCGCCAAGCGCGACCATTTCCTTGTTCTCGAACATGATGCCGTCGAAGATCATCTGTGTCGCCTGGTGCATCACCTGCATCAGTTGCGCGAAGCTGATGTCTTCCTTGCGCTTCTTGGCGAGGATGCTGTCGAGGTCGCTGCCTTCGTGGGCCTGCAGGGTCAGGCTGCCGGCCAGCAGCAGGCCGGCGAGGAAGAATGTCATGGTGCGTTTCATCATGGAGAGATGAAGTATGAAGAAATATATAAAACATCATACATCATGGCGCGATGCCGTTCTGCCAGCGCCGACTTTCTACCGTCCTGCGGCTTCCCATCCCATTGTCAAAATAAGGTTTTTTCTGGGCGTGCTGAAGCGTACGATGAACTGACGTCACGCCATCGCGTGACGCAGGCGGCGCGCAGAACGTCGTCAATCCACTTCAACGAGGAGAGAGAACATGGCAAACGTGAATACCGACACCTATCTCGAGAACAACAAGCGCTACGCCAAGGGCGAGGCTATCCACAAACCCGTGCATCCGGGCAAGCAGCCGATCGCGCCGGCCCGGCATGTCGCCGTCGTCGCCTGCATGGACGCGCGCATCGACGTCGAGGACCTGCTCGGCCTGCAGACCGGCGATGCGCACATCATCCGTAATGCCGGCGGCGTGGTGACCGACGACACGATCCGCTGCCTGATCATTTCGCATCACCTGCTGAATACCAACGAGATCATCCTGATCCACCACACGCGTTGCGGCATGCTCGCCTTCACCGACGATTTGCTCAAGGCAGGGCTGGAAGGCGATCCCGCGGCCGAGAAGCTGCTCGGCCAGGCGACCGGGCGCGCCTTCACCAGCTGCAAGACCGCGGCGTCGACGCCGACGGCCTTCCATGCCTTCCGCGGCGCGCTCGAGCCGCTCGATGCACCGTGCGACGCGAAGCAGAAGGAGCGGTTGCAGTGGGATGTCCGGCGCGGCCTGTCGGCGATCCTGAGCCACCCGTGGATTCCGACCGAGGGCCCGGATGCGGTGACCGTGCGCGGCTTCATCTACGACGTCGACACGGGCCTGCTCGACGAAGTGAGCTATCCCGGGCCGATGGGCTCGATCGGCTGAGCTCGACCGGAGGGCAAGCATTGAAGCCGCATTCCCTGATCGGCGGGCTGCTGCTCGCCACCGCCGCTGCCAGCGCCTGGATTCACCCGGCCCATGCCGACGCCGAGCGCAAGGCAGCGCCGGTCTTTACGATGAACCCGGTCGGCTGGGTCAGGAAATCCGGCGGCAAGACCTTCATTGAGATCGACAGGCGCTACCAGCCCGCGCTGCTGGGCGTGGAACGCCTGAAATCGCTGCAGGTGCTCTGGTGGTTCGACCGCAACGACACGCCCGAGAAGCGCGCGGTCCTGCAGGTGCATCCGCGCGGCGATCCCGCCAACCCGCTGCGCGGTGTGTTCGCCACGCGCTCGCCGTATCGGCCGAACCTGATCGCGCTCACCGAGGTCGATGTCATCGCGGTGCGCGAGAACATGATCGAAATCGACGGCATCGACGCCTTCGCCGACACGCCGGTGCTCGACCTGAAGCCGTAAGCGTCAGGCCCTGAAAGTCGGCGCTGGGGGGACGGCACGCGGAGGCTCGGTTGTGGGTCAATCGTGGGTTTTCAGGCGCTCCTTCTGGTGTTCGGCCTCGCGCGCCAGCCAGGCGTCCTCGGCGGCGAGGTGGGCGAGCAGGGTGTCGACGAACAACGCTGCCGCAGCGCCACGGTCGGGCAGGCGATAGTTCCCGGTGCTGTATTCCATGCAGTGCCGGTGCGCGCGTGCCGCGCTGGCGGTGACGCTCTCCGGCGGAATGGTGACGAAAGGCAGGGCAAACAGGCGCGCCTCGGCGCGTTCGTGGCTGCCGACCATTTCCGCCAGCGACAAGACCTCGTCGGTGGGAAATCCCGACCGGATGGCCAGTTCGGCCAGATCGCGCATGGCGGCATGGTCGTGGTGGATTTCGGCCAGTGCCGCGTTGAACGCGGCGCGGTCGTTGGGGATGGGCATTTGGGGATTCATGGCAACTCCTTGGTGAAGGGTGCGGACTGCGATCCCAGTATGAATGTCATACGTAAATAGTCAAGTATTTGCCGCGGCATGAAAGTCAGCTTCCGCGCGACGGCACCGGTGGTGGATGCGTGCCGGCATTTCCTGCACAATCCGACTCCCTCCATCCCTGCCGAACCTGCCATGAATATCGCCGCCCCACGGCCAACGAG
>JAJZSW010000075.1 GCA_021849505.1 Pseudomonadota bacterium
CATGCGCAGCAGGGTCAGGCTGACTGTCAGCGCGAAGATGTGGTACAGCGGCAGGGGGGTGACGATAAGCTCCTCGCCTTCGCGCAATACGGGCGCGATCCACGCCGAAGCCTGCGTGACGTTCGCGCCGATATTGGCGTGGGTCAGGATGGCCCCCTTCGCCACGCCGGTCGTGCCGCCGGTGTATTGCAGGAAGGCGATGTCGCCTTGTCCCAGCGGCACGGGCGTCATGCCGTGGCTCTGACCGACCACCAGCGCCTGGAAGAAATTGATCGCGCCGGGAATATTCCAGGGCGGCACCAGTTTCTTGATCTTGCGCACGACGAAATTCACCAGTGCGCCCTTGACCAGGCCGAGCATCTCGCCCATCGGCGTCACGACGACATGCTTGACCGAAGTGCGGGGCAGCACCTGCTCCAGCGTGTGCGCGAAATTCTCGACGATGACGATCGCCTTCGCGCCGGAATCCTGCAGCTGGTATTCGAGTTCGCGCGGGGTGTAGAGCGGGTTGCAATTCACCACCACGCAACCGGCGCGCAGCGTGCCGAACAAGGCCACCGGATACTGCAGCAGGTTGGGCATCATCAGCGCCACCCGGTCGCCCTTCTGCAGGCCGAGCGACTGCAGCCAGCCGGCGAACTCCCGGCTGCGCTGGTCGAGCTGGCGGTAGGTCAGCGTTGCGCCCATGCTGATGAAGGCGACCTTGCCGGCGTACTTCGCGCAGGCCTCCTCGAACAGCGCCACCAGCGATGGCAGGTGATCGATGCCGATCTCCGCCGGCACGCCCTGCGGATAACTCTTCAGCCAGATCTTGTCCATGAGTCCCTCCTCACGCAAACCTGTTGTGCCGCACTTCAAAAAAATCCCCGGTCAGGCCGGGGATCGGTTGTTTCTGCCGACAGCAATCAGAAGTTGTGGTTGTACTGCACAGACAAAATATCGACGCTGGTATCGATATCACCACGTATTGTCTGTCGCAGCGTTTCAGGACCCGGATAGCCGGTAGTAACGGCGCGCGCAGTTTGGGCATCAGCGAAGAAGATATGTGTATAGCCCACATCCAAAGAAGACTTGCTTGTCAGAGAGTACTTCGCACCAATGGACAGCCAGGTTCGGTCAGCATCAGGCAATGTCATCGTACGATCGGCAGCAGATTTGACTGGGGACTTGTCATGCGCTATCCCGAAACGAACCTTCACCTTGTCGCTATAAAGGTAATTGGCCCCGAATCCGATCCGCCAAGTATCTTTGAAGTTGTACGGTAATTTATGCAGCGCGGCACCTGTATCTTTGTTTTGCAGATAAAGCGTATCCACAACGCTCCAGTCAGTCCATGTCAAATCTCCTAGCATTTCCCACTTATCGTTAAGTTTTTGTGAAACGGCCATGGAGAGGTTCGCTGGCGTTTTCAAGATCGCTTTAATATCCTGATTGCGAAGCAATGCATTCTGCGCAGCATATTCCTGCTTGCCTTCAAGTTCGAACTTAAGCTCGGAACGATAGGCAATGCCTACTCGCGTACTTGGTGACAATTGGAACATCGCCCCAAAGTTGTAGCCGACTGCCCAGTCGTCACCCTTGACGTCGAGGAAGTTGTTTGCCGGGAAAGGAATACCTCCTGTGGTAATACCCGTCGGATCTACTAGTGAAACACCTTGTTTGAAGTGTGATTCGTTATGTGCAATGTTGATACCGAATCCCAGCGATAATTTTTCACTGACCTTGTAAGCAATTGAAGGGTTTATGTTGATCTGCTTCATCTCGAAGAAGTAACCCGCATTGCGGCCGACAAAGTCAAAATCGTATTCGGTCGTATTGCCGAATGTCGGGCCAACTCCAACTCCAACAGATAAATTTGGGGTTACTCCCATTGCCCAGTAGCCATGCGGAAGCAGTGCCAATCCACCTGCATTACCGCCATTGCCAGTGGGCAAGGGGAAAAATGCTGCACCCGGGCCAAGAACGTCGACTGTAGAACCTTTGTTACTGAAATTGATGTTACGGTTGAGCAGAGTTCCTGACAATGAAATATTGTGTCCCGCTGGTAAATACGACATGCCAGCTGGATTGAAGAATATCGTGCCCGCATCCTCCGCCGCTGCCGCCGCACCGGCGAATGCATTGCCGTTGCCCGAGCCGGTCTGGTTCTGCAACTGGAAGCCGGAAGCGGCCGCGCTGCCGGAAAAGGCCAGGGCGATGAGGGCGGGAATCAGGCGTGGCATAGGCATTGCGTTTCCTCCATGATTGTTGGTGTTGTTCGATCGGGACTAGGGGGCCCGTCGCGTGGCCCGTATTCTCCCCAATCGACGCAAAATTGCAACAAATTGCGGCTCCGACAAAAGTCGGCGCCGGCAGAACGGCACCCTATAATCGCCGCTGCCTTATCGATCACCCGCCGCCATGCCTTCCGCACCGACCAAGACACTCGAAACCTTCCCCAATCCGGCCCCGCAGCGCGATTACCGGATCCACATGGAAATCCCGGAATTCACCTGCCTCTGCCCCAAGACCGGCCAGCCGGATTTCGCCGTGCTGACGCTCGACTACATCGCCGACAAGCTGTGCGTCGAGTTGAAGAGTTTGAAGCTCTATATCTGGAGCTTCCGCGACGAGGGCCATTTCCACGAGGACGTCACCAACCGCATCCTCGACGACCTGGTGAAAGCGACCAAACCGCGTTTCATGCGCCTGACCGCCCGCTTCTTCGTACGCGGCGGCATCTTCACCAACGTCGTCGCCGAGCACCGCAAGAAGGGCTGGCAGCCCGCGCCCAGAGTCGAACTGGACGCTTTCCCGGCGCAGTCGAACACGCGGGGCTGAACGGTAACCGAACGATGAACCCGAACCTCGACAAGCTGCAGACCTATCCCTTCGAGAAGCTCCGCGACCTCTACGCCGATACGACGCCTCCTGCCGGGCTGTCCGAGATCAAGCTGCACATCGGCGAGCCGCAGCACCCGACGCCGCAGTTCATCAAGGATGTCCTGATTGCCAATCTCGGCGGCCTGGCCAGCTACCCGGCCACCAACGGCAGCGAGGACCTGCGCCGCGCCATCGCCGAGTGGATCGCGAGGCGCTACGGCATCCCCGCTCCGGACATCGCCACACAAGTATTGCCGGTCGCCGGTTCGCGCGAGGCGCTGTTCGCGATCGCCCAGGCCGTGATCGAGCGCAAGCACCGGCAGCCAGTCGTGATTTCGCCCAACCCCTTCTACCAGATCTACGAAGGCGCCGCCCTGCTCGCCGGCGCGCGCCCCTTCTTCCTCAACACGCTGCCGGAAAACGATTTCCGCATGGACTGGACGCGCGTGCCGGAAGAAGTCTGGGAGGACTGCCAGCTCGTCTATGTCTGCTCGCCCGGCAACCCGACCGGCAAGGTGATGTCGCTCGACGAATGGCGGACGCTGTTCGAACTGTCCGACCGTCACGGCTTCGTAATCGCGGCCGACGAGTGTTATTCGGAGATCTACTTCGACGCGGCGCATCCCCCGCTGGGCGGGCTGCAGGCCGCGCGCCGACTCGGCCGCGACGACTACCGGAACCTCGTCATGTTCAGCAGCCTGTCGAAGCGCTCGAACGTGCCGGGCATGCGTTCCGGGTTCGTCGCCGGCGACGCAGCGATCATGCAGAAGTTCTGGCTCTACCGCACCTACCAGGGCTGCGCGCTGTCGCCGCCGATCCAGGCGGCCAGCGCCGCGGCCTGGCGCGACGAGACGCACGTCGCGGACAACCGCCGACGCTATGTCGAGAAGTTCGAACGCCTCGCGCCGATCCTCACGCGGCACCTGCAGACCGCAGTGCCTGACGCCGGTTTCTACTTCTGGGCCTCCGTCAAGCCGACCGGCCTGTCGGACACCGAATTCACCCGCCGCCTGCGCGCCCAATATAATGTGACCGTCCTGCCCGGCAGCTATCTCGCGAGGGATGCCGCCGGCACCAATCCCGGCCGCGACTTCGTCCGCATCGCGCTGGTCGCCAGCGTTGAAGAATGCCTCGTGGCGGCGGAACGCATCGCCGCCTTCTGCCAGTCGCTCTGAATCTGCTTTGAACCTTATTGACAAGGAAACCGCCATGCACGAACTGCAAACCCTCATCGACCAGGCCTGGGAAGACCGCGCCAACCTGAAGCCCGGCTCCGCCCCCGCCCGCGTCGGCGAAGCGGTCCAGCACATCCTCGGCGAACTCGATGCCGGCAAGCTGCGCGTCGCCGAGAAGATCGACGGCCAGTGGGTGACCCACCAGTGGATCAAGAAGGCCGTGCTGCTGTCCTTCCGCCTCGAGGACAACGTGGTGATGGACGGTGGCGCGCTGCGCTACTTCGACAAGGTGCCGACCAAGTTCGCCACCTACGACAACCACACCTTCCAGAAGGGCGGCTTCCGCGTCGTCCCGGGCGCCGTGGTGCGCCGCGGCTCCCACATCGCGCCATCGGTGGTGCTGATGCCCAGCTTCGTGAATATCGGCGCCTACGTCGGCGAAGGCACGATGGTCGACACCTGGGCGACCGTGGGCTCCTGCGCGCAGATCGGCAGAAACGTGCATCTCTCCGGCGGCGTCGGCATCGGCGGCGTGCTCGAGCCGCTGCAGGCCAACCCGACCATCATCGGCGACAACTGCTTCGTCGGCGCGCGCTCCGAGGTCGTCGAGGGCGTCATCGTCGAGGACAACTGCGTGATCTCGATGGGCGTGTTCATCGGCCAGAGCACCAAGATCTACGACCGCGCCACCGGCGAGATCATCTACGGCCGCGTCCCGGCCGGCTCGGTGGTCGTCAGCGGCAACCTGCCCTCCAAGGACGGCAGCTACAGCCTCTATTGCGCGGTGATCGTCAAGAAGGTCGACGCCCAGACCCGCTCCAAGACCAGTATCAACGAACTGCTGCGCGACTGATCCAAGCAACCGGGGAGAGCCACGATGGGCGCCATGCACCGACTTTTCCAGCTGATGGCCGAGAAGAACGCCTCGGACATCTTCGTTTCGGTGGGTGCGCCCATCAACATCAAGATCAACGGCGTGTCCATGCCGGTGAACCAGCAGACGATGGACGCGGCCACCGTCATGGGACTGATGCAGGAAATCCTCACCGAGCGCCAGCTCGCCGAGTTCGAAGACACGATGGAGCTCAACACCGGCTATGCGCTCGCCGGGGTCGGCAACTACCGTATTTCCGTGATGCGCCAGAAGGGCACCCCGGCCTTCGTCGTCCGCTACATCCCGGCGCTGATCCCGGCGCTCGACACGCTCAACCTGCCGCCGGTGCTGGCCGACATCATCATGGAGAAGCGCGGCCTCGTGCTGATGGTCGGCGCCACCGGATCGGGCAAGACCACCTCGCTGACCGCGATGCTCGACTACCGCAACGAGCGGATGTCCGGCCACATCCTGACACTGGAAGACCCGATCGAGTTCATCTTCCGCAACAAGAAATCCATCGTCAACCAGCGCGAGGTCGGCGCCGACACGCGCGCCTTCCCGATCGCGCTGAAGAACGCGCTGCGCCAGGCGCCGGACTGCATCTTCATCGGCGAAATCCGCGACAAGGAAACCATGACACAGGCGATCGCCTACGCGCAATCCGGCCATCTCTGCCTCGCCACGCTGCACGCCAACAACAGCTACCATTCGATGTCGCGCATCATCAGCTTCTTCCCGCTCGAGAACCGGCCCGCGCTGCTCGCCGACCTGGGCGTGACGCTGAAAGCCATCATCTCCCAGCGTCTCGTCAAGAAGCCCGACGGCGCGCGCCTTCCCGCGGTCGAAGTGATGCTGAACTCGCGCTATATCGGCGAACTGATCGAGAAGGGCGACCTCAACGGCATCAAGGAGGCGATGGAACAAAGCATGTCGCCGGGCTCGCAGACCTTCGAGCAATCGCTGCACGCGCTCTACAAGGCCGGCACGATCACGCTGGAAGAGGCGCTCGGCAATGCCGACTCGGCCAACAACCTGCACTGGCTGATCAACAACGCCGCCCAGGAAAAGGCTGCCGATGACAAGCCGCGCGTATCGCTCTCCAATCCGGACGCGACCAACACGACCACCGAAGGCGGCGCGAGCTTCTCCGAGTTCACCTTGCGGATGGATTGAGCGCGTGTCCGCCACCCTGGATCTTGCCAAGGACCTGATCGCGCGCCGCTCGATCACCACCGAGGATGCGGGCTGCCTCGACCTCGTCGCCGCGCGCCTCGCGCCGCTCGGCTTCGTCTGCGAGCGCATGGACAGCACTGGACCGACCGGCCTCGTACGCAACCTCTGGGCGAGATTGGGCACCGCAAAACCATTGATCGTCTTCGCCGGCCATACCGATGTCGTGCCGCCCGGCCCGGTCGAGAAATGGTCTTCCGACCCCTTCGTGCCGACCGAGCGCGACGGCTTTCTCTACGGCCGCGGCGCCGCCGACATGAAAACCTCGGTCGCCGCCGCCGTCGTGGCGGTCGAGCGGCTGCTCGCCAGCACCCCAAACATCAACGGCTCGATCGGCTTCCTGCTCACCTCGGACGAGGAAGGCGATGCCACCGACGGCACCGTCAAGGTGGTCGAGGCACTCAAGGCACGCGGCGAGCACCTCGACGGCTGCATCGTCGGCGAACCGACCTCGGTCGACCGGCAGGGCGACACCATCAAGAACGGCCGGCGCGGCTCGCTCTCCGGCAAGCTGGTCGTCAAGGGCGTGCAGGGCCATGTCGCCTATCCGGAAAAGGTCAAGAACCCGATCCACCGCGCCGCGCCCGCGCTGGCCGAGCTCGCCGCCGCGCACTGGGACATCGGCAACGAATTCTTCCCGCCGACCAGCTTCCAGATCTCGAACATCCACGCCGGCACAGGCGCCACCAACGTCGTGCCGGGCACGCTCGAAGTACTGTTCAACTTCCGTTTTTCCACCGCCAGCACCGCGGAGGGGCTGCAGGCGCGCGTGCATCAGATCCTCGACCGGCACAGCCTCGAATACGACCTGCACTGGACGCTCGGCGGCCGGCCCTTCCTCTCCCAGCCCGGCCGGCTGGTCAGCGCGCTGGTCGAGGCGATCCAGATCGAAAGCGATGTCACTGCCGAACTCTCCACCAGCGGCGGCACCTCGGACGGCCGCTTCATCGCCGACATCTGTCCCGAAGTCGTCGAGTTCGGGCCGGTCAACGCCACGATCCACAAGATCGACGAGCGCGTCGCCCGCGCCGACATCGAACCGCTCGCGCGCATCTACGAAGCCGCCTTCCGCAAGCTGCTGACCTGAAAAGTCGGCGCTGCCGGGATGGCAGCTAGCTGCCGGCAGGTCCCCTGGATTTCGCCGCTCCGGTGCTTTTCGCCGTCCGGATCAGCGTCGCCAGCTGCCGCCGCTGATCTGGGTCCAGTCTGTCGATGTTCTTCTTCCAGGGGTAGGTCCGATAGTTCGCACGCACGTATTGCCAGCCTAACTGGCCATGGCGATCGACCTCCGCCTTGAGTTTGGGGATCGCTTCGACGACGGAACGGAACCCCGGCCATGACAGGCTCTGCAACTCCTTTTCGAGTTTCAGGCTGTCCGGCACATCGGCACCGTAAGCCACAGGCATGGCCAGTCCCCAAACCGTAGCCATCACCAGAAGGAATCGTCCGATCATCTCAGAGCCCTCATGCCCTATTTCTCATCGTTGAATTCATAACGCAAGACTTTCTCACAACGAATGCCGGGACGAGAACATAAAGTGTGTCAGTTTGTGTCAAGCATGACGATATTGGCGCATTGCTAGAATCGCCGCCACCATAACACTGAACAGCGGCACTGAAAGTGCGGCCACGGATATGTCCGAACTCCTCGACGACCTGCACACGATCCGCGACTGGCTGCGCTGGGGCACCAGCCGCTTCCTCGAAGCGAAACTCTGCTTCGGCCATGGCTGCGACAACGCGCACGACGAAGCCGCCTGGCTGATCCTGCATGCGCTGCACCTGCCGCCGGACCGGCTCGATCCCTACCTCGACGCGCGCCTGACGCGCCACGAGCGCCTCGCGGTGCTCGAACTGCTGCAGCAGCGCATCGCGCGCCGCCTGCCCGCCGCCTACCTGACGCGCGAAGCCTGGCAGGCCGGCCTGCGCTTCTATGTCGACGAACGCGTGCTGATCCCCCGCTCCTATTTCGCCGACCTGCTGGTCGAGGGCTTCGCGCCCTGGGTGGACGATCCGGAAGGCATCGAAAGCGCTCTCGATCTGTGCACCGGCTCCGGCTGCCTCGCCATCCTGATGGCGCACGCCTTCCCGCATGCGCAGGTCGACGCCGCCGACATTTCATCCGGTGCGCTGGAAGTCGCCAGGCGCAACGTCGCGGACTACGGCCTCGAGGAGCGCGTGCGCCTCGTGCAGGGCGACCTGTTCGCGGGCCTCGGCAAGCGCCCACGCAGATACGACCTGATCATCAGCAACCCGCCCTACGTCACCGCTCAGGCGATGCGCGAACTGCCTCCGGAATACCGCCACGAACCCGAGAACGCGCTGGCGGCCGGCGACGACGGGCTCGACATCGTGCGCCGCATCCTCGCCGATGCGCCGAAGCACCTGAAGCCGCACGGCCTGCTGGCCGTGGAAGTCGGCCACAACCGGGACATCATGGAGGCCGCCTTCCCCCAGTTGCCCCTCACCTGGCTCGACACCGAAAGCGGGGAAGGCAAGATCTTCCTTCTTCGCAAGGAAGATCTTGCCTGAACGTTACAACTTGACGGCCGGATTCAGCGTATAGAGGCCGGTCAGGCTGGCTTGGGCCAGAACGTGGTCCCGCATCGCATCGCGCGCCTGCTGGCCGGTGAATTTGCCTTCGAGCGGCAGCCGCTCGACATCCAGCGCGAACACGGTGAAGACGTAGCGGTGACGCAGTTCGTCGTTCCACGGCGGGCAGGGGCCGTCGTAGCCGTAGTAGTCGCCGCTCATGTCGCGGTCGCCGGCGAACCAGCCCGTGTAGTCGTTGATGCCCTGCCGCGCGCCGTGCGCCGCCGCCGGACCGGCCTTGCCGCGCGGCGTGACGCCGCCTGAAAACTCGCCCGCGGCGATGCCGGAGACGCTGGCAGGCAGGTCGACGAGCACCCAGTGGAAGAAATCGACGCGCGGCAGGCTGGCGGGCACCGTGCGGCCTTCCTGGTTGACGTCGTCGCCGCGGCTCGGCACGTCGGGATCGTGACAGATCACCGCGTAGGACTTCGTGCCGGTCGGAACATCGCGCCAGGCCAGATGCGGGTTGCGGTTGCCGCCGAGGCAGACGTGGCCGCTCGTCGCGGGGTTGCAGAACGCGTACTGGCCGGGAATCGGCTGGCCGTCGAAGAAACTGTCGCTCGTCAGGATCATTTCGCTCTCCTCAGAATTTTTCGTCCGGCCGCAGAAAGCGCCACTGCCCGATCGGCAGGTCGCCGAGCGCCACGCGGCCGATGCGCACGCGCTTGAGCCCCGTTACGCGCAGCCCGACCAGTTCGCACATGCGGCGGATCTGGCGCTTCTTGCCTTCCTTCAGGATGAACTGCAGCTGGTCCTCATTCTGCCAGCGCACCCGTGCCCTTTTCAAGGGCTTGCCGTCAAGCGACAGGCCGTGATTCAAACGTTTGAGACCCTCTTCGTCCAGCTTCCCCTCGACGCGGACCAGATATTCCTTCTCGATCTCGCTGTCTGCGCCGATCAGTTGCCGTGCGACGCGGCCGTCCTGCGTCAACACCAGCAGGCCGGTGGAATCGATGTCGAGCCGTCCGGCGGGCGCCAGCCCTTTCAGATGCTGCGGCCGGAAGCGCTGATAGTCCCCCGCCATCTGCGTGTCCGGTTTGACCAGCACGACGGCGGGCTGGTAGCCGTCCTCGGCCTGCCCGGAGACATAGCCCACCGGCTTGTGGAGCAGGATCGTCGCCAGCGCCGCCTGCTGGTTCTGGGCGCGCGAAGCCAGCTCGATCTGCGCATCCGGCGCGCAGCGCGTGCCGAGCTGCGTCACTTTTTCGCCATTCACATAGACGAGCCCGCGCTCGATATAGGCGTCGGCCTCGCGGCGCGAGCACATGCCGCGCTGCGCCATCAGCTTCGATATGCGCTCACCCATTGCTTGCGTATCATTCATGGATTCCATTCTAGTCTCCGCCATGCTCAGCTATCGCCATGTTTTCCACGCCGGCAACCACGCGGACGTCCTCAAGCACACGGTGCTGCTTGCGGTGCTCGACTACTTCAACCAGAAGGACAAGCCCTACTGGCTGATCGACACGCACGCCGGTGCGGGCGGCTACCGCCTCGACGCCGGCCGGGCCATGACGCACGCCGAGTTCACGGACGGCATCGGCCGGCTGTGGCAGCGTACCGACCTGCCGCCCCTGCTCGCCCGCTATGTCGCGGCCGTGCGCACCGACAATGCGGACGGCAAGCTGCGCCGCTATCCCGGCTCGCCGCTGCTGGCCTTGCGCGCGCTGCGCCCAGCCGATCGCTTGCGACTTTTCGAGCTGCATCCGGCCGACGTCAAGCTGCTTGGGCAGGCCATCGCCGGCGCCGCGCCCGATGCGCAGAAGCGCGTGGCCATCCGGCAGGAAGACGGCTTCGCCGGCATGAAGGCGCTGCTGCCGCCACCACCGCGCCGCGGGCTGGTGCTCATCGACCCGGCCTACGAGGACAAGCGTGACTACCTGCAGGTCGTCACGGCGGTCAAGGAAGGCCTGCAGCGCTTCGCCACCGGTACGTTCATGGTCTGGTATCCGCTGCTGCAGAAGAACGAGAGCATCACCCTCGCCGGCAAGCTGAAGAAGCTCGCGCCCGACTGGCTGAACTGCACTCTGACCGTCCAGCCTCCATCAGCGGATGGCATGGGAATGCATGGCAGCGGTGTGTTCCTCGTCAATCCGCCCTGGACGCTCGCCGCCGCGTTGAAGGACACGCTGCCTTGGCTGGCGCAAACGCTGAAAGTCAGCGCTGACGGGACGGCAAGCTACAGCCTCGAAACCTCAGCTCAATAGCTCGGCCCGGTTGCGGAACAGTTCGAGCGCCTCGGGATTCGCCAGCGCCTCGCTGTTCTTCACCGGGCGGCCATGCACGACCTCGCGCACGGCGAGTTCGACGATCTTGCCGCTCTTGGTACGCGGGATGTCGGCCACCTGCAGCACCTTCGCCGGCACGTGGCGCGGCGTGGTGTTGGCGCGGATCTGCTCCTTGATGGCCTTGACCAAGGCGTCGTCGAGCGTCAGGCCCTCCTTGAGCTTGACGAACAGCACGACGCGGACGTCATTGTCGAAGTCCTGGCCGATGACGATCGACTCGAGCACCTCGGGCAACTTCTCGACCTGGCGGTAGATCTCCGCCGTGCCGATGCGCACGCCGCCGGGATTGAGCGTGGCGTCCGAGCGGCCATAAATGACGAAGCCGCCGTGGGACGTCTTCTCGGCGAAATCGCCATGGCACCAGATGCCGGGAAAGCGCTCGAAATAGGCGGCGCGGTACTTCGCCCCGTCGGGATCGTTCCAGAAGCCCACCGGCATCGAGGGGAAGGGCCGGGTGCACACCAGCTCCCCCTTCACGCCCACGACGGGCTGCGCCTGCTCATCGACGACATCGACCGCCATGCCGAGCCCGGCGCACTGGATCTCGCCACGCCACACCGGCCCGATCGGGTTGCCGAGCACGAAGCACGAGACGATGTCGGTGCCGCCCGAGATCGAGGCGAGCTGCAGATCGGCCTTGATGTCGCGATAGACGTAGTCGAAGCTCTCGGGCGAGAGCGGGCTACCGGTCGAGAACATCGCGCGCAAAGCGGCCAGGTCGTGCGTCGCGCGCGGCTTGAGTTCGATCTTCGCGCAGGCGTCGATGAACTTGGCCGAGGTGCCGAAGTGCGTCATGCCCTCGGCCTGCGCG
>JAJZSW010000076.1 GCA_021849505.1 Pseudomonadota bacterium
AGTTCATCCACGCCAAGCCCGATGGCCCGGTGGCCTTCCACTACCCGACCGTCCCTTATTCGGCCGATCTCGGCGTCGGCTGAACCGGCGCCGCAATTACCGGAACGGTGTCAGGCAGTAAGACGCTCCGGCCGGCGCTCGCCGAAGCAGCATTCGCGACCGATGCAGTAGCAGACTGCCGCGAGTGCGACGAGCCCGACGCCGATCAGGGCGAAGGCGAGCTTGTCCGGCGCGTTGAACAGGTTCACCAGAATCGCGACGCCCAAGGTCGCGCCCAGCGTGCCGATGAGGATATTGATGGCGATGAACAAGGCTTTCATGATGTTCCCCTGCTTTTGATCCGTAACGTTTATCGAGGCTACGGTGCTACCATAACCCTGTTGATGCGTCGCAACAAACGATCAATTCTCAGCCGACGAACCAGAAAAACTCATCCATGGCGTACCGACTGCCGCCGCTGAACGCCCTGCGCGCCTTCGAGGCCGCCGCGCGCCATCTGAGCTTCAAGAACGCGGCCCGCGAACTGTGCGTCACGCCGACCGCGATCAGCCACCAGATCAAGATGCTCGAGGATTATCTCGGCGCCGAGCTGTTCCTGCGCCTGACGCGCTCGCTCGATCTGACACCGGAAGGCGAGGCGCTGCTGCCGAAGGTGCGCGAGGGACTCGAGTGCTTTGCCGCCGCGGTCGAGAAGGCGCGCAGCCGCCAGCAGGAGGGGCGGCTGATCGTCGTGGCGCCGCCCTCCTTCGCCGCGCGCTGGCTGGTGCCGCGCCTGAAGCGGCTGTATGCCCTGGAGCCCGGACTGAGCCTGCATCTCGTCGGCTCGCTGAACGCGATCGAGAACGAGGAGGCGGAGGCGACGCTGGCCTACGAAAGCGTCGATCTGCGCGAGGGCGATTCGCCGCTGGCGATCTGCTTTGGCAGCGGCGACTATCCGGGCTTCCATGTCGACCGGCTGTTCGCCTCGGACTACATCGCGGTGTGCAGCCCCAAGCTGATGGAAGGCGAGCATCCGCTGCGCCATCCGGTGGACATCCGCCACTACACCCTGATCCATGACGACACGATCACCAACGAGCGTGCCCGGCCGAGCTGGGAGGAATGGGCGCGGCTGGCAGGCGTGACGGACGTCAATACCAGTGCCGGTCCGCATTTCAGCGATTCAAGCCTCGCCCTCGCGGCCGCCATCGACGGCCTCGGCATCGCGCTCGCGTCGAAGCCGCTCGCGGCGGCGGAGATCGCGGCGGGACGACTCGCCGCGCCCTTCAAGGTCGCGGTGCAGCAGCCTTACGCCTACTACCTGCTGGCGCCCGAGGCGATCTCCGGCCGGCCGGCGGTCGAGACCTTCCGCCGCTGGCTGATCGGCGAGGTGGAGGCGATGAAGGAATTAAGCCAACTAAGCCGCGCGGCGTCCTGAACCGGAGCCGCCGAGCAGGAACCAGCCCCAGCCGGCCAGTTGCAACACCAGCAGGCCGGCGAGGCTGATGCGGTAGGCGCCGTCCGCCGCGAAGCCGGCCGCCTGGAAGGCATCGACGGCGACACCGAACAACCACTGGATCGCGAAGGCGCCGACGAAGGCACCGAAGTTCAGCGCGGTATTGACGCGGCCGGCGAGCGCAATGGGAAACTCGGCGGAGAGCAGCGCGTAGGCAAGGTTGCTGACCGAGAACACCAGGCCGAGCGCGGGCCAGAGCAGCCAGCTCGGTCCCAGGTCCAGCACGATGCCGAGCGTCGCGGCCATGCCGCAGCCCATGCCGATCGACAGCAGGCGCGCCGGCGGCAGGCCGGCATGCGCGAGGCGGCGCACGAAGAAGGCGATGAACAGGAAGCCGACCAGCATCGCGCTGGCCATCAGCAGCAGGTGGAAGGCCGCGGCCGCGCGCGTCAGGCCGTTCACGGTCATCATGAAGGGCAGCGCCCACAGGCCCTGCAGCGCCATGAAGCCGCCGACGATCATGGTCGTCTGCGGCGCGTAGCGCCAGAAGGCGCGGCTCCTGAAGATCGTGCCCAGCCCGGCGAGCTGCTGGGCGAGCGTCTCGCGCTGCGCGCCGCCGGGCTTTTCGGGGGTCGCGAAGATCAGCGCGGCCACCAGCAGGGTCAGCCCGGCGAGCGCGAAGAAGATGCCGCGCCAGCCGAGCAGCGGCAGCAGCGCGCCGAGCGGCGAGCTGGCGGCCAGCGCGCCGAGCCCGCCGGCCGCCATGATCGCGGCATTGAGTGAGGCCTGCCGCTCGATCGGGAACCAGAGCGAGAAGGACTTGAAGCTCGCCATCAGGCAGGCCGAGACGCCGAGGCCGATCAGGGCGCGCGCGACGGTCAGTTGCGGCATGCCGTCGCCGAGCGCGAACAGCGCGCAGCCGGCGGCGCAGATCAGCAGCAGCACCGCCTCGACGCGGCGCGGGCCGTAGCGGTCGAGCAGGATGCCCAGGGGCAGCTGGAAGGCGCCGAAGGTGAGGAGATACACCGAGGTCAGCAGGCCGAGGTCGGCGGCGGTCAGGCCGAGGTCGCCGCGCAGCTCGGGTGAGATGACCGCGTTGGCGTTCCTCAGCAGGTAGGAGAGGAAATAGCCGAACGCGAAGGGGACGAACACCCGCGTCCACGGGTTGGGGGCGTCAGTATTCATGCGGCCCCGTGCTCGGCGAGAAAGTCGCGCACCCAGTGCTCGGCGCGCGCACCGGAGAAGCGCCCCTTGATTTCGCCGTCCATGAACAGCAGCACGGTGGGGAAGCCCTTGAGGCCGTAGCGTCCGGCGAGCTTCATGTTCGCGCCTTCATCGACCTCGACCTTGGCCAGCCTGAGCTGGCCGCCGAGCGTGGTGGCCACGCGCTCGAGCACCGGCGTCAGCGCGCGGCAGGGCGGGCACCAGTCGGCCCAGAAATCGACGATCACGGGCGCGCTGTGCGAGGCCGCGATGACGCGCTCCTCGAAGCCGTCGAGATCGACATCGAAAATGAAGGCGGGTAGGGGATGGGGATGATGCATTGTTCTATCGTTCCTGTTTTATTTGGGCCAGAGCCAGGCTGCGCCGCGCACGCCGGACGAGTCGCCATGCCTGTTCTTGAGCAGCCGCGTGGCGACGTGGTCGGAGAATACCCACTCGCCCCACAGCCGGGGAACGCGATCATACAGCCGGTCGAGGTTCGACACGCCCCCGCCGAGCACGATCGCGTCGGGGTCGAGAATGTTGATGACCTGCGCGAGCGCCCGCGCCAGCCGGGTTTCGTAGCGTTGCAGGGCCGCCTCATCCTGCGTGCCGCCATCGGCCGCCAGCGCCGGGCCGGAGAGGAAGGTCTCGATGCAGTTGAACCGCCCGCAATAGCAGGGCCGCGCTTCCTCCTCGCCCGCCAATGGGTTGTGCCCCCACTCGCCGGCGATCGCGTTCGGCCCGACCAGCACATTGCCGCGCACGACGATGCCGCCGCCGACCCCCGTGCCGAGGATCACGCCGAACACCACCTCGGCGCCTGCCGCCGCACCGTCGGTCGCCTCGGACAGCGCGAAGCAGTTGGCGTCGTTGGCGATGCGCACCGGCCGGCCGAGCGCGGCCTCGAGGTCGGCGCGCAGCGGCCGGCCGATCAGCCAGGTGGAATTGGCGTTCTTGATCAGTCCCGTAATTCTCGACTCGGCGCCGGGAATGCCCACGCCCACCGTGGCCGGGGGTGCCGTCCCGCCAGCGCCGAGTTTCGTTTCGGCTGCGCGCACCAGCGCGGCGATGGTTGCGACGGTGGCGGCATAGTCGCCGCGCGGGGTCGGCACGCGCTCGCGCAGCCGCTCCGCGCCGGCGTCGCCGAGGACGATGACCTCGGTCTTGGTGCCGCCGAGGTCAATGCCGATCCGCATGGTCCTTTGCCTTGTTGCCCCAGACCCAGACGTACTGCGCGCCGGAGCCGACGATGGTGAACGTGACGACGGCGAGGTAAGGTGTCAGCCAGGGTTCGGCGGCGATCCACCGGTTCGCCAGCATCAGGGCGAGGGCGAGCAGCAGGAATTCGAGCACCGTGTTGAGCTTGGACAGCCGCGATGGCGCCATTTCGAGCGTACCGACCGCCTGCCGGTAGGCCAGCGCGCCGGCGACGATGATCAGGTCGCGCAGGCTCATCAGCGCGACGATCCAGACCGGCAGGATGCCCTCAGTGGCGAGGATCCACGCGATGCCGAGGATGGTCAGCTTGTCGGCGATCGGGTCGAGCAGCGCGCCGAGGCGCGACATCTGGTCGAGCTTGCGGGCGAGCCAGCCGTCCAGCCCGTCGCCGAGGCTGGCGGCGACGAACAGCCAGAAGGCGATCTCGTATTCCCGGATCGCCAGCATCCACAGCAGCACCGGCAGCAGGCCGAGGCGGGCAAAGGTGATGAGGTTCGGTACGGTGAGGACCCGGTTCGAGCGCATGCGGCGATTTTACGTGGGGCTACAAGGCATTGGGCATTGACAGGCAGCCGTAAAACCCGGAAAATCCGCGTCCTTTCGCGCTGCAGCATCTGGTTCGCAGCCGGAACCTTGGGGAGTCGCCAAGCTGGTTAAGGCACCGGATTTTGATTCCGGCATACGAGGGTTCGAATCCTTCCTCCCCAGCCAGAACATCGCGGGCAGACTGAAGCGGCTGCCCGTTTCGCTTTCAGGGACGCACTGCGCACCATGGCCTACGACAGTCTGATGGTCTTCACCGGCAACGCCAACCCGAAGTTGGCGTCCGACGTCGCCAAGCGTCTCAACATCTCGGTGGGGCGGGCATCCGTGGGCCGCTTCTCCGACGGCGAAAGCAACGTCGAGCTGCTCGAGAACGTGCGCGGCAAGGACGTGTTCATCCTCCAGCCGACCTGCGCGCCGGCCAACGACAACCTGATGGAGCTGGTGATCCTCGCCGACGCGCTCAAGCGCGCCTCGGCCGGCCGCATCACCGCCGCGGTGCCCTATTTCGGCTACGCCCGCCAGGACCGCCGCCCGCGTTCCGCGCGCGTGCCGATCGCCGCCAAGGTCGTCGCCAACATGCTGCAGGCCGTCGGGGTGCAGCGCGTGCTGACGGTCGATCTGCACGCCGACCAGATCCAGGGCTTCTTCGACATCCCGGTCGACAACATCTATGCCACGCCGATCCTGCTCGGCGACATCTGGCGCCAGCGCCACGACGACCTGCTGGTCGTCTCGCCCGACGTCGGCGGGGTGCTGCGCGCCCGCGCCGCGGCGAAGCGCCTCGAAACCGACCTGGCGATCATCGACAAGCGCCGCCCGCGCGCCAACGTCTCCGAGGTGATGCACATCATCGGCGAGGTCGAGGGCCGCAGTTGCGTGATCATGGACGACATCGTCGACACCGCCGGCACGCTGGTCAAGGCCGCGCGCGCGCTCAAGGAGCACGGCGCCAAGAAGGTGATGGCCTACTGCACCCACCCGGTGCTGTCGGGCAGTGCGATTCCGCGCATCACCGAATCCGATCTCGACGAGCTGGTCGTCACCGACACCATCCCGCTGCGCGACGACGCGCTCGCCTGCGAGAAGATCCGCGTCGTCTCGATTTCCGGCCTGCTGGCCGAGACGATCATCCGCATCAGCAACGAAGAGTCCGTTTCTTCCCTCTTCATGGAATAACCCGTTTCATCAACCGCACTGCCTGGTCGCGGGCAGGGCATTTTTCTGGAGCAAACCATGCAATTTGAAATCAACGCAAACAAGCGCGATGTGCAGGGATCGAGTGCGAGCCGCCGCCTGCGTCGCGCCGGCCGGGTTCCCGGCATCCTCTACGGCGGTCCCGCCGCCCCGCTGATGGTCGACTTCGACCACAACGAGCTCTATCAGGCGCTGCGCAAGGAGGCCTTCCACGCCTCCGTCATCAACATGAACGTCGACGGCGCCAAGGAAATGTGCCTGCTGCGCGACGTGCAGATGCACGCCTACAAGCTGCAGATCAAGCACGTCGACTTCCAGCGCATCGACGCCACCCACGCGATCCACCAGAAGGTGCCGCTGCACTTCATCAACGCCGACATCGCGCCGGCCGTCAAGCTGCACGGTGGCATGATCCAGCACGTCATGAACGAACTCGACGTCAAGTGCCTGCCGAAGGACCTGCCCGAGTTCATCGAGGTCGACCTCAAGGATATCGACGGCAGCCATCCGTTGCACGTCTCCGAGATCAAGCTGCCCGCCGGCGTTGAGGCCGTGCATCACGGCGAGGGTGACCCCGTGGTCGCCGCTGTGGTCGTGCGCGGTGCGGGCGCCTCTTCCGACGAGATCGTCGAGACCGGTCCGGTCGAGACCCAGGTCATCACCGAGAAGAAGCCGGCCACCGCTGCCGCGCCCGAGAAGAAGGCCGAGAAGAAGTAATTGCAAGCGCCTCTCAGGCTTGTTGTCGGCCTCGGCAACCCCGGGGCCGAATATTCCGAAACCCGGCACAACGCCGGGTTTTGGTTTTGTGAGCGCCTCGCGCGCGAACTGAAGGTGTCGTTCACGCGCGAATCCCGCTATCAGGGCTTCGTCGCCAAGTGCCGTCTCGCCGGCGCCGACTTTTGGCTGTTGATGCCGCAGACCTTCATGAACCGCTCCGGCCAGTCGGTGCAGGCGCTGATGCACTTCTACCGCATCCAGCCGGCCGAGATGCTGGTGGTGCATGACGAGCTCGACATTCCGCCCGGCCAGCTGCGCCTCAAGTTCGGCGGCGGGCTCGGCGGCCACAACGGCCTCAAGGACATCACCGCCCACCTCGGCACGCAGGACTACTGGCGGCTGCGCATCGGCATTGGCCATCCGGGCGACCGCAACGACGTGGTGAACTACGTGCTCAAGCCGCCGCGCAAGGAAGAGGCCGGCGAGATCGACGCCGCCATCGACCGCGCGCTGCTGGCCTGGCCGTTGCTGGCGAAGAGCGAATTCAACGCCGCCACGCAGAAAATCAATGCCCGCCCGCCGGCCCCGAAGCTAGAAGAACCCAAGGAAACCCCATGAGCCTCAAATGCGGCATCGTCGGCCTGCCCAACGTCGGCAAGTCCACCCTGTTCAACGCGCTGACCAAGTCCGGCATCGCGGCTGAAAACTACCCCTTCTGCACCATCGAGCCGAACATCGGCATCGTCGAGGTGCCCGATCCGCGCCTTGCCAAACTGGCCGAAATCGTCAAGCCGCAGAAGGTCGTGCCGGCCATCGTCGAGTTCGTCGATATCGCCGGCCTGGTCGCCGGCGCGAGCAAGGGCGAGGGCCTCGGCAACCAGTTCCTCGCCAACATCCGCGAGACCGACGCGATCGTCCATGTCGTGCGCTGCTTCGCCGACGAGAACGTCGTGCATGTCTCCGGCAGCGTCGATCCGCTGCGCGACATCGAGGTGATCGACACCGAGCTGTGCCTCGCCGACCTCGCGACGGTCGAGAAGGCGCTGACGCGCTACTCCAAACAGGCGAAGGCCGGCGGCGACAAGGAGGCGAAACTGCTCGTCGATGTGCTCGAAAAGTGCGTGGCGCAACTGAACCAGGCGAAGCCGGTGCGCGCGCTCGATCTCTCGAAGGAAGAGTGGAACAACCTGCGCCCCTTCTTCCTGCTGACCGCGAAGCCGGTACTCTATGCCGCCAACGTCAAGGAAGGCGGCTTCGAAAACAATCCGCACCTCGACGCGGTCGTCGCGCATGCCGCGCAGGAAAACGCCGATGTCGTCGCCATCTGCGCTGCCATCGAGGCCGAGATCGCCGACCTGGCGGACGAGGACAAGGAAGTCTTCCTTGCCGACATGGGTCTGCACGAACCGGGCCTCAACCGCCTGATCCGCGCCGCCTACCACCTGCTCGGCCTGCAGACCTACTTCACGGCCGGCGTCAAGGAAGTGCGTGCCTGGACGATCCACCAGGGCGACACCGCGCCGCAGGCGGCCGGCGTGATCCACACCGATTTCGAGCGCGGCTTCATCCGCGCCCAGACCATCGCCTACGACGACTTCATCGCCTGCAAGGGCGAGCAGGGGGCGAAGGAAGCCGGCAAGATGCGCGCCGAAGGCAAGGAGTACGTCGTCAAGGACGGTGACGTGCTCAACTTCCTCTTCAACGTCTAGCGATCCATAAAAGTCGGCGCTCGCAGGATGGCAGTGCGACAATGCGCGCCATGAGCGAGCGACCGCAAAGCCTCGGCGAGGAAATCGCCAACAGCGTCAGCCATGGCGTGGCGCTGGTCGCGGCCATCGTCGGCGCGCCCTTCCTGGTCGGCGCGGCCCGCGACTTCGGTGCCGCCAACGTCGTCGGCGCCAGCGTGTTCGCGGCGACGATGATCCTGCTCTACCTCACCTCGACGCTCTACCACGCCATCCGACCGGGCCGCCTGAAGCGCATCTTCCGCAAGCTCGACCACAGCGCGATCTATTTCTTCATCGCCGGCAGCTACACACCCTTCGCGCTCGGCGCGCTGGGCGGCCCGTGGGGCTGGACGCTGTTCGGCATCGTCTGGACGCTGGCCATCGTCGGCACCGTGCTGAAGACCTTCGACCGACTCTCGCATCCATGGCTCTCGACGGGCCTCTACCTTGTCATGGGCTGGCTGGTGCTGATCGCCGCCGTGCCGCTCGCCGAGCGCGTCCCGGGGCCGGGCATCGCCCTGCTCGTCGCCGGTGGCATCGCCTACACTGTCGGAGTCATTTTCTATGCGCTCGATGCGCGCTTGCGCTACGCCCACGCGATCTGGCACGGCTTCGTCGTGACCGGCACCGGTTGCCACTTCTTCGCGGTGCTGAATTACGCGGCGTGACGCGCTGCCACAACCGGTCTTTCGAGTGGGCCAGATATAGCAGGACTCAAGGACTGCATAACCGAGGCAATCGTCGTTCAAGCCGGCATGTTCATTACTAAGGTAATATGCCGCCTGTGTTTGGTAAAGGGCCGCCAACCTTGCTGCCGCGACAGAATGCCAGCCAGCGGTTCGCTGGCAGTAGGAACAAACAATCGTGACTGCCAATTACTGCCACCACGATTTCGGACAGCATTGGCTGGACAACTTGTTGGGGCGCCTTGGTTTGCCCATGCACACCGGTCAGCTGACCCTGCGACAACAAGTGCAGTTGCGCTTCGGGTATGTTCTTCAGGTCGCCACTATCGGCAGCTGGCTATTCTATGTGGCGATCTACGGGATCATGGGCGCTTATCTGAGCACCGTGACTTGTTTTGTCGTCGGTGCCCTCCCGAGCGTAGTTGCCCTGTTCATGCTCCGTTCCGGCGGAAGCACCGTTTCTGCCGGGCTGATCTCTTGTCTGGCCAGCGCTGCCGGATTGTTTCTGCTGACTTTCATGACAGGGGGTGTCGAGTCCCCCGTTACCACCTGGTATGTCGCCTTGATCGTCGCTGCCTTTATGCAACTGGGCCTGCGCCTTGGACTGTTCGTTACGCTCTACTACATCCTGCTGATCCTGGCGATCATCTTTATTGTCCCGTTGCATGAGAATCGTCTGTACGAACTGCCGTTCCCGGCAGGCAATGTCTGGTATCTGTATTCGAGCTACATAGCTTCGGGACTGGTCTCGGCCGCTGTCATCGCACTCTACGTCAGGAATTTCGAGGAAGCCTTCCGTTTTCTGCTTGAGGCCGAGAACAAAGCGCTCGCTGCCGCCCGCTCCAAGAGTTCCTTCCTGGCCAACATGAGCCACGAGATCCGCACCCCGATGAACGGCGTGATCGGCATGGCCCATCTGATCCGCCGTGGCGGCCTGAGTCCCAAGCAGGCGCAGCAGATGGACAAGCTGGAAGTCGCCAGCGGCCACCTTCTGGGCATCATCAACGCCATCTTGGAGCTCTCCAAGATCGAAGCTGGCAAGTTCACGCTTGAGGAAACCGAAATCTCGATCGAGCGCCTGCTCGGCAACATCGTGTCCATGCTCCAGGACCGTGCCCAGGGCAAGCAGCTGCAACTGACCACCCGGATCGGCGCGTTGCCGCCCCATCTGCTCGGTGATCCGACGCGGCTCCAGCAGGCTCTGCTCAACTATGCAAGCAATGCCGTCAAATTCACCGAGCGGGGCCATGTCGTCCTGCGGGTCACCTGCCTGGAAGAGGATGACGAGAGCGCCCTGCTGCGCTTCGAGGTGGAAGACACCGGCATCGGCATCGCGCCCGAGGTCATGCCCAGGCTCTTCACGGCTTTCGAGCAGGCGGACAACAGCACCACACGCAAGTATGGCGGCACCGGCCTGGGGCTGGCCATCACCCGGGTGTTCGCCCAGTTGATGGGCGGGAATGCCGGGGCGGAAAGCACCCCCGGAGTCGGCAGTACTTTCTGGTTCACCGTCAGGCTGAAAAAGGGCGTACCCGGTGCGGACAGGACAGTGGTCTTGAATGCGCAGTCCGCCGAGGAAATCCTGAAGCGCGACTACGCGGCAACGCGCATCCTGCTGGTCGAGGACGAACCCATCAATCGCGAGATCGCCCGCATGGTGCTCGAAGACGCCGGGCTGGTCGTGGCTACCGCCGGCAACGGCCGGGAGGCGCTACAACAGGCCGAGCAGGAGAATTACGCGCTGATCCTCATGGATATGCAGATGCCGGAAATGGATGGAATCGAAGCGACGCAGCGGATTCGCAAGCTGAGCAGGCACGCCGACATCCCGATTATCGCCATGACGGCAAATGCTTTCGCCGAGGACAAGGAAAAGTGCTTCGCTGCGGGCATGAACGACTTCATCACCAAGCCGGTGCAGCCGGAATTGCTCTATGTCACGCTGCTGAATTGGCTTGGCCAACACAGAACGTCAGCTTGAAAGTCGGCGCTGGCGGGACGGCACCCGAGCAGGGTCACTGCCAGCCGGTCGGCCTGGCGAGCTGCCCGCAGGGCATCTGGAACACGCGGCGGTCTTCGAGCCGCACCGCCGTCAGGCTACCGCCCCAAAGGCAGCCGGAATCGAGTGCGAATAGCTTTTCCGTCTGCCGAAAGCCCAGTGCCGACCAGTGGCCGCAGAGGATCGCGTGGTCGGCGCTCCGGCGGTTGGGCGCGTCGAACCACGGCACGCAGCCGGCCGGGCCGCGCTCGGGCGGGCCCTTCGATCCGGGCGCGCGGAACTCCATGCGCCCTTCCGGCGTGACGAAGCGCATGCGCGTCATCGCATTCACCACCACGCGCAGGCGGTCCCAGCCGGCGAGGTCGTCGCACCAGGCATCCGGTTCCGAGCCCCACATGTTGGCGAGGAAGTCGCCGTAGTTCGGCGCGCCGAGCGCCGCCGCAACCTCGTCGGACAGCGCCTGCGCCTTGGCGACATCCCAGCTCGGCAGCAGGCCGGCATGCACCATCGCCCATTCGCCCTCGACGTGGAACAGCGGCAGGGAGCGCAGCCAGCCGAGCAGTTCGTCCCGGTCTGGCGCGGCGAGGATGGGTTCGAGCGTGTCCTCCTTGTTGGCCTTGCCGAAGCCGGCGGCCTGCATGACCAGATGCAGGTCGTGGTTGCCGAGGACGCTGATGGCCGCCGCCCCCAGCCCTTTGACGAAACGCAGCACCTCGAGCGATTGCGGCCCGCGATTGACGAGGTCGCCGACGAACCAGAGCCGGTCCGCGTCGGGCGCGAAGCCGATGTAGTCGAGCAGTCGCTGGAGGGGGTCGAAGCAGCCTTGCAGGTCGCCGATCGCGTAGGTGGCCATCAGCGCAGGTTTTCCAGCACGATCAGCACGACCTGCAACAGCAGGATGACGACCAGCGGCGACAGGTCGAGGCCGCCGCCGAAGATCGGCACGACGCGGCGCACCGGCGCGAGCAGCGGCGCGGCAAGGCCGTTGAACAGGGGTGCGGCCGGCGAATGGGGCGCGAGCCACGACAGCAGCGCGGCGAGGATCACCACGCCCATCAGCAGGTAAACGAACAGCTTGAGCACGGCGAGCACGGCCGCCCA
>JAJZSW010000077.1 GCA_021849505.1 Pseudomonadota bacterium
ATGGAAGTGCATGACAACGCCATCGCCCGCGACGTTGCGGAAACCCTGCGCAAGCTGAAGGCCGCCCAGTACGTTGCCGCCCACCCGAATGAAGTTTGCCCGGCGAAGTGGAAGGAAGGCGCGACCACCCTCAAGCCCTCCCTCGACCTGGTCGGCAAGATCTAATAATAAAAAATACCAGTCCCAATAGAGAAAAGGGCGCCCGGCAGTATCCGGCGCCCTTTATTCGGAGAGTTTGATAGATATTTTAAATTGACACGGAGATTTCGATGCTTGATGACAATACGAAAGCCCAGGTGCGGGCCTATCTGGAAAGACTGGTGCGGCCGATTGAGCTTGCGGCCTCGCTCGACGACAGCAAGAGCGCCCAGGACATGCGCAGCCTGCTCGACGATCTGTCCGGCTTGTCGGACAAGGTCGCCGTGCGTTTCGACGGTCAGGACCAGCGCACGCCTTCCTTCAGCATCGGGACGCCGGGAGAAGCCCACCGCATACGCTTTGCCGGCCTGCCGATGGGCCACGAATTCACCTCGCTGATTCTCGCCCTGCTGCAAAGCGGCGGCTATCCGCCCAAGGTCGAGGCGGACTTGATCGAGCGCGTCAAGCAGCTCTCCGGTCCCCTCAACTTCGAGATCTACGTTTCGCTCGAATGCCACAACTGCCCCGACGTGGTGCAGGCGCTCAACCTGATGGCGGCGCTCAATCCGCAGGTGACCTGCACCATGATCGAGGGTTCGCTGTATCGCGCCGAAGTCGAGGCGAAGAACATCCTGGCGGTGCCGATGGTCTTCCTCAACGGCGAACTCTTCGGGCAGGGGCGCATGGCGCTCGAGGAGATTCTCGCCAAAGTCGGCGCTGGCGATACGGCACAGGCGGCGGCCCAGCTCGACGCCAAGGCGCCTTTCGATGTCCTCGTCGTCGGCGGCGGCCCGGCCGGCGCGGCGGCGGCGATCTACGCGGCGCGCAAGGGCATCCGCACCGGCGTGGTGGCCGAGCGCTTCGGCGGCCAGGTGCTCGACACGCTGGCGATCGAGAACTTCATTTCCGTTTCCCACACCGAAGGCCCGCGCCTCGCCGCGGCACTGGAGCAGCACGTCAAGGAATACGGCGTCGACATCATGAACATGCAGCGTGTCGAAGCCCTGCTACCCGGAGAAAAACTCCATGAGGTGAAAATGGCCGGCGGCGGCGCGCTCAGGGCGAAAACCGTCGTGCTGGCAACCGGCGCGCGCTGGCGGGAGATGAACGTGCCTGGTGAAAACCAGTATCGTGGGAAGGGCGTGGCCTACTGCCCCCACTGCGACGGCCCGCTGTTCAAGGGCAAGCGCGTGGCGGTGATCGGCGGCGGCAACTCCGGCATCGAGGCGGCCATCGATCTGGCCGGCATCGTCGGCCACGTTACGGTGCTGGAATTCGCCGACACGCTGCGCGCCGACGCCGTTCTGCAGGAAAAGCTCGCCAGCCTGCCCAACGTCAAGGTCATCAAGAGCGCGCTGACCACCGAAGTGCTTGGCGACGGCAACAAGGTGACCGGTCTGACGTATACCGACCGCACCACGAACGCAAGCCACCGCGTCGAACTCGATGGGATCTTCGTGCAGATCGGCCTGCTGCCGAACACCGATTTCCTCAAGGGCACGGTCAATCTGAGCAAGTACGGCGAGATCGAGGTCGATGCGAAATGCCAGACCTCCGCGGCTGGCGTTTTTGCGGCGGGTGACTGCACCACGGTGCCCTACAAGCAGATCGTCATCGCCATGGGCGAAGGCGCCAAGGCCAGCCTTTCGGCCTTCGACCACCTGATCCGCAGTTCGACCTGAAGCGCGGACAATCGGCGGCGCGGCAGGGACAGCACCCCTGCCGCGCCGCCTTCATCAGGGCCGCAGCACTGCCCAGCCCTGCTTCTGTTTGTCGATGATCTCGACGACGCCGGCCTTCACGTAGCCGATCCCGGCATGCATGTCGGCCTCCGTCAGCTTGCGGGCCTTCATCGTGTTCTGGCACATCAGGACCTGCGCGCCGCCAGCCATCGTGTCGTTGACCCGGTTGGCCAGTTGCGAGTCGAACTGGAGCAGGCCGATGCCGTTGCCGAAGACGACCACTTCGACATCCACCTTGTCCTTGCCGTACTCGGCCTGAATGTTCCTGACCACGTTGAGCGCCTGGTTCCAGGTGGCGACATTGTCGTCGCTGATCTGCACGACGACGCCCTGCTTCGATTGAGCCTGGGCGGCACCGATGAAACCGAACAGCAGCCATGCGACGACCATCATTGTCTTGCGCATCACGCCTCTCTCCTTTGGTTGTAATTGAATGTCTTCGTTGATTGCCGGAAGTAGACGCGGCACCCCCCGGTTTTATTCCAGACAAAATCGTTCGCCCGCCACGCCATAGCAGCCGCCGATCAAGGCCATAGCGAATCTCCTCTTGCGCGGCGGGCAAGCGGCCCATAAGCTTGACACTCATGCGTACAGAAATCGCCCAGCCGCAAATCGCCACCGACATCCGCTGGTTCGCTGTCTTCCAGGGACATGCCCGCGCTCACCCGCTTGCCGCGCTGGGGCTGGGCCTTGGCCTGCTCACCGTTGTCGCGCTGCTGGCGCAGAGCGCAGTGCAGATCGCGTCGGCCGAGGCGGGGTTGGGGCTGCGCTACGCCATGATGGCGGGTGCCGTGGCGTTTGCGGCGACCGCCCTCGGCGCGCTGCCGGCGCTCGTGCTGCGCGGCATTCCCCAGCGCATCGAGGACAGCCTGCTCGGCTTCGCTGCCGGCATGATGCTGGCGGCCAGCGCCTTCTCGCTGCTGCTGCCGGGTCTCGCCGCGGGCGCGGACATCCTCGGCCACAAGGGACTTGCCGCCGGAGTGGTGGTGCTTGGCATGGCGCTTGGGGTGCTGCTGATGCTGGGCCTCGACCAGTTCACGCCGCACGAGCACGACAAGACCGGCCCCTGCGGGCCCGACCACGAGCGCTGCGGGCGGGTATGGCTGTTCGTCTTCGCCATCGCCCTGCATAACCTGCCCGAAGGCATGGCCATCGGCGTCGGTTTCGCGCAGGGCGACCTGGGCGTCGGCCTGCCGCTCGCCACGGCGATCGCCCTGCAGGACATCCCCGAAGGCCTTGCGGTCGCGCTGGCGATGCGCGCGGCCGGCTTTGCCGCGCCGCGCGCGGTCGGCATCGCCGCGGCGAGCGGCCTGCTCGAACCGGTCGGCGCACTGCTCGGCGTCGGGCTCGCCAGCGGCCTCGCGGTGGCCTATCCGGTCGGCCTGGGTCTCGCGGCCGGCGCGATGATCTTCGTCGTCTCGCACGAGGTGATTCCCGAAACCCACCGCAACGGACACCAGACGCCGGCTACCATCGGCCTGATGATCGGCTTCGCGCTGATGATGGTGCTCGACACGACCCTGGGCTGATTGGCGACGGCAGCGTTTCGTGTATATATCTTTGGTATAAATTGAACAGCTTTTTTCGGGGCGGGCGGGACATGGGCATGCGGCAGGACAAGTCGGGCGTCTACCGGACCCAGTTCGCGGTCCAGTGGGCGATCCTGGCCGTCGTGTTGGCGGCGAGTATCGGCCTGGTCGCCTACGAGTTGTATGTCGAGCGCACCAACGCCACGCTGCGCGAACAGGAGCGCCTGCTCGCCCAGGCGCGCGTGGTCGACCAGAACCTGGTCAGACAATTGGAAAGCACGGACAAGGTCCTGACCCGCCTGCGCGACGAACTGGCCGGGCGGACCGCGGGCGGCAGGTTCCCCGCCGCCGACAACAGCCGCCTCGCCGCCCTGCAGCAGGCGATCCCGGGTGTGCGCACCCTGCTGGCGCTCGACGCCGCCGGCGTTGCGCGGCTTTCCAATCGTCCCGAACTGGTCGGCATCGATCTGAGCCGGCGCGAGTATTTCCAGACACCGCGCGAATTCCCGGACAGCGGCCGCCTGTTCGTTTCCCGCCCGTTCAAGACCGTGCTCGGCGTCTGGGGCATCAACCTGACGCGCGTCGTGATCGGCCGCAAGGGGGAGTTTGCCGGGGTCGTCACGGCGACGCTCGATGACCAGTATTTCAGCACCCTCCTGTCCTCGATCAGCTACGCCGCTGACCTCCGGGCGGTGCTGGTGCACGGCGACGGCGACATCTTCCTGATGGTGCCCGAGGCGCGTCCGGTCCAGGGCAAGAACATCGCCCAGCCCGATTCGTTCTTCGAACGCCACATCCTCAGCGGGCGGCAGGAGAACGTCTATTCCGGGCAGACCTTCGCGACAGGTGAATTGCGCATGGTCGCCCTGCGCACGATCGAGCCCGGCGGTGTGCCCCTGGACAACCCGCTGGTGGCGATGGTCACGCGTGACCTCGATGCCGTCTACCACGGCTGGCACCGGCAGGGGACGACCATTGCCGTTGTGCTCGCGCTGATGCTGCTGCTGACCGGGTCCGCACTGGCGACCTTCCAGCGCCGCCAGCGGCTGCACCTGGAACGCCTGGAACGCGCCGAAACCGAGCGGCGCGAACGCGAAGAGGCCTTGAAGCTGGCGGGCGTGGTACTGGAGACCGTCGACGAGGGTGTCGTCGTCACCGATGCGCACAACCGGATCGTCTCGGTCAACCCGGGCTTCACCGAGATTACCGGTTACCCGCAGGAGGAGGTGCTGGGCAGGACGCCGAAGCTGCTGTCGGCCGGCACCCACTCAGCGGACTTCTATCGCAGCATGTGGGAAACCCTGCGCAACACCGGCAGCTGGAAGGGCGAAGTGCTGAACCGCAAGAAGAGCGGCGAGTTCTACGTCGAATGGCTGTCCATCAAGCAGCTGCGTGACGAGCATGGCGCGGTGAGCCATTACGTCGGCGTCTTTTCGGACATCAGCGAGCGCAAAGCGAGCGAGGAGCGCATGCACCATCTGGCGCATAGCGACGCGCTGACCGGCTTGGCGAACCGGATGCTGCTGACCGACCGCATCCACCAGGCGCTGAGCAAGGCGCGCCGCGACCGCAAGCGGGCGGCCGTGCTGTTCTTCGATCTCGACCGCTTCAAGCCGGTAAACGACCAGCTCGGCCACGATGTCGGCGACCTGTTGCTGCAGCAGGTCGCCCAGCGGGTGCTGGCCTGCGTGCGCGAATCCGACACCGTGGCCCGCCTCGGCGGCGACGAGTTCGTCGTGCTGCTGACGGAGATCGAGGAGGAGGCGAACGCCCTGGCGGTGGGCCGGAAGATACTCGACGCCCTGCAGCGGCCGTTCGACCCGCTCGGCCACGTCGTGACGATCGGCGCAAGCATCGGGGTGGCGGTCTTTCCCGAGCATGGCGGCGACGAGACGGCGCTGCTCAAGAACGCCGACATCGCGATGTACAAGGCCAAGGCCTGCGGGCGCAACACGGTGATGCCGTTCACGAACGATACGGCGCCCGAGCACGCCTGAGCCGTGCCGCAGCCGGCCGGCGCGGGCCGCCGGCCTCCGCCCCGCGCCGGTTATAATGCGGCCTTCCGCACCTAACGGACGGCTGCAATGTCCTTCGACCCGAAAACCCATCTTTCCGAGCTGCTGCGCGCGGCGCTGGCCAGCGTCGCGCCGGGTACGCAGGCCGACATTCATCTCGAACGGCCGCGCGACGCGAGCCACGGCGATTTCGCCAGCAATCTGGCGCTGCAGATCGCCAAGGCGCTCAAGGAGAATCCGCGCAGGATCGCCGACCGCCTCGTGCACGAACTGCCGAAGTCGCCCTGGCTGCTCAAGGCCGAGGTGGCGGGCGCCGGCTTCATCAACTTCACCGTCGCGGCCGCCGCCAAGACCGCCGTCGTGCATGCCGTGCTGGCGCGCGGCGACGCTTACGGCCATGGCGCGCAGAAGCCGGGCAGGCTGCAGGTCGAGTTCGTCTCGGCCAACCCGACCGGCCCGCTGCATGTCGGCCACGGCCGCGGCGCGGCCTATGGCGCGAGCCTCGCCAGCCTGCTGGCGTTCGCCGGACACGAGGTCTGCCGCGAATACTATGTGAACGATGCCGGCCGGCAGATGGACATCCTTGCGCTGTCGACCTGGCTGCGCTATCTCGACATCTTCGGCGAAGCCGTGCCCTTCCCGCCCAATGCCTATCAGGGCGACTACGTGCGCGACATGGCGCGGCAGGTGAAGGAGGCGCACGGGGATCGCTACGTGCATCCGGCCGCCGCGGTGCTGGCCTGCGTGCCGCCGCCCGAGCCGGATGTCGAGGCCCATCTCGACGGCCTGATCGCCGCGGCGAAGGACCTGCTCGGCGAGGAATGGTTCTACATCCACCAGCACGCGCTGTCCGAGCAGCTCGCCGATTGCCGCGAGGATCTCGAAGAGTACGGCGTGCATTTCGACTGCTGGTTCTCGGAGCGCAGCCTCTACGATACCGGCATGGTGGAAAAAGCCGTCGCCGCACTGGAGAAGCGCGGCTATCTCTACGAGCAGGATGGTGCCAAGTGGTTCCGCTCGACGCATTTCGGCGACGAGAAGGACCGCGTCGTGCAGCGCGAGAACGGCCTCTACACCTACTTCGCCTCCGACATCGCCTACCACTGGAACAAGTTCGAGCGCGGGTTCACGCGCATCATCGACATCTGGGGCGCCGATCACCATGGCTACATCCCGCGCGTCAAGGGTGCGCTGCAGGCGATCGACCTGAATGCCGATGCGCTCGAAGTCGCGCTGGTGCAGTTCGTCAGCCTGTTCCGTGGCAGCGCCAAGGTTTCGATGTCCACGCGCGCCGGTTCCTACGTCACGTTGCGCGAGCTGCGCCAGGAGGTCGGCAACGACGCCTGCCGCTTCTTCTACCTGCTGCGCAAGCAGGACCAGTCGCTCGACTTCGACCTCGACCTCGCCAAGTCGCAGTCGAACGACAACCCGGTCTATTACATCCAGTACGCCCATGCGCGCGTCTGTTCGGTGCTGAACCAGTGGGGCGGCGATGAAAGCAGCCTCCTGCAGGCCGATCTGGCGCCGCTGACGAGCGAACGCGAACTGGCGCTGGCGGCGAAGCTGGCCGCCTTCCCGGAGGTGATCGAGAACGCCGCGCGCGACCTGGCCCCGCATGCCGTGGCCTTCTGGCTGCGCGAGCTCGCGGCGGAATTCCACGCCTGGTACAACGCCGAGCGCCTGCTGGTCGACGCCGAGGCGCAGAAGCGCGCGCGCCTCGCGCTGGCGGTCGCGGTGCGGCAAGTCATCAGGAACGGCCTGCGCATCCTCGGGGTCTCCGCCCCGGATGCCATGTAACAGTCGGCGCTGGCGAGACGGCACATGAACAAGAAACAACGCGGCGGCACCCTGCTCGGCATCGCCCTCGGCCTGCTGGTCGGGGTGCTGCTTTCCTTCGGTGTGGTCTGGTATCTCAATAAGACGCCGCTGCCCTTCGTCGAAAAGGTTTCGAAACCCGAGCCGCGCCAGAATGACAATGGCGGCAACGGGACGAAGCCCGTTCCCCTGCCGGGCAAGCCGGGCGACAAGCCGATCGGCAGCGAAAAGAAGTTCGAGTTTTACGACATCCTCGAAGGCAGGAAGCCGGCGACACCGGGCACTGCGCCCGTGCCGACCGCTGCTGCGCCCGAACCGGCCGCTGCCAATGCATACCTCCAGGTTGGTGCTTTCCAGAAGAAGGCCGATGCCGACAACCTCAAGGGCCGGCTGGCGATGCTCGGCTTCGAGGCCGGCGTGGTCACGGGCGAGGTGCCGGACAAGGGCACGATGCATCGCGTGCGCATCGGCCCCTTCGCCAATCACGAGGAAATGAACCGGGCACGTGCCCAGTTGTCTCAGCAAGGCGTCCCGGCCACGGTGGTCCGGGCCAAGGACTAGAAAGGAACCCGCATGAAGCTTCTCAAGGCCGCTCTCGCCGTCGCCGCAATCAGCACCCTCGCCCTGCAACCGGTGTTTGCCGCCGATCCCGTCGAGGGCCGCAATTACACCCGGCTGCAGATGCCGCAGCCGACCGAGGCGAACGGCAAGGTCGAGGTCATCGAGTTCTTCTGGTACGGCTGCTCGCACTGCGGCAAGCTCGAACCGCTGCTCAAGTCCTGGGTCAAGCAGCTGCCCGCCGATGTCACGTTCAAGAAGGTGCCGGCCATCCTCAACGAGAGCTGGGCGCCGGGCGCGCGCCTCTACTACACGCTCGAGGCGATGAACCTGCTCGACAGGCTGGGCGACGCGGTGTTCGACGCCATGCTCAACCAGCGCATCAACCTCGGCAGCGAGAGCATCCTGCTCGACTGGGTCGCCGGCAGGGGCGTCGATCGCAAGGCCTTCGCCGACACCTACAAGTCCTTCACGGTCGAAACCAAGGTGCGCAAGGCGGCCGAGATGACCCAGGAGTACGGTTTCAGCGGCGTGCCGGCGCTCGTCGTCGGCGGCAAGTACAGCCCCGGCCCGGAACTGAATTCCTATGGCCAGATGCTGCAGGTGACCGACTTCCTGATCGCGAAGAACCGCGCCGAGTTGAAGAAGCAAACTCCAGCGAAGAAAAAGTAATCCTCTGGAAACGCTGCTGCGCGTATTTATCACCGGCGCCTCGTCGGGCATCGGCGCGGCGCTGGCGCGGCATTACGCCGCCCGTGGGGCCACCCTCGGCTTGGCCGCGCGCCGGCTTGACCTGCTGCAAGCGCTGGCCGCCGAGCTTGGCGGCCCGTGCCATCTCTACCCGCTCGATGTTTCAGACGCCGCCGCGCTGCAGGCGGCCGGCGAGGATTTCATCGCCCGTGCGGGCGTGCCGGACATCGTCATCGCCAACGCGGGCGTCTCGGTCGGCACGCTGACCGAGGAAGCCGACGACCTGCCGGCCTTCCGGCGCGTGTTCGACATCAACGTGCTGGGCATGGTGCAGACCTTCCAGCCCTTCGTCGCCGACATGCGTGCGGCCCGGCGCGGCCGGCTCGTCGGTATCGCCTCGGTTGCCGGAATACGTGGATTACCCGGTGCGGGCGCCTACTCCGCCTCCAAGGCCGCCGCCATTGCGTATCTGGAAAGCCTGCGCGTCGAGCTGCGCGGCAGCGGCGTCAAGGTCGTGACGCTCGCGCCCGGCTACATCGCCACCCCGATGACCGCGCAGAACCCCTATCCGATGCCCTTCCTGATGCCGGTCGACAAGGCGGTCGCGCGTATGGCGCGGCATGTCGACAAGGGATCGCGCTTTGCAGTAATGCCCTGGCAAATGGGCATCGTCGCGGCTGTATTGAAGAGTCTGCCGCGGCCGCTTTACGACCTGCTGTTCGCCCGCGCCGGCCGCAAGCCGCGCGGAATCGACCTACAATCCCCGGGGTCATGAACCGCCAGACCGTTTTCGATCGCCGCCAGCTGCTCTTGATTCTCTGGGCGCTGCTTACCCTCGGTTTCGTCGCGATTTCGCTGATTGGCTACCAGGTGTCGAAGCGGGCAATCCGCGACGCGATCATCGGCCAGGACCTGCCGCTGACCTCGAGCAACATCTACTCGGAAATCCAGAAGGACCTGGTCCGGCCGGTGCTGATTTCCTCGACGATGGCGCACGATACCTTCGTGCGCGACTGGGTGCTGGCGGGCGAGCGGAATGCCGAGCAGATGGCGCGCTACCTGCAGGAAGTGAAAACCCGCCACGGCGCATTCAGCAGCTTCTTCGTCTCCGACCGCAGCAGCATCTACTACACCGGCGAAGGGATCCTCAAGCGGGTGTCGTCCTTCGAACCGCGCGACGCCTGGTATTACCGGGTGCGCGGCATGAGCGAGGACTACGAGATCAACGTCGACCCCGACCTGGCCAACGACGACAAGCTGACGATCTTCATCAACTACCGGGTCTTTGATTACCAGGGCAATTATCTCGGTGCCACCGGCATCGGCCTGACCATCGATGCCGTGCGTCGCCTCGTCGCCGAGTACCAGCAGCGCTTCAACCGCACCATCTATTTCGTCGATGGCCGCGGCATGCGCATCGAGTTCGGCAGCCAGAAAGGGCTGGGCGTGCAACTGCGCGACCAGCCCGGCCTCGGACCCTTGCTGCCGCAGATTCTCAAGGAGAAACGCGGCTCCTACCAGTACGAAGCCGACGGCGACAACTTCATCCTGCATGTCAATTACCTGCCCGAGCTGAAGTGGTACCTGTTCGTGGAACAGAACGAGACCGTGGCATTGACCGATGTGCGCCGCTCGCTCTACCTCAACCTCGCCATCAGCGTGGCCGTCACGCTGATCGTCATCGTCCTGATCCATGTCGTCATGGTGCGTTATCAGGGATACATCGAGGAAATGGCCTCGACCGACAAGTTGTCCGGCCTGTTGAACCGGCATGCCTTCAACATCCTGATGGCCAAGCTGCTGAGCGAATACCGCCGCGAACCCAGGCCGCTGAGCGTGCTGATGGCCGACATCGACCATTTCAAGGCCATCAACGATCGTCATGGCCATCAAACCGGCGATATCGTGCTCAAGGCCATCGCCGACCGGCTGAAAGGCGGCCTGCGCGATTCCGACCTGGCGGTGCGCTGGGGCGGCGAGGAATTCCTGCTCGTGCTCAAGGGCTGTACGCGCGAGGAAGCCGAACGCATCGCCGAGAATCTGCGCGAAGCCGTCATGGCGACGCCGATCCAGGCACTGGGGCAGAACATCCTTGTCACCGTCAGTCTGGGCGTCAGCGAATACGATGGCAAGGAAACTACGGACCATCTGGTCGATCGCGTGGATCAGGCCCTCTACCGCGCCAAGGAAGCCGGCCGCAATCGCGTCGAGGCGGTCTGAGCATTCGGCAGTGCCGTCCCACCCGCGCCGACTTTGACCCATATCAATCCCCGCAAGCTCCGGGACTCTTATAGTCCGCCCTCCAACTTGTTGAATCGCCATGGCTTCCGATTTCGAACTCGTTTGTCCCGCCGGCGGGCTGCCGGCGCTCAAGATTGCCGTCGATAACGGCGCCGACTGCGTCTATACCGGTTTCCGCGACGCCACCAACGCGCGCAACTTCACCGGCCTCAATTTCGACGACAAGAGCCTGAAGGAAGGCATCGCCTACGCGCACCAGCGCGGCGTCAAGGTGCTGGTCGCCCTCAACACCTTTCCGCTGACCGACAACTGGCCGGGCTGGACGGCCGCCGTCGACAAGGCCGCGGCCTTCGGCGTCGATGCGGTGATCCTCGCCGACCCCGGCCTGATGGACTATGCCCACCGCACCCATCCGCAGCTCCGGCTGCACCTCTCCGTGCAGGGTTCGGCGACCAACTACGAGGCGATCAACTTCTACCACGAGCGCTTCGGCATCCAGCGCGCCGTGCTGCCGCGCGTGCTCTCGCTGGCGCAGGTCGCGCACGTCGCGCAGCACACGCCGGTCGAGATCGAGGTGTTCGGCTTCGGCGGCCTGTGCGTGATGGTCGAGGGCCGCTGCGCGCTGTCCGCCTACACCACCGGTACCTCGCCGAACTGCCAGGGCGCCTGCTCGCCGGGCAAGGCGGTGCGCTACGAGGAAACGCCGCGCGGCATGGAAACGCGGCTGGGCGGCGTGCTGATCGACCGCTTCGGGCCGGGCGAGCGCGCCGGCTATCCGACGCTCTGCAAGGGCCGCTTCGAGGTCGATGAGGAAACCTACTACGCCATCGAGGAACCGGCCAGCCTCAACACGATGGAACTGCTGCCCGAGCTGATGAAGGCCGGCGTCAAGGCGCTCAAGATCGAGGGCCGCCAGCGCAGCCCGGCCTACGTCGGACAGGTGACCAAGGTCTGGCGCGCGGCGATCGACGCCTGCAAGCGCGACCTTGAGCACTTCAAGCCGACGCCCGCGTGGATGGCCGAACTGAACAAGATTTCCGAAGGCC
>JAJZSW010000078.1 GCA_021849505.1 Pseudomonadota bacterium
ATTCCTTGTGCGCGCATGTGCTCCTTGGCCTGGCGCACGGTGTATTCGCCATAGTGGAAGATACTCGCGGCCAGCACGGCATCCGCCCGCCCCAGCGTCACGCCGTCGGCCAGGTGCTGCAGGTTGCCCACGCCGCCGCTGGCGATGACCGGGATGGGCACCGCGTCGGCCACGGCACGCGTCAGGCCGAGATCGAAGCCGTTCTTGGTGCCGTCGCGGTCCATGCTGGTCAACAGGATTTCGCCGGCGCCCAGCGCCGCCACCTGCTTTGCCCATTCGATCGCATCGATATGGGTGTTGTTCCGCCCGCCGTGCGTGAAGACCTCCCATTTGCCCGGCGCGGTCTGCTTGGCGTCGATCGCCACGACGATGCACTGGCTGCCGACCTTGCCGGAAGCATCGGCGACGAGCTGCGGATTCTGCACGGCGGCGGTGTTCATGCTGACCTTGTCGGCGCCGGCATTCAGCAGCCGGCGCACATCCTCGACCTTGCGCACGCCGCCGCCGACCGTCAGCGGAATGAAGACCTGCTCGGCGCAGGCCTCGACGATGTGCAGGATGATGTCGCGCTGGTCGGAGCTCGCCGTGATGTCGAGGAAGGTGATCTCGTCGGCACCCTGCTCGTCATAGCGGCGCGCGATCTCGACCGGATCGCCGGCATCGCGCAGCGAGACAAAATTGACGCCCTTGACCACACGGCCGGCTTTGACGTCGAGGCAGGGAATGATGCGCTTGGCGAGCATGGGATATCGGTCAGTTGCCCTCAGTTTCCGTTGACCATCTTGTCCGCTTCGGCCTGTGCCTTGCGGAAATCGAGCTTGCCTTCATAGATGGCGCGACCGGTGATGGCACCCATGATGCCCTCGTCGGCCACGGCGCACAGAGCCTTGACGTCCGCCAGGCTGGCGATGCCGCCGCTGGCGATGACGGGGATGCGCAGCGCCTGCGCGAGCTTGACGGTGGCCTCGACATTCGCGCCGGTGAGCATGCCGTCGCGACCGATGTCGGTGTAGATCACCGCCTCGACGCCGTAGTCCTCGAACTTCTTCGCGAGGTCGATGACGTCATGGCCGGTCAGCTTCGACCAGCCATCGACGGCGACCTTGCCGTCCTTGGCGTCGAGCCCGACGATGATGTGGCCGGGAAAGGCCGTACAGGCATCGTGCAGGAACCCCGGGTTCTTTACCGCCGCCGTGCCGATGATGACATAGGTGATGCCATCGTCGATGCAGCGCTCGATGGTGTCGAGGTCACGAATGCCCCCGCCGAGCTGGACGGGGATTTCCTCGCCGACCTCCTGCAGGATCGCCTTGATGGCCGGTTCGTTTTTCGGCTTGCCGGCGAAGGCGCCGTTCAGGTCGACGAGATGCAGGCGGCGGGCACCCTGGTCGATCCAGTGGCGCGCCATCGCGGCGGGGTCTTCGGAAAACACCGTGGCATCGTCCATGACGCCCTGCTTGAGGCGCACACAATGCCCGTCTTTCAGGTCAATCGCGGGGATCAGCAGCATGATGGAACAGATGAGTAGGACGTGGATGGTGAAGAAAAAGGATCAAGGATTCCAGCGCATGAAGTTTTCGAGCAGCCGCAAACCCGCGGCCGCGCTCTTCTCCGGATGGAACTGCACGGCAAAGATGTTAGCGCGGGCCACCGCACTGGTAAATGCGATGCCGTAGTTCGTCGTGCCGGCGATCACGTCCGGCTGCGCCGGTTCGACATAGTAACTATGCACGAAATAATAGCGCGTCCCGTCGGCGACGCCCTCCCAGAGCGGATGGGGAGCGGCCTGCCAGACCTCGTTCCAGCCCATGTGCGGCACCTTGAGGCGCGCACCGGACTGATCCAGCATCGCGGCTTCCGGAAACCGGCGCACATTGCCGGGAAACAGGCCGAGGCCGGCGACATCGCCCTCCTCGCTGTGCTCGAACAGCATCTGCAGGCCGATGCAGATGCCGAGGAAGGGCTTCGCGCCCGCGGCCCTTACCACGGCATCGGCCAGTCCGCGCGCATTGAATTCGCGCATGCAGTCGGGCATCGCGCCCTGCCCGGGGACGATGATCCGCTCGGCATCCGCCAGTATCCGCGGCTCGGCCGTGACGACGACCTGGTGATCCGGGGCGACATGCTCGACCGCCTTCGCGACGGAGCGCAAATTCCCCATGCCGTAATCGACGATTGCGACGGTTTTCATCTCGATTGCGGAATCGGCCTAGAGGCTGCCCTTGGTCGATGGCACCGACCCGCCGGCACGCGGATCGGGCGTGATCGCCATGCGCAAGGCGCGCGCGAAAGCCTTGAACACCGCTTCGGCCTGGTGGTGGGCATTCACGCCGCGCAAGCTGTCGATATGCACGGTGATGCCGGCATGATTGACGACCGCCTGGAAGAACTCGCGCACGAGGTCGACATCGAACTCGCCGATCAGGGCGCGCGTGAACTCGACGTTAAAGCTCAGCCCCGGCCGGCCGGAGAGATCCACGACGACGCGCGCCAGCGCTTCGTCGAGCGGCACGTAGGCGTGGCCGTAGCGCGTCAGCCCCTTCTTGTCGCCGAGCGCCTTGGCCAGGGCCTGCCCCAGCGTGATGCCGACATCCTCGACGGTGTGGTGCGCGTCGATGTGCAGGTCGCCCTGCGCCTCTATCGCGAGATCGATCATCCCGTGGCGGGCGATCTGGTCGAGCATGTGATCGAAGAAACCGACACCCGTCGCCAGTTGCGACTTGCCGGTGCCGTCCAGATCGAGCTTGACGCGGATCCTGGTTTCCAGCGTGTTGCGTGAGATTTCAGCGGTGCGCATTGCAGGGTTTGGCCAAAGGAGCGGCAATAGAATTGCTTGCGGGGCATAATACCATTCCGCTGCATTTTCAGACCTTCCCTACCTTGCCATGAGCCGATTCTGGAGCACGACCGTCCGTGCCTTGCAACCCTATGTGCCGGGCGAACAGCCCAAGCTGGCCAATCTCGTCAAGCTCAACACCAACGAAAACCCCTATGGACCGAGCCCCAAGGCATTGGCCGCGCTGCAGGACGAGCTGGGCGACAGCCTGCGCCTCTATCCCGACCCGGAAAGCGTGCGGCTGCGCGCAGCGATCGCGGACCATTTTTCAGCCGGTTGCGGCGACATCACCCTGCAGCAGGTCTTCGTCGGCAACGGTTCCGACGAGGTACTGGCCCATGTCTTCCTGGCGCTGCTGAAGCAGGATCGGCCGATCCTGTTCCCCGACATCACCTACAGCTTTTATCCGGTCTATTGCAAACTCTACGGCGTCGACTTCCGCTGCGTGCCGCTCGACGAGAGCTTCGCGCTGCGCGTCACCGATTACGCCCAGCCCAACGGCGGCATCATCATCGCCAACCCGAACGCACCGACGGGTCGCGCCCTGCCGCTGGCCGAGATCGAAGCGCTGCTCGCGGCCAATCCGGATTCCGTCGTCGTCGTTGACGAGGCTTACATCGATTTCGGCGGGGAATCCGCCGTGCCGCTGGTCAATCAGCATCCGAACCTGCTGGTGGTCCAGACGCTGTCCAAGTCGCGTTCGCTTGCCGGCCTGCGCGTCGGTTTCGCGATCGGCCACCCCGAGCTCATCGACGGGCTGCAACGCGTCAAGAACAGCTTCAACTCCTACCCGCTCGACCGCTTCGCCCAGGCCGGCGCGACCGCCGCGATCGAGGACCGCGACTGGTTCGACCGCACGCGGCAGGCGGTCATCCGCACGCGCGCGGCGCTGACTCGGGATCTGGAAGCGCTGGGATTCGAAGTGCTGCCCTCGGCGGCGAACTTCGTCTTCGCCCGCCACCCGCGGCACGACGCCGAAAAGTCGGCGCTGGCACTACGGCAGCGCGGCATCATCGTGCGCCACTTCCGCCAGCCGCGCATCGAGCAGTTCCTGCGCATCACGGTCGGCACCGATGAACAGTGCGCGGTGCTGATTGCGGCGCTGAAGGAAATACTCGGCGCCTGACGCGCCGGCCGGCTACTTCTTCAAGCGCAGTTCCGCTGCGCGCTGGTGCGCGGACAGGCCTTCGCCGTGCGCGAGCGTGGCGGCGATCGGGCCGAGGAACTGCGCACCCGCTTCCGAGACCTCGATGATGCTCGAACGCTTCTGGAAGTCGTAGACGCCCAGCGGCGAGGAGAAGCGGGCGCTGCGCGAGGTCGGCAGCACGTGGTTGGGGCCGGCGCAATAGTCGCCGAGCGACTCCGATGCATAGTGGCCCATGAAGATCGCGCCGGCGTGGCGGATCTTCGGCAGCAGTGCGCGCGGATCTTCGACCGACAGCTCGAGGTGTTCGGGCGCGATGCGGTTGGCGACCGCGCAGGCCTCGTCGAGATCGGTCACCTGGATCAAGGCACCGCGGCCGGCAAGGGAGGCAGCGATCACGTCCTTGCGCGGCATGGTCGGCAGTAGCTTCTCGATGCTCGACATCACCTTGTCGAGATAGGCGGCATCGGGACAGAGCAGGATCGACTGGGCCAGTTCATCGTGCTCGGCCTGGGCAAACAGGTCGACGGCGGTCCAGTCCGGATCGCCGGAGCCATCGGCGATGATCAACACCTCGGAGGGACCGGCCACCATGTCGATTCCGACGGTACCGAAAACGCGCCGCTTGGCGCTGGCCACATAGGCGTTGCCCGGCCCAACAATCTTGTCCACTTGCGGGATGGTCTGCGTGCCGTAGGCCAGAGCGGCCACCGCCTGGGCGCCGCCGATGCAGAACACGCGATCCACACCGGAGAGATGGGCAGCGGCCAGCACCAGCGCGTTCTTTTCGCCGCGCGGGGTCGGCACGACCATGATGAGCTCCTTGACGCCCGCCACCTTGGCCGGCAGGGCATTCATCAGCACCGAACTCGGATAGGCGGCCTTGCCTCCGGGCACGTAGAGGCCGACGCGGTCGAGGGGCGTGACCTTCTGGCCGAGGCGCGTGCCGTCGGCCTCCTGGTATTCCCAAGAGTCGATCTTCTGCTTCTCGTGGTAGCTCTTCACGCGCGCGGCGGCTTGCTCCAGCGCATTGCGCTGCGGGACGGGCAAGCCGTCGAAGGCAGCCTTCAGCGCGGACGCCGGCAGCTCCAACTCGGCCATGGTCTTGACGTCGAGATGGTCGAAGCGGCGCGTGTAGTCGAGCACGGCGGCGTCGCCGACGGTGCGCACGTTGGCGAGCACCTCGGCGACGGTGCGCTCGATGGCTTCGTCGGTGCTGTTGTCGAAGGCGAGCAGCTTGTCGAGGGTCGCCAGGAACTCGGGGGCGCGGGTGGACAGACGGCGCAGGGCATTGCTCATGACAAGGCGCTTTCGAAGGAGTCGATCACCGGTTGCAGCAGCCCGCGCTTCATCTTGAGGCTGGCCTGGTTAACGACGAGGCGGGCGGAGATCGGCATGATGTCCTCGACCTCGACCAGGTTGTTGGCCTTGAGCGTCCCCCCCGATGACACGAGGTCAACGATGGCGTCGGCCAGGCCGGCCAGCGGCGCGAGCTCCATCGAGCCATAGAGCTTGATCAGGTCGACATGCACGCCCTTGGCGGCGAAGTGCGCGCGGGCGGTGTTGATGTACTTGGTGGCGACGCGCAGACGCGCGCCGCGCCGTACGGCGGCGGCATAGTCGAAGCCGGCCGGCGTCGCGACGCACATCCGGCACCTGGCGATCTTGAGGTCGAGCGGCTGGTAAAGGCCGGCGCCGCCGTGTTCGAGCAGCACGTCCTTGCCGGCGATGCCGAGGTCGGCCGCGCCGTACTGCACGTAGGTCGGCACGTCCGAGGCGCGCACGATGACGACGCGCACGTCGGGCCGGTTGGTGCCGATGATCAGCTTGCGCGATGCTTCGGGATTCTCGTTCGGCACGATGCCGGCGGCGGCCAGCAGCGGCAGGGTTTCCTCGAAGATGCGCCCCTTCGACAAGGCGATGGTGATGCCAGAGTATCCGTTCATCTGGTTATTTTACCCGCCGCACCCGGGCACCCAGAGCCGCCAGCTTGGTCTCGATGTGTTCGTAGCCGCGATCGAGGTGGTAGATGCGCTCGACAAGCGTTTCGCCGCGCGCGGCGAGCCCGGCGATCACGAGGCTGGCAGAAGCGCGCAGGTCGGTCGCCATCACCGTCGCGCCTTCGAGCCGGCCGACGCCCGTGACGAAGGCGGTGTTGCCGTCGATCTTGATGTCGGCACCGAGGCGGATCAGCTCGACAGCATGCATGAAGCGGTTCTCGAAAATGGTCTCACGGATCACCGCCGTGCCTTCGGCCACGGTATTGATCGCCATGAACTGCGCCTGCATGTCGGTCGGGAAGGCCGGATAGGGCGCGGTGCGGATGCTCACCGCCTTGAGCCGCTGCGGCGCCTTGAGGCGGATCGCGTCGCGCTCGAGCACGATCTCGCAGCCGGCGTCCATGAGCTTGTCGATCACGGCATCGAGATAGCTGCCGGAGGTCTGCGTCAGCCGCACCGCCCCGCCGGTCGCGGCCGCGGCGCATAGATAGGTGCCCGTCTCGATGCGGTCGGGCATGATGCGGTGCGTGGCGCCGTGCAGGCGCTCGACGCCGCGGATGCGGATCACGTCGGTGCCCGCCCCGGAAATGTTGGCGCCCATGGCGACGAGGCACTTGGCCAGGTCGACCACCTCGGGCTCGCGCGCGGCGTTTTCGATCACCGTCTCGCCGTCGGCGAGGCAGGCCGCCATCATCAGGTTCTCGGTGCCGGTCACCGTCACCATGTCGGTGAACAGACGCGCGCCTTTCAGCCTCGGCGCACGGGTGTGGACGTAGCCCTGCTCCACGCTCGTCTCGGCGCCCATGGCGGTCAGCCCCTTGATGTGCTGGTCGACCGGCCGCGCGCCGATCGCGCAGCCGCCGGGCAGCGAGACCCGCGCCTCGCCGCAGCGCGCCGTCAGCGGGCCGAGCACGAGTACCGACGCTCTCATGGTTTTGACCAGTTCGTAAGGTGCGACCGGATTGTCGAGGCCGGAGGCATCGAGCGTCACAGAAGTTTGTGCCGTCAAGCCAGCGCCGACTTTCTCCTGGGTCACCTTGACGCCCATCTGCACCAGCAGCTTGAGCATTGTGGCGATATCGTTCAGGTCGGGAACATTGGTGAGGGTCAGCGGCTCGCGCGTCAGTAGCGCCGCGCACAGCAGCGGCAGGGCGGCATTCTTGGCACCCGAGATGGAGACTTCGCCGGCCAGCGCGACGCCGCCTTCGATCAGCAGCTTATCCAAGGAGGCCGCGCTCCTTCGCTTCCGCGGGGGTCAGGCAGCGCATCGAGAGCGCATGCAGTGTTTCGGTTTCGAAGTGCTCGCGCAGCACGTCGTTGACGCGTTGCTGGCGCTGCACGCGACTCAGGCCGTCGAAGGCCGCGCTGACGATCAGCGCCTCGAAATGACGGCCGTCGCCGGTCACGGAAAGATGTTCGCAAGCGAGGCCGGAACGGATCCAGCTCTCGATCTGTCGGGGGTCAAGCATGATGGTTTTGGAAACGATGGTTCAGGAAAGCGGCAGCAGTTCGGCGACGCCATAGACGTCGGCAAGGCTGCGCAAATTATGCGGCGAATTGACGATGGCGAGCGACTTGCCCTTTGCCTGTGCGGCGCGCTGCCAGCCGAACAGCACCGCCAGCCCCGAGGAATCGACCTCGGTAATGCCGGCAAGATCGAAAGCGGTCCGGCCGGCATCCAGTGCCGCCACGCCCTGCGCCAGCAGGGCCGCGGCATTGTCCATCGTCATGCTGCCCGAGACCTTGGCTCCGGCGGCATCGGCCTCGATCCGCGCGTTCATTTCGCGGGACTCGCGGCGGCCCCCGTCTTGTTTTTCGCCTGCAGGCTGCGGATCAGACCCTCGACGCCATTCTTCTGGATCTCCTGGCTGAACGAGGATCGATAGTTGGTGACGAGGCTTGCGCCAGCGACTTCGACGTCATACACCTTCCAGCCGGCGGCCGACTTCTCGAGATAGTAGTCGAGCGTGATCGGCTTGCCGCCGCTTTGCTTGACCTCGGTGCGCACCTTCACGTCCGTGTCGGTGGCGGCCCACTTGAGCGGCTTGAAGCTGATTTCCTGGTCGCGGTATTCGGTGAGCGCCTTGGAGTAGGTGCGCACCAGCAAGGTGCGGAACTCGTCGGTCAGTACCTTGAGCTGCTCCGGCGTGGCCTTGCGGCCCTCGCGGCCCATCGCCAGCTGGGTCATGCGCTGGAAATTGAAGTGCGGCAAGATCTTGGTTTCCACCAGATCGAGCGTCTTCTTCGAGTTACCGTTCTGGATGTCCTTGTCCTGGCGCACGGTATCCAGCACTTCGGTCGTCACGTTCTTGACCAATACATCCGGCGCCTGTTCGGATGCCATGGCGGCAGCGGAAAACAGGCAGGCGGCCAACAGGCCCAGCAGTAATTTCATGGCTTACCCTTGCAATGGATCAGTAGTCGGCTTCGCGCGGCGGATTGCCGTCGTGAATCAGGTTGCGGCGGCGCTGCAGATAGCCGTCGCGCACGTAGGCATACTTGTCGATCGCCGCTTCCTCGATCACCTTGTCGGCCGGCAGGAGGTCGGCGCGGGTATCGATCAGGCGCAGCGCCGCCAGTGAATTGCGCGTCGCGACATGGTCGATGCCGCCAACCGGATCGGCTTTCACGTCGAGCACGAGACCTACCGTGTCGCGCACCGTGCGCGGGCCGAACAGCGGGATCACGACATAGGCGCCATCCCCCACGCCCCAGCGGCCGAAGGTCTGGCCGAAATCCTCTTCGTGCTTTTCCAGTCCGGCCTCGGATGCCACGTCGAACAGGCCGAGGATGCCGATCGTGCTGTTGATTGCCACGCGCCCCAGATCGCTGAGCGCCTGGTCGGGCTTGCCCTGCAGAAGGTTGTTGATGCCAATGAACAGGTCGGCGATATTGCCGAAGAAATTGGTTACGCCCGTCCTCACCGGCGTCGGCAGCACCGCATCGTAGCCCTGCGCCACCGGCTTGATGAGCACGGTGTCGAGTCCTTCGTTGAAGGCGAACATGGCACGGTTGAAGCCCTCGATCGGATCCTTCGGATTGCCCGAGGTGGCACAGCCGCTCAACAGCGCGGAAAGGGTCAGCGCCAGCAAGGTCGCCTTGAAACGGCTTACGGTTTTCTGCGCTTTCATCAACTGCACCTCTCCGATGGTCACTTCTTGTCTTCGCCTTCAGCCGCCTTATCGAACATGAACTGGCTGATCAGCTTCTCCAGCACCATGGCCGACTGCGTCTTCTTCATCACCTCGCCGGCCTTGAGCATTTCAATATCGCCGCCCACTTCGAAACCAATGTACTGCTCGCCCAGCAAGCCGGACGTGTTGATCGTGGCGAAAGTGTCGCGCGGGAACTGGTAGCGCTTGTCGATCTGCATCGATACCAGCGCGACGTAGTTCTCGGAATCGAACCGGATCTCGCCCACCCGACCCACCACCACGCCGGCACTCTTCACCGGCGCGCGCACCTTCAGGCCCCCGATATTATCAAAACGTGCCTGTATGGCATACGTTTCACCGACATCCGTGGAACTCAAGTTACCCACCTTGAGGGCCAGAAACAACAGTGCGGCCAGTCCGATGGCCACGAAGAGCCCAACCCAGAGATCAATTGCGGCACGGTTCATCAGATTCCCCTGAACATGAATGCAGTCAAGACAAAGTCGGCGGCCAGGATGGCCAGCGAAGAAGTCACCACGGTACGCGTCGTCGCGCGCGAGACGCCTTCGGCGGTCGGATCGGCGTCGAAACCCTCGAAGACGGCGATCCAGGACACCAGGACGCCGAAGACGCAGCTCTTGATGACGCCGTTCATGATGTCCTGGCGGAAATCCACCGCCGCCTGCATCTGGGACCAGAACGAGCCTTCATCCACCCCGATCAGCTGCACGCCGACCAGCCAGCCCCCCAGTACGCCCATCGCCGAGAACAGCGCCGCCAGCAGCGGCATCGAGATCACCCCGGCCCAGAAGCGTGGCGCCACCACGCGCGCGATCGGATTGACCGCCATCATTTCCATGGCCGACAGCTGCTCGGTCGCTTTCATCAGGCCGATTTCGGCAGTGATCGCCGAGCCTGCCCGGCTGGCGAAGAGCAACGCCGCCACCACCGGACCGAGTTCGCGCACCAGCGACAGTGCGACCAGGATGCCGAGGGCTTCGGAGGAACCGTAGCGCTGCAGCGTGTCGTAGCCCTGCAGGCCGAGCACCATGCCGACGAACAAGCCCGACACCAGGATGATGATCAGCGAAAGCACGCCGGTGAAGTAGATCTCGCGGATCGTCAGCTGGAAGCGTTTCAGCGCCGTGCCGGAATACAGCAGGGTCATCAGCAGGAAACGGCTGGCGAATCCCAGTCGCCACAAACGACTGGTGACGCGATGACCGAGTTGGCGCAAGAGGTCGGCCGGCGTCATGCCCACCACCTCCGGGGTTTGCCGGGTTGTTCCATCATTTCCTTGCCGTAGGCTGCTGCCGGGTAGTGAAAATTCATCGGTCCGTCGATCTCGCCCCAGACGAACTGGTGCACGAACGGCTCGGTGGACCGCCTGATGTCCTCGGCGGTTCCTTCGGCGACGATCTTGCCGCCCGCCATGAAGTAGACGTAATCGACGATCTTGAGCGACTCCTGCACGTCGTGAGTCACAACGATGGAGCTGATGCCGAGCGCGTCGTTGAGCTTGCGGATCAGTTCGCCGACGATCGACAGCGAGATCGGGTCGAGGCCGGCGAAAGGCTCGTCGTACATGATGAGCAGCGGATCCAGCGCGATCGCGCGCGCCAACGCGACGCGACGGGCCATGCCGCCCGACAGCTCGGCGGGCATCAGATCGTGTGCACCGCGCAAGCCCACCGCATGCAGCTTCATCAGCACCAGGTCGTGAATCATTTCTGCGGGCAGATCGGTATGCTCGCGCATCTGGAAGGCCACGTTGTCATAGACCGACATGTCCGTGAAGAGCGCTCCGAACTGGAACAGCATGCCCATGCGCCGGCGCATGGCGTACAAGCCCTCGTTGTCGAGCTCATGCACGACCTGCCCGGCGACGCGCACAGCACCGGAGGACGGCTTGAGCTGGCCGCCGACCAGCCGCAAGGTCGTGGTCTTGCCGCATCCGGACAGCCCCATGATCGCCACGATCTTGCCGCGCGGGATGACCATGTTGATCCCGCTGAGGATGGCACGACTGTCGTAGGAAAAATTGAGGTCGCGAATCTGGACCAGGGGTTCGGATGACACCGGCAAAAGTGCGCTGAAAATGGAAAGTCTCGGATTATACCTGCCCCGCCATTGCTGCCGCCTGCCGGCAACGAAGCGGGCGGAAATCCAGGGTTGCCGACAAATCACCCATTTGAATGGCGGTTTTCTGCGTTATCAGCGGTTGGGGTACCGGTAAGATCGATGCACATGACCCTTTCGAGCGGCGCCAAACCCACCCTGCTGATCGTCGATGACGACCCGTTGATCACGGCTGCGCTGGCCTATTACCTGGAAAACGATTTCCGGGTGGCGACGACCGCCAGCCGCAGCGAGGCGACGCAGTGGGTGAAAAACCAGTCCGCCCCCCCCGACCTGGCCCTCGTCGACCTCGGCTTGCCCCCCGCCCCCCATCGCCCGCAGGAAGGGTTCGCCCTGATCGCCGAACTGCTCGCGAGCTCCCCGCAGATCCGCATCGTCGTGCTGTCCGGCCAGGGCGATGTGAC
>JAJZSW010000079.1 GCA_021849505.1 Pseudomonadota bacterium
GCCACCCCAGGTCCCAACATGCTGCTGGTGATGGTCAGCGGCGCGCGCCACGGCTTCCGCGCGGCGGTGGCGACCATGGCCGGCTGCCTGACTGCGCTGCTCGGCATGCTGAGCCTCTCCGCCGCCGGGCTCGGCGCCCTGCTGCTGGCCTTCCCGGCGGTCTTCGACGCCCTGCGGCTTGCCGGCGCGGCCTACCTGGCCTGGCTGGGCATCCAGCTCTGGCGCGCGCCGGTGACGCCATCCGCCACCCACGACGCCGTTGCGCCGTCGCAAAGCACCGCGGCGTCACGTTTCCGGCAGGGCTTCATGGTCGCCGCGAGCAACCCGAAGGCCATCCTCTTTGCCGCCGCCTTCTTCCCGCAGTTCATCGACCCGGCGCATCCGCAGCTCCCCCAGTTCGCCATCCTGCTGCTCACCTTCGTCGTCATCGAGGTGGGCTGGTACGCGATCTACGCCGCCGGCGGACAGCGGCTCACGGCGCACCTGCGCAAGCCGGCGGTGCTGAAGCTGTTCAACCGCGCGACCGGCGGCGCCTTCGTCGGCTTTGCCCTGCTGATGGCCGACATCCGCAAGTAGGCATGCCCCATCGGGATGAACGCGTCGCTGGCTGCGTCCCGTTCTGCTGATCGGCGCCTTCGTCGTGTGGCGGCTGCCGTCACGCAAAGGCTGACTATGAATCCGCCCTTGCCGGGACGGCGAGTTCTGCGGATAACATGCGTCCATGTCCCAGCTGCGTAACAACGGCGAATTGCCCCGAGATGCACAAACATAATTCCCGACGTCTTCTGGCGGAGCGGCTCACTCTGGCCGCCACCCGCTATCAGGAGGCTGTCGTTATCCCGCACTGCGCCAAGTGCCTGGCGCCATGTTGTCGCCTCGATTCGCTCGTCCTCGAACTGGATTGGAAGCAGGTCAAGGCATTCTGGCGGTTCGACGAGTCGCGCGCTGCCTTCGACCGGCGGCTGTCTGCAGGCAAGGGACCCGTGGAAATTCGTCCGATGAACGGTGCCTACTACGCCCATGGAAAAGCTTGCCCTGCCTACGACGAAGCGCACCGCTTGTGCCGTGTTTACGATCAGGCACTCAAACCCAGAGGGTGTACGGATTTCCCGATATACGAGGACCAAGGCAGTGTCGTTGCGGATCTTCGTTGCGAGGCAGTTGACCCCAAGGCGCTGGCCGGTTGGATAGCCCGGTTCGTCGGGCAAGGATATCGCGTCGCCCAGTCCGCCGATGAAGAGTTTCCGTTTATTGTGACGTTCTCTGTGCAGCGACCCGGCAGGGCATCGGGCGACGGGTTATCGGGCGACTGCCGTTGACCTCCGGTTGGCCCGCAGTGCCGCCCTGCCCTGATGTATTCTTCGCGTTTTTCCATTCACGAGAACCACCATGTCCGGCAAAACGCTTTACGACAAACTCTGGGAATCGCACGTCGTCCGCGAGGAAAGCGACGGCACCTGCCTGCTCTACATCGACCGCCACCTGATGCACGAGGTGACGAGTCCGCAGGCTTTCGAAGGATTGAGGTTGGCGGGCCGCAAGCCGTGGCGGGCGACCAGCGTGGTCGCCACCGCCGACCACAACACCCCAACCGACCACTGGAGCGATCCCGACAGCGGCCTCAAGGACCCGATCTCGCGCCTGCAGGTCGAAACGCTCGACCAGAACATCAAGGACTTCGGCGCGCTCGTTTACTTCCCGTTCAAGCACGCCAATCAGGGCATCATCCACGTCATCGGACCGGAGAACGGCGCGACGCTGCCGGGCATGACCGTGGTCTGCGGCGACAGCCACACCTCGACCCACGGCGCCTTCGGCGCGCTGGCGCACGGCATCGGCACCTCCGAGGTCGAGCACGTGCTCGCCACGCAGACGCTGGTCGCCAAGAAGTCGAAGCGCATGCTGATCAAGGTGGAAGGCAAAGTCGGCGCTGGCGTGACGGCAAAGGACATCGCGCTGGCGATCATCGGCAAGATCGGCACGGCCGGCGGCACGGGCTACGCCATCGAGTTCGGCGGTGCCGCGATTCGCGACCTGTCGATGGAAGGCCGCATGACGGTCTGCAACCTCGCCATCGAGGGCGGCGCGCGCGCCGGCCTCGTCGCGCCGGACGAGAAGACTTTCGACTACCTCAAGGGACGCCCGCTCGCGCCCAAGGGCGCGGACTGGGACAAGGCCGTCGCCTACTGGCAGACGCACCAGTCCGATGCCGACGCGCGGTTCGACGCCGTCGTCGAACTCGACGCCGCGGGCATCCAGCCGCAGGTGACCTGGGGCACCTCGCCCGAACAGGTGCTGGCAGTGGGCGCCAGGGTGCCGAACCCCGCGCAGGAATCCGATCCGCAAAAGCGTGCCGGCATCGAGCGCGCGCTGAAGTACATGGGCCTCGCCGCCGACACGCCGCTGACCGAGATTCCGGTCGACAAGGTCTTCATCGGCAGCTGCACCAACTCGCGCATCGAGGACCTGCGCGCCGCCGCCGCCGTGGCGAAGGGCAGGCAGAAGGCCGCCTCGGTGAAGCAAGTCCTCGTCGTGCCGGGCTCGGGCATCGTCAAGCGCCAGGCCGAGGCCGAAGGGCTCGACAAGGTGTTCACCGCCGCCGGTTTCGAGTGGCGCGAACCGGGCTGCTCGATGTGCCTCGCCATGAACGCCGACCGCCTCGAACCGGGCGAGCGCTGCGCCTCGACCTCGAACCGCAACTTCGAGGGACGCCAGGGCGCGGGCGGCCGCACCCACCTCGTCAGCCCCGCGATGGCCGCCGCGGCCGCCATCGCCGGCCACTTCGTCGATATCCGGAGCTTCTGACCATGAAACCCTTCACTTATCTTGACGGCCTGGTTTGCCCGCTCGACCGCGCCAACGTCGACACCGACGCGATCATCCCCAAGCAGTTCCTCAAGTCGATCAAGCGCGCCGGCTTCGGCCCCTACCTGTTCGACGAATGGCGCTATGCCGATCAGGGCCAGCCCGGCATGGACTGCACGAACCGGCCGCTGCGCAAGGACTTCGTCCTCAACCAGCCGCGTTACAAGCAGTCGCAGATCCTGCTGGCGCGCGACAACTTCGGCTGCGGCTCCTCGCGCGAGCACGCGCCGTGGGCGATCGAGGACTACGGCTTCCGCGTCGTCATCGCGCCGTCCTTCGCCGACATCTTCTTCGGCAACTGCTACAAGAACGGCATCCTGCCGATCGTCGCGTCGGCCGCGATCGTCGACCAGCTGTTTCGCGAGTGCGCCGCGCAGAAAGGCTACAAGCTGCGCGTCGATCTGGAGACGCAGACCGTGCGCAATCCCGCCGGCGAGTGGTTCTCGTTCGACATCACGCCGCACCGCAAGCACTGCCTGCTCAACGGCCTCGACGAGATCGGCCTGACGCTGCAGCACGCCGACGCGATCAGGGCCTTCGAGGCGCGGCACCAGGCCGCGCAACCCTGGCTGTTCAACTGAACCGAGTCTGAATAGGCAGGACGGCGATAGGGATTTTTCCCTATCGCCCTGCGCGTTTCTTCCGATTTCCCCGCGGCTCCGGACGGCCTAAGCTGCGTCCCGTTCCTTTCGAACGGAGTCGCACATGAATGCCCATCCCGATTTATCCCGCCGTGCCTTCCTCGGCCGCCTGCCGGTCGTGACGGCCGGTCTCGCGGTCCCGGTCGCCGCGGTGGCGGAGACTAAAGGCCCTCACTGGGCCATGCTGGTCGATACGCGCCGCTGCATCGCCTGCCAGGCCTGCACCATCGGCTGCGCGGTCGAGAACGCCCTGCCCGAGGGCGATTTCCGCACCGTCGTCGCCACCTACGCGGTGCGCACGCCGGAAGGCCGAACCGGCCTGTCCGTCCTGCCGCGCCTGTGCAACCATTGCGAGGAGCCGCCCTGCATCCCGGTCTGCCCGGTCGGCGCGACCTTCAAGCGCGCCGACGGCGTGGTGCTGGTCGACGGCGAACGCTGCGTCGGCTGCGCCTACTGCGTGCAGGCCTGTCCCTACGATGCGCGCTTCATCAATCACAAGACCGGCAAGGCCGACAAATGCACCTTCTGCAGCCACCGCATCGAGGCGGGGCTGCTGCCGGCCTGCGTCGAGACCTGCGTCGGCGGCGCGCGCGTGTTCGGCGACCTCAACGATCCGGAAAGCGAGATCGGCAAGCGCCTCAAGGCCGCCGAGGGCAGGACGCGCGTGCTGAAGCCGGAAGCCGGCACGCAGCCGCGCGTTTTCTATATCGGGCTTGATGACCAGTTGGCCGGCCGCGTCGCCGGCGCCTCCGCCACCGAGATGATGTGGCGTCCCACGCACGCGGGAGCATGAACATGAACACCACCGTCGAAGTTCTCGGGTTCGCGCGCGAACCGGGCTGGCTGCCCTGGGCGGTCCAGTATTTCTTCCTCATCGGCATTTCCACGATGGCCTTCTTCCTCTCGCTGCCGGGGCTGCTGTGGCGGCGGGCGGGCTGGGAAGGCCTCTCGCGCCGCGCCCTGCTGGCGGCGCTGGTCTGCGGGCTGGCCGCGCCGCTCGCGCTGCTGGCCGACCTGCACCAGCCGGGCCGCTTCCTCAACTTCTACCTGCATACCAATTTCGGTTCGTGGATGGGCTGGGGGGCCTACTTCATCCCGCTCTACGTCGGCGGCCTGCTGGCCTACGCATGGAGCGCGCTGCGCGCGAACCGCGCGGGGCTGACGCCCGCTGCGCTGGTCGCCGGCAGCGGCGCCGTGCTGGTGCTGCTGTATACCGGCATGGAGACGATGATCGTCGCGGCGCGTCCCCTGTGGCACTCGTTCCTGATCCCGGTGTTCTTCGCCGTCACCGCGTTCGCCGGCGCCTTCGGCATGACGGCGCTGTTCGAGGCGCTCGCCGGCCGGCGTGAAGCCCCGGCGCTGAATCGCGGGCTGCGCCTCGGCCAATGGGCCGTGCTGCTGCTCGTCGCGGCATGGCTGTTGCTGGCACTGAGCGGTGCCGCGCCCTATCGCGAAGCACTGGCGACGATCCAGGGTGGCTGGACAGCGGCGTGGATCTGGTTCATCGCCAGCACGGCGCTGACGCTCTGGCTGGCGCGCGGATCGTCGCTGCTGCTGCCGGCGCTGTTCGCGCTGCACGGCGCCTGGCTGGCGCGCTGGCTGGTCTTCATGGGCGGCCAGAGCGTGCCGAAACTCGGCGCTACCCACGCGGCACAGACCTTGAGCCTGACGCCGGACAGCCTGCTCGGCATCGCCGGCACCGCCGGGCTGTGCCTCTTCATCTACATCGTCCTGACCAGCCTCGTGCGCTGGGACGAACCTGCGAAGGTGTAAGCCATGAAAATCAGCAAACGTCGTCAATTCCTCGCCGCCGGCGGCCTGGCCGCCGCCGCGGTGGGCTACTCGGAAACCCTCGGCCGCGTGGCCGGCAAGCTGCTCGGCCGCGATGCCCCGCGGCACAAGACGGCCGGCGATGCGCCGGCGCCGGAATACCGCGTCGATGCGCAGGGCAACCTCGAACTCAATCCCAAGCAGCAGGTGAGCTATACCACCTGCCTCGGCTGCACGACGATGTGCGGCGTGCGCGTGCGCATCGACAAGGAGAGCGGCAAGGTGCTGCGCGTGGCCGGCAACCCCTACAGCCCGCTGTCCACCGATCCGCACCTGCCGATGAAGGCGAGCGTGAAGGAAAGCTTCATCGCCGTCTCGGCGCTCAAGGACAAGGGCCTCGGCGGTCGCTCCACGGCCTGCGGCCGCGGCAACGCGGTCGCCCAGCAGATCGACTCGCCCTATCGCGTGCTGACGCCGCTCAAGCGCGTCGGGCCGCGCAACGGCGGCAACTGGGTGCCGATCTCCTTCGAGCAGCTCGTCAAGGAAGTGGTGGAGGGCGGCAACCTGTTCGGCGAGGGCGAGGTGGCCGGCCTGCGCGCGCTGCGCGACCTCGAGACGCCGATCGATGCGGAGCAGCCGGAACTCGGCCCGCGCGTGAACCAGGTGGCCCTGCTGTCGAGCGTGAACGACGGCCGCGACAGCTTCATGCGCCGCTTCATGAACAAATCCTACGGCACGCTCAACGTCTTCGGCCACGGCTCGTATTGCGGCGGTTCGTTCCGCTCCGGCACCGGCGCGCTGTTCGGCGACCTCAAGCGCATGCCGCACGGCAAGCCGGATTACGCCAACAGCGAGTTCATCCTGTTCGTCGGCACCGCCCCGGGGCAGGCCGGCAACCCGTTCAAGCGGCAGGGCACGCTGATTGCCAAGGCGCGCACGCAGGGCAAGCTCAATTACGTCGTGGTCGATCCGGTGCTGACGCACGCCGACAACCGCGCGGCGGGCGAGCGCGGCCGCTGGCTGCCGATCCGTCCGGGCACCGACGGGGCGCTGGCGATGGCGATCATCCGCTGGCTGTTCGAGAACGGGAAGATCGACAGTCATTTCCTTGGCTTCGCGAATGCGGCGCTGGCGAAGCAGAACGGCGAGCCGTCGTTCTCCAACGCGACGCACCTGGTCGTGGTCGAACCGAAGCATCCGCGCGAGGGCCGCATGCTGCGCGCATCCGATCTCGGTCTTGCCCTGCCGGAAGACCAGCGCTACAAGGACGGCGACGCCTTCGTCTGCCTCGATGCGGCCGGCAAGACCGTCTTCCACGATCAGGCGAAAGCCGCGGCTCAACTGTTCGTCGACGCAACCCTTAAAGTTGGCGATCAGGACGTGCGTGTCAAATCGTCCCTGCAGTTGTTGCGCGAGGAGGCCATGCGCCTCGATCTGCCGGCCTATGCCGAAGCCTGCGGCATTCCCGCCGAAACGCTGGTCGCGCTGGCACAGGAACTCTCAGCGCACGGCAAGAAGGCGGCGGTGATCGCGCATGGCGGCATGATGAACGGCAGCGGCTTCTACAATACCTACGCGCTGATGAGCATCAACGCGCTGCTCGGCAACGTCAACTGGAAGGGCGGGCTGGTCGCCAACGGCGGCGGCTTCAAGGACGACGGCGAGGGACCGCGCTACAACCTCGAGAAGTTCCCGGGCATGGTGAAGCCGTCCGGCACGCCGCTGGGACGCAACGTGCCCTACGAGAAGACCGCCGAATTCGCGGCACGCAAGGCGGCAGGCAAGCCCTATCCCGCGACGGCGCCGTGGTTCCCGAATGCCCCCGGCCTGACCACCGAACTGCTGGCCGGCGGCATGAACGGCTATCCCTACGCGCTCAAGGCGCTGATCCTCTGGTCATCCAACCCGGTCTACGGCATTCCCGGCCTGCGGACGCGCATCGGCAAGGATCTGGCCGATCCGCGGAAACTGCCGCTGATCGTCTCCGTCGACCCCTTCATCAACGAGAGCAACGCCTATGCCGACTACATCGTTCCCGATTCGCTGATGTACGAGAGCTGGGGCTGGGTCGCGCCCTGGAACGGCGTGCCGACCAAGTCGCTCGGCGCGCGCTGGCCGGTGATCGAGCCGAAGGCCGCCAAGACCGCCGACGGTCAGGCGGTCGGCATGGAGACCTTCTTCATCGCGCTGGCCAGGGCGATGAACCTGCCCGGCTTCGGCGAGAACGCGATTGCCGATGCGGAGGGAAATGCCTATGCGCTGAATACTCCGGAGGATTGGTATCTGCGCGGCGGCGCGAACATCGCCTGGCTGGGCAAGGAACCGGTCGCCGACGCGACCGAGGAGGACATCCAGCTCTCGGGGGTGGCGCGCATCCTGCCCTTGCTCGAAAGGACGCTGAAGCCGGAAGAGATCGCCAAGGTGGCCTTCCTGCTGACGCGCGGCGGCCGCTACCAGCCGGGCAAGGACGCCTACGACGAAGAGAATGCCGAGTGGATGCGCAACCCGCTGAAGCCGATGTGCCACCTCTGGAACGAGAACGTCGGCGGCTCGAAGAACAGCCTGTCGGGCAAGCGCAACCGCGGCTGCGGCACCTGGAGCGAACCGGCCTTCGCCGACGGCACGCCGGTGCGCCAGCTCTATCCGGCGAAGGACTGGCCGCTGCAGCTGACCAGCTACAAGTCGGCGCTGCAGAATCCCTATTCGATCGGCGCGACGCGCCTGCTGGCCGTGCATCCCGAGAACCCGGTGCTCGTGCATCCCGACGACGCGCGGGAATTCGGCCTGGCGATGGGCGACCGCGTCGAAATCGCCACGCCGGGCGGCAGCCTCAGGGCGCGCGTGATGGTGCATCCGGGCATCGTGCGCGGCGTCGCGGCCTTCGAGCACGGCTTCGGCCATCGCGAACTCGGCGCGCGCGCGCACCGCATCGGCGGCGAGTCGCAACCGCGGGACGAACGACTGGCGGCGGGGGTCAATCTCAACGAGATCGGCGTGCTCGATCCGACGCGGCCCGACAAGGCGCCGTGGGTGGATGCGATCTCCGGCGCCAGCGTGCGCAACGGCCTGCCGGCGCGGATCCGGCGCGTGTAGTAGCGCTAGTCCAGCGCCGCCGGATCGGCCCGCAGCATCAGGCGGGCCAGTTCGGCGGCCGAGGAGATGCCGGCCTTTTCCATGACGTGCTGGCGGTGGATGTGCACCGTCTTTTCGCTGATGCCCAGCGCCGCGGCGATCAGCTTGTTGGGCTGGCCCTGCGCGACGAGCCGCGCGACTTCCTGCTCGCGCGGCGACAGGGCGGCCAGGGCGTGACCCGCTGCCGCGCGCCGCTGCGCTTCCTGCAAGGCTTCGTCGCAGCGGCGCATCGCGGCAGCGACGGTATCGAGGATCGCCTGGTCCTTGTAAGGCTTTTCGATGAAGTCGACCGCGCCCGACTTCATCGCCTGCACGGCGACCGAGACGTCGGCGTGGCCGGTCATGAACAGGATGGGCATGACGATGCCGCGCTCGCGCAGCGCCTGCTGCAGTTCGAGGCCGCTCATCGCCGGCATGCGGATGTCGAGCACCAGGCAGGTGGGCTGAGCGGGCGGCGTGGCGATGTCGAGAAATTCTTCCGCAGAGGCGTGCAGCCGCACCTGCCAGCCGACCGACTCGAACAGGAAGCGCAGCGAACGGCGCAGGGCGGGATCGTCGTCGACGACGTGGACGACGCACTCTTCAGGCGGCGTGTTCATGGCAGGGCAGGGAGACGGAGAAGCGCATGCCGGGGCCGTCGGCATTGGGCTCGGCCCAGAGCCGGCCGCCGTGGGCTTCGACGATGGTCTTGCAGATCGGCAGGCCGAGGCCGAGGCCGTCCTGCTTGGTGGTGAAGAAGGGTTCGAACAGATGCGCCCGCTGGGCGGCGCCCAGGCCGACGCCGCGGTCGATGACATGGATCAGCAGGCGCTTGTCCTTCGCTTCGAGCAGTATCTGGATGCCTTGCCGCGCGGCCGGCAGGTCGCGGCTGGCATCGACGGCATTCTTGATCAGGTTGAGCAGCACCTGCTGGATCTGCGCGCCGTCGGCCAGCGCCCGGCAGGAACCACCGATGCGATTGTCGATGACAATCTCGGGTGCCTGCGCCATGATGCCGACGATCAGCCGGCGTGCTTCCGCGGCGATGGCCGGCAGGTCGGCGGGGTCGCGCGTTGCCTCGCGCTTGCGCGCGAAGTGACGGATGCGCTGCACGATGCCGCCGGCGCGCTCGGCTTCGTGGACGATCTCGTCGCAGGCTTCGGTGACGGCCTCGGGCGTCAGTTGGCCATTGCCCTGCCGGCGCAACACCGTGCGTGCGTAGTTGCCGATCGTCGTCAGCGGCTGATTGATCTCGTGGGCGAGGCTGCCAGAAATCTCGCCGAGGATCGACAGGCGCGAGAGGTGATCCATCTGTTCCTGGCTTTCGCGCATGCGGGTTTCGGCGAGGTCGCGCGCGCGCAGCGATTCGCGCAGTTCGGCCGTGCGCCGCTGCACGAGATGTTCGACGCGGACGGTGTGGACGACACCACCGGCGAGCAGGGCAAGCGCGGCGAGCAGCCAGGGCCAGAAGCGTCGCAGCAGGCCTTCCGGCGTGATGTCGCGCAGGTAGGCATAGGGGCCGATGCGCAACTCACGGTACAAGTCGTGCACCGGCTGGTAGTCGGCCGGCACCGACCAGCTCAGGCCTCCCGCCACGGCTGGCATGGCGAGCAGGGCGCGAGCGACTTCCCGCGCCAGCGCCGGATCGGTCTCCCGCGTGACCGCGATCGGCCAGTCGGGGTAGAGGGGCGAAGAGAGCCCGCAGGGCAGGCCAACCTGTGGGCGCGGTGACAGTATGCGCAACTGCTCGATGCGAAGGAGACCCTGCTGGGCGAGCACTTCGGGGAAGCAGGCACGGACGATCCCCGCATCGACTTCCCCCTTGAGCACCGCGTCGATGACGTTCGACATCGGCAGGCCGACGAACTTCACTTCTTTCAGATCGGATTCCGGATCAATGCCCCGCTGCAGCATCTCACGCGCGGCGACGAGATAACCACCGAAAGCGGCCGGCGCGACGGCCGCGACACGCTGGCCGGCCAGGTCGGTCAGCTCGCGCAGGTCCTGCCGTCCCGCATGCACGATCACCGCCGAGCCGATCGCTTCACGCGTGGATAAGGCCAGTGGCGAAACCAGCGTGGCAATGCGGCTGATGCCGAACTCCGCCTCCATGGCGACGTAATACCCGGGGTTGGTGATGACCAGATCGATCTGCCGGGCCGCGATGGCGCCACGCAAGCCTTCGGCGTCGTATTGGTCGAGTCGGAAGCGATGCGCGGGAACCGCGTCGCGCAGGTAATCGAGGAGCGGCGTCCAGTCCTCGGTGGCCGCGCGTTCGCCCTGGTAGACGAAGACGCCGATGGCCACGTCCTTCGCGAGTGCTCCGCTCGCCGGCAGTACGGCGGTGGCGAGGCAGCAGGCCAGCGCGCGCAAACACTTTCGAAAGCCCGAAGCGGAAAACATGGCGTTACTTGCGGATCAGCACGACGGCGAGTTCGGTCCGCTCGATCCCCGTGTTGACGACCTGCGGATAGGGCGGCTTCGGCCATTCCCATTGCGTGGCGGGGAAGAGCGCGCGCATCGCATTGATGTCGCAGTGGTAAGGCGGCCCGTCGATGAAGCCGTGCGCGGCTTCGGCGCGCAGCGCCTGCAGGAACAGCGCGAGCAGCTTGCCGCCCGGCTTGAGCCACGCATGCAGCTGCGCGGCATAGCGCTGCCAGAAATCCGGATACAAGGCGCACAGGCAGGTCTGCTCGAAAATCACATCCACGGGCGCTTCCGGCCGCCAGTGCAGCACATCGGCGTCGACGAGCTGCGCGCCGAGACTTTCGCGTTCCAGGATCCGCCCGCACAGTTCCAGCGCGTTGGCCGCGAAGTCGATGCCGGTGACGTGCATGCCGGCCCGGGCGAGCGCGGCGACTTCCCAGCCATGTCCGCAGCCGGGAACGATCACCGCATGGCCGGGCGCGAGCGTGCCGGCGGCGATCCACTGCGCGAGCTGCGGATTGGGTTCGCCGCGGTTCCAGGGCGTGGTGCCGGTGGCGAAGCGTTCCTTCCAGAAATCCCGTGTCGGTCCGGTCATGAATGCGTGCTTTCGAGGACATGTGGCTTGATGCGCCCGAGGACATGCATCTCGCAGGCGCGGCAATCGAAGGTCAGCGTCAGGCGCTCGCTGCCGTTGACCAGCGTCATCGGTTCCGCGCGCACCTGCCCCTGCACGCCCGTGACGCCCTTGGCATGGTGCGGGAAGAGGT
>JAJZSW010000010.1 GCA_021849505.1 Pseudomonadota bacterium
TGTCTTTGGCCACGCCGAGCGGCCAGCGGAACGCATTCACCCGAATCTCGCCAAGCTCGACCTCGCGCGGCGCGATCCGATTCCCCTCGGCGAGCTGCGGGCGGACGACGCCGGACGCATCGCCGGGCCGAAGGCGGCCCGGCTGGGCGAACTGAAGCACCACTACCCGGCGGCGGTGGCCGACGGCCTGGTCATCCCCTTCGGCGCCTTCCGCACCTTCCTCGAACAGCCCATGCCGGGAACGGGGACGAGCGCCCATGCGTGGCTGCGCAACGAGTATCGCCGCATCGACGGCCTGCCTGTCGCGCAACGGGAGCCCGAAGCCCGGCGGCTCTTGGAACGGCTGCGGAGCTGGATCGGCACGGCCGATGTCGGGACACAATTCCGCGCGGCCCTCGCTCGTGCCATGCAGGAGCGTTTCGGTCCGGACGGCAGCTATGCCGTCTTTGTACGCAGCGATACCAATGTGGAGGACCTGCCCGGCTTCAGCGGGGCAGGACTCAACCTCACCGTGCCGAATGTGGCGGGCCTGGACGAGGTGCTTGCGGCGATCCTGCGCGTGTGGGCCTCGCCCTTCGAAGAACGCGCCTTCGCCTGGCGACAGATGCGCATGGAGGCTCCCGAGCACGTCTATGTTTCGGTTCTGCTGCAGCGCGCAGTGCCGGTGGACAAGTCGGGGGTGATGGTAACCCTCGATCTGGAGAGCGGCAGCCCCGCCGGCTACACGGTGGCGGCGAACGAGGGCGTGGGCGGGGCCGTTTCCGGGCAGGCCGCGGAGGAACTCCTCATCGCCGACGCAACCGGCGAGGTGCGGCTGCTCGCCGAGGCCAGCGCCGCCACCCGGCGCATCCTGGGTGCCGATGGCGGCCTCGAAAAGCATGCGGTTTCGGGCCGACCGGTGCTGACGCCGGCCGAAATCGAACAGTTGCGGCGACTGGGCCGGGAACTGCCGGAGCGTTTTCCCCAGCGTGACGAGAGCGGGCAGGTCGTCCCGGCGGACGTGGAATTCGGCTTCGTGGCGGGGCGCCTCGCGCTGTTCCAGATTCGCCCCTATCTGCAGAGCCGGCAGGCGCGCCGCGACCGGTTTCTGCTTGAACTGGATGCGCCGCTGCGCGCCCAGACGGGGCGCAGCGTGATGCTGCGGGAGACACCGTGGTGATGCGCGCCCTGTTGCTGCTGTTCCTGCTGTTGCCCGGCCTGGCCCGCGCCTATCCGCTGGATGGCCTGAACTACACCGGCATTGCCCGCCTAGAGGGCTACCGGCTGGCGCAAGGGAACAAGGCTAGTGGCCGCGTGCAGCCGCCGGGCGGGCAGCTGGCACTGCATCAGGTCGAGCTGCGGCGCGCCGGCAGCAAGCTGGCCCTGCCGGCGCCCGATGCGGAATTCAGCCGCCAGCTGGCGGACCTGCTGGGCGCGGAAGCCGATCGCTATGCCGTGGCCGTGCTGGACCTCAGCGACCCGGCGCGGCCGGCCTATGCCGAGCACCGCGCCGAAGCCCGCTTCAATCCGGGCAGCGTCGGCAAGCTGGTGGTGGCCACGGCCCTGTTCCAGCAGCTCGCCGATCTTTATCCCGACGACATCGCTGCCCGCGAACGGATCCTGCGCGAAACGCAGGTGGTCGCCGACAGTTTCATCGTTTCCGACAGCCACGCCGTCCCCTTCTGGGACGGCAGCCGCCTTGCCCACCGCCCCCTGCGCCAGGGCGATGCGGCGAGCTTGTGGACTTACCTCGACTGGATGCTGTCGGCGAGCTCCAACGCCGCCGCCTCCATGGTCCTGCGCGAAACCCTGCTGCTGGCCGGTGCGGGCCGTGCTTACCCGCTCGACAAGGCGCAGATCGACGCCTTTTTCCGCACCCACTCCAGGGCAGAGCTCGCGGCACGGCTGGGGCAGGCACTGCAAGGCGGTATCGCGCGCAATGGCCTGGATCCGCAGGCCTTGCGGCAGGGCGGTTTTTTTACGCAAACCGGCAAGGCCCGCGTGCCGGGGAGCGGCAGTTGGGCCACGCCCAGGGAGCTGATGCGCTGGCTGCTGGCGCTGGAGGAAGGGCGGATTGTCGATGCCTGGTCCAGCCGGGAGATCAAGCGCCTGTTGTACATGACCCAGCGCCGCATTCGCTACGCCTCCTCGCCCGCCCTCGACGCCGCCGCCGTGTATTTCAAATCCGGTTCCCTGTTCCGCTGTCAGCCGGAGCCGGACTTCGTCTGCCGCAAATACCAGGGCAACGTGGAAAACCTGCTGAATTCGGTGGCCATCGTCGAGCACCCGGCGGGCAAGCACCGGCTGCATTACCTGGTGGTGATCAACTCGAACGTGCTGCGGGTGAATTCGGCGGTCGCCCACCAGACCCTGGGCACCCGCCTGCAGCGGCTACTGGAGCAGCGCCACCTGGCTGTGCGGGGCAGTGTCGAACACCGCTTTGTCCATCCCGACGATCAGGCGGCGCAGCCACTCGCCGCCCTGGGGGTCCTCCGCCAGGGCCACGGCGATGTAGCGGCGGCCGTCGCGTTCGACGATGGCGCTGTCGGCATGCCAGTTCTGCCAGCTGCCGGATTTGCGGAAGATTTTCGAACCCGGGCGTTCGGCCTCCAGGCCCTTGACGAACTTGTGGTGAATGCCGGGATTGCCGAGGATGGCCTTCATCTCGCCGGTCAGCTGGGGCGAAACGAGCCGACCGGTCTCAAGGAGGTAGTAGAAGCGGGCCACCTGCAGGGCCGTCGCCCCGTGCGAAAGGTTGTGCAGGGGGTCGCGCAGGGTGTCGCCGCCCTTGCCGTAGGGCCGGCCCACCCAGAGGCCGCCGTTACGCTCGGGGTCGTACAGGCGGTAGCGGGGCGACTGCAGCAGTCCGGCCAGATAGCGCATGCCGACCCGCTCCAGCATCTCGCTGGCGGCGGTGTTGGAGGAAACGCGGATCATCCGGGTCAGGGTGTCGCGGGTGGACGCGTCGAGCTGCATGTCGCCGGCCTCGATGCGGGCGAAGGCCCCGAGCAGGATGGCGATCTTGGGCAGGCTCGCGGCATAGGCCATGTGATCGGGATTGAGGGCGGCGAAGCGGGGGCGGTCGGGCGCGGTGATGTCGACCAGGGCCACCGACAGGCGGCGCTCGCGCACCGCCGCGGCGAGGCCGAGCGATTCCAGCTTGACTTCAAGCCGGGATTGCAGACGATCATCGAAGGAACGTTCGAGCGCCGGGAAGGACTGGCCGGCGTGAGTGGATATCGAAGTCAGGATGAGGGCAAAGCTGAAGATCAGTCTACTGAAGAACAAACTTTCCGGCCTCCTGGCTGGTTGCTGGCGTCTGACGCGACCCCGGAAAAACCCCTGGGGGCGAGGCTCGAATATCCTCGTTCCCGGCAAAGCAAATAGCTGCCTATGACCGACTATCCGCAAAAAAGTTCCCCAAAATTTGGCCAGGTTCATGGGGCGTTTTTGAGGTCGCTGGTGTTCCTGCTGGATTTCTTCCTCATCATTACCGCCCTCTACCAACTGAAACCGGCCAGCCGCTCGTTGCTTATCGAGGCCCACGGTGCCGAGTCGCTGCCGTATGTCTGGATCGGCTCCGCCGTCGCCTTGCTGGTCGCCATCGCAGTGTACCGGAAGATCCTCGAGCGGTTTGGCCGTGTGCGCGTCGTCCTGCTGAGCTGCCTGATTTTTGCCGGGGCCCTGGCCGCCTTCAGGATACTGTCCGCCACGCATGCATCCTGGGTGGCGGTGGCCTTCTACATCTTCGTGGACATTTTCGGCGTCGTGCTGGTCGAGCAGTTCTGGAGCCTCGCCGACAGCAGCTATCGTACGCAAGACGGCCGGCGCTGGTACGGCCTGGTCGGCACCGGCGGGCTGGTGGGCGGGGTCTTCGGCAGTCTCCTGGCGACCTTGCTGCTCAGCTATACATTCTTGCAGACCCCCGACCTGATGCTGGTGGCCGCCGCCATCGTCGGCCTCATCTTCGTCCTCACCTGGGCCATGGACCGCTGGGGATGGCTGTGCCGGACGGGGGAGGACGCATCACCTGCAGCCCCGACGCCGCAGGCGGGCGGTTGGCGCCTGATCGCCGGCAACCGCTATCTGGTGCTGATCGCTTTCGCCCTGCTGCTGGCACAGGCCATCGCCCCACTGGTGGAATACCAGTTCCTGCGCATCGTCGAGCTGGCCTATCCGGAACGGGAGGCGCGCACCGTCGCCCTCTCGCTGTTCTTCAGCGTCATGGGCGGCGTCTCGATCGCCGTGAATCTGGTGCTCACCCCCCTGATCCTCGGCTACCTGGGGGTGCTCGCCGGACTGCTGGTGCAACCCCTGGCGCTGGCCCTGGCGACCGGCGGCTTCATGCTCCAGCCGGCCTACATCACGGCCGCCATCATGAAGATCAGCGACCGCGGCCTGTCCTATTCCATCAACCGCGCCGCCAAGGAACTGCTCTACATCCCCGTCGAGCCCCAGCTCATGTACCAGGCCAAGGCCTGGATCGACATGTTCGGCTACCGCCTGTTCAAGGCGCTGGGCTCCCTGATCATCATTGCCCTCAGCCACTGGACACTGGTCGGAGCGGGCGTGGCCGACCTCGGTTGGGTGACCCTGCTGGGTTGCGTCATCTGGGCCTGGGTGCTGGTGACCCTGCACCGGCAATATCTGGTTCTTGTGAATCCAAAAGACCGCAGCGGACCGTAATCCGCCGTACCAGCGGCGCTGATTTTTGAATTCTGCGCCACATGCCGTCTCGCCAGGTCTGACTTTCAAGCCGCCTGCGGCACAGTCAGCATCCGCTTGATCTCGGGCATGCAGGAACCGCAGGAGGTGCCGCACTGGAGTTTTTCCTGCAGCACCGTCAGGCCGGCGCCGGCGGCGATCTCACGCTTGATGTCCGCCTCGCTCACGTCGAGGCAGTTGCAGATGACCTTGCGCGGCGCGGCGGTAGGCACGGGCGGTTCGGCGCGCGGGGCGAAGATCCAGCGGCGCAGCGCTTCGATGGGGACGCCGTCGCGCAGGGCGGCGCGCAGCCAGTTGCCGGCGGCGTCTTCGCCGGCGAGCAGGATGCCGGTGAGTCTTTCATCCTCGATCAGCGCGCGTTTGATCACGTTCTTTGCCGGGTCGCGGTAGGCGAGGCAGGCTTCCTGCGGCATTTCGAGGATGCGGGCGATCTCTTCGATGCGCTCTGGAGCGAGGGGTTCGGCCAGCGCGAGGCGCAGGGCGACGAGGGGACGTTCGCGGCCGTCGAGGGTCAGCGCGGCGTAGTCGAATCCGGCCAGCAGCGGCGCGAGCCGTGCGCGCCAGCCGATGACTTGCTCGTGGGCATCCGGGGCCAGTCCCGGCGAACGCAGCACGACCAGGCGCCAGGGCAGGGCGGCGGGCTCGATGCGCAGCGCGGCGTGCTTGAGTTCGGGCTGCTTCGAGACCGGATCGCAGGCGGGGATCGTCAGCGCGTTGATGCCGTCGTGCGCGAGGCTGCGCGCGCCCCAGTGCATGGGGACGAAGGCTTGTCCGGGTTTGACTTCGTCGCTGACGCTGATGGGCAGCACGATCTCGCCGCGCCGGCTCTTCACGCGCATCAGCTGGCCTGCCTGCCAGCCGCGGCGGTGCAGGTCGGATGCGTGGATCTCGATGCGTGGCTCGGGCTCGTGGCTGTAGAGGCGCGGCACGCGGCCGGTCCGGCTCATGCCGTGCCACTGGTCGCGCAGGCGGCCGGTGATGAGGCGGAAGGGATGGCGCGCGTCGGGGGCTTCGGCGGTCAACCGTGTGTCGATGGCGATGAACTTCGCCTTGCCGTCGGGGAAGGCGAAGCGGTGGTCGGCGTAGAGTCTGTCGGTGCCGACGCCGTCGCGCAACGGCCACTGCTGCGGGCCGAGTTCGTCGAGCGCTTCATGCGAGAGGCTGCCGATGTCGAGGTCGCGGCCGGCGGTGGTTTTGACGTACTCAGCGTAGACCTCGGCGGGTGAGGCGAATGCAAATTGTGCCGTCCTGCCAGCGCCGAGTTTCTCATCGAGCTTCAGCGCGAAGTCGCGGGCAATGCGCCAGTCGGCGCGCGCCTCGCCGGGCGCAGGCACGGCGGCGCGCACGCGGGAGATGCGGCGTTCGGAGTTGGTGACGGTGCCGTCTTTTTCTCCCCAGGTGGCGGCGGGCAGCAGCAGATCGGCGTAGATGGCGGTTTCGGTGTCTGCCCAGGCATCCTGCACCACGACGAATTCCGCGGTCGTGAGGGCCTTTTTCACTCTGGCGAGATCGGGCAGCGACTGGGCGGGGTTGGTGCAGGCGATCCAGATCGCCTTGATCTTGCCGTCGGCCAGGGCGTCGAACAGTTCGACGGCGGTCTTGCCGGGCGTTTCGGGCAGGGCGGGGATGCCCCAGAGCTGCGCGAGTTCGGCGCGGTCGGCAGGGTCGGCGAGGTTGCGATGACCGGGCAGCAGGTTGGCCATGGTGCCGGTCTCGCGGCCGCCCATGGCGTTGGGCTGGCCGGTGAGCGAGAAGGGGCCCATGCCGGGCTGGCCGATCTTGCCGGTGGCGAGGTGCAGGTGGATCAGCGCGGCACCGTTCGCGGTGCCGTGGATCGACTGGTTGAGGCCCTGGCACCAGAAGGAGAGCGGCGCCCTGGCCTGGCCGAACATCCGCGCGGCGGTGACGATTTCCTCGGCCTTCAGGCCGCAGGCGGCGGCGACGGCGCCGGGGGTGAATTCGGCCAGCTGGCTGCGCAAGTCGCTGAAGCCACTGGTGTGTTGGGTGATGAAATGGTTGTCGGTCAGGCCTTCCCACAGCAGCACGTGGAGCATGGCCGAATACAAGAGGACATCGGCACCGGGCGCGATGGCGAGGTGCAGGTCGGCGCTGGCGGCGGTGTCGGTGCGGCGCGGGTCGACGACGATGAGTTTGAGGTCGGGATTCTTCTCGCGGGCCGCCTCGATGCGGCGGAAGACGACCGGGTGGGCGTAGGCGGTGTTCGAGCCGGCGATCAGCAGCAGGTCGGCCAGTTCGATGTCCTCGTAAGAACAGGGCACCGCGTCACTTCCCAAAGTGGCCTTGTAGGCGGCGACGGCCGAGGACATGCACAAGCGCGAGTTGGAATCGATGTTGTTGGTGCCGACCAGCGCGCGCGCCAGCTTGTTGAAGACGTAGTAGTCCTCGGTCAGCAATTGGCCGGAGACGTAGAAGGCCACGGCGTCCGGGCCGTGCTCGGCGATGATGCGGGCGAAGCGTTCCGCCGCCACCTCCAGTGCGTAGTCCCAGGAAGTCGGCGCTGGCAGGACGGCACGGCTTTCGCGCAGGACCGGCACGGTCGCCCTGCCGGTCTGCACGGATGCCAGATGCAGGGTGTTGCCCTTCGAGCAGAGCCGGCCGAAGTTGGCCGGATGGTCGGGATCGCCACGCACGCCGATCAGGCGTGCGCCACCACCTTCACCGATGATCCTGTCGCCGGCGGACTGGATGATTACCCCGCAGCCGACGCCGCAGTAGCAGCAGACGCTGCGGGTTTCGATCACAGCGCGATCCACACCGTGCCCGCTTCGAGCTTGACGGAGAAACTGCGGGCGCACCCCTTGTCGGGAGCAACCGCTTCGCCGCTTTCAAGCTGGATCTTCCAGCTGTGCATCGGGCAGGTGACGACCTTGCCCGCCACCATACCCTGCGACAGCGCGCCGCCCTTGTGCGGACACTTGTCGTGCAGTGCGAAGACTTCGTCCGCCGCGGTGCGGAACACCGCGATGTCGCCTTGCGGGGATTTGACGACGCGGCTGCCGAGGCGGGGAATCTCGTCGAGCGCGCAGAGTTTCTTCCAGTTCATGCGGTGACCTCCAGTGCCTGGTATTCCTTGGATTGGGTGGCGACGGCGTTCGCCCAGGGATCGGCGTAGCCCTGCAGCGAGTAGAGCAGTCGCTCGTAAAGCTCTGCCCGGCGCTCGGCGTTCTCGACGATGATGCCCTTCACGTAGTCGAGGCCGACGCGCGCGACGTAGTGGCAGGTGCGCTCGAGGTAGTACGCTTCCTCGCGATAGAGCTGCAGGAAGGCGCCGGAATATTCCTGCACTTCGTCGTCGGTCCTGACCTTGCAGAGGAACTCGGCCACCTCGGTCTTGATGCCGCCGTTGCCGGCGACGTAGATCTCGTAGCCCGAGTCGACCCCGATCACGCCGACGTCCTTGATGCCGGCCTCGGCGCAGTTGCGCGGGCAGCCGGACACGGCGAGTTTCACCTTGTGCGGCGCCCACATGCCGAACAGCATCTTCTCGAGCTTGACGCCCATGTTCATCGACAGCTGGGTGCCGAAGCGGCAGTGCTCGGCGCCGACGCAGGTCTTCACGGTACGGATCGACTTGCCGTAGGCGTGGCCCGAGACGAGGCCGGCCTTGCCGAGATCTTCCCAGACCCTGGGCAGGTCGCCCTTGCGGATGCCGAGCAGGTCGATGCGCGCGCCGCCGGTCATCTTGACGGTGGGCACCTCGTATTTCTCGGCCACGTCGGCGATCACGCGCAGCTCGGCCGGCGTGGTCAGGCCGCCCCACATGCGCGGCACGACGCTGAAGGTGCCGTCCTTCTGGATGTTGGCATGGGCGCGCTCGTTGATGAAGCGGGACTGCGGGTCGTCCTGCGCCTCGTGCGGCCAGCTCGAGATCAGGTAGTAGTTGAGGGCGGGCCGGCAGCTCGCGCAGCCGTTGGGCGTCTTCCAGCCGAGTTCCTGCATCACGGCGGGGATCGAGAGCAGCTTCTTGTCGCGGATGGCCGCGCGCACGACGCCGTGCCCATGGTCGGTGCAGCCGCAGACCGGCTTGTCCTTCGTGTCGGCCGGCTGGTAGGCGCCGCCGACCGTCGAGGCGAGGATCTGCTCGACGAGGCCGGTGCAGCTGCCGCAGGAAGACGAAGCCTTGGTGTGCTTGCGCACCGCGTCGATGGTGAAAAGGCCATGCTCCTTGATCGCCTTGACGATGCTGCCCTTGCAGACGCCGTTGCAGCCGCAGACCTCGGCCTCGTCCGGCATCGCCGCCGCCTTGTTCTGGCCTGCATGGCCGACGTCGCCCACATGGTTCTGGCCGAACATCAGGTGGTCGCGGATCTCGCTGATGTTCTGGCCGTCCTTGAGCAGCTGGAAATACCAGGCGCCGTCGGCGGTGTCGCCGTAGAGCACCGCGCCGGCAAGCTGTTCGCCCCGGATCACGAGCTTCTTGTACACGCCGCCGACCGGGTCGGAGAGGATGATTTCATCGCAGTCCTTGCCACCCATGAAGTTGCCGGCGGAAAACACGTCGATGCCGGTGACCTTGAGCTTGGTCGAGGTTACCGAGCCGCCGTAGCGGCCGATGCCCATCTGCGCCAGGTGGTTGGCGCAGACCTTGGCCTGCTCGAACAGCGGGGCGACCAGGCCGTAGGCGGTGCCGCGGTGCTCGGCGCATTCGCCGACCGCGTAGATCTTCGGGTCGTAGGTCTGCAGCGTGTCCGAGACGACGACGCCGCGATTGCAATGAAGCAGGGCGCTTTTCGCCAGCTCGGTGTTGGGACGGATGCCGGCCGCCATGACGACGAGGTCGGCGGGAATCTCGCCGCCATCCTTGAAGCGCACCGTACCGACGCGGGAGTTCGCGCCGGGCTTGAGCATCTCCGTCTGCTTGCCGAGCAGGAACTTCAGTCCCTTGGCTTCGAGCGACTTCTGCAGCAGGTCGGCGGCGGTCTTGTCGAGCTGGCGCTCCATGATCCAGTCGGCCAGATGGACGACGGTGACGTCCATGCCGCGCAGCGCGAGGCCGTTGGCCGCTTCGAGGCCAAGCAGGCCGGCACCGATCACCACCGCATGTTTGTAGCTTGTCGCCGCGGCGATCATCGCCTCGGTGTCCGCGATGTCCCGGTAGGCAATGACGCCGGGCAGGTCGTTGCCGGGGATCGGCAGGATGCAGGGCAGGGAGCCGGTGGCCAGGAGCAGACGATCGTATGCGGCCTCGGTGCCGTCGTCGGCGATTACTTTCTGCCCCTTGCGGTCGATCTTCACGACCTGCTTGCCGGCGTGCAGGGTGATGCCGTTGTCGCGGTACCAGGCCAGGTCGTTGAGAACGATGTCGTCGAACTTCGTCTCGCCCGCCAGCACCGGGGAGAGCATGATGCGGTTGTAGTTGGGATGCGGCTCGGCGCCGAACACCGTGATCTCGTAGAGGTCGGGGGTGAGCTTGAGCAATTCTTCGAGGGTGCGGCAGCCGGCCATGCCGTTGCCGACCATCACCAATTTTTGTTTGTTCATTGGATGGTCCTTAAGCGGCGATCGGGTGGGACTGCTTGGCGTAGAGGAACTCGATCACCGCCGAGCGGTAATCCATGTACTGCGGGTCATGGGCCAGGCTCAGGCGCTCGCGCGGGCGCGGCAGGTCGACGCTGAGGATCTCGCCGATGGTGGCGGCCGGGCCGTTGGTCATCATCACGATGCGGTCGGAAAGCAGCACCGCCTCGTCGACGTCGTGGGTGACCATCACCGTCGTGGCGTGCGTCGCCTCGCAGATTTTCATCAGCTCGTCCTGCAGGCGGGCGCGGGTGAGGGCGTCGAGCGCGCCGAAGGGCTCGTCCATCAAGAGCACCTTGGGCTCCATCGCCAGCGCGCGGGCGATGCCGACGCGCTGCTTCATGCCGCCCGAGATTTCGCCCGGATACTTGTGCATGGCGTGGGCGAGGCCGACCAGTTCGAGCACCTTCGTCGTGCGCTCCTTGAGCTGGGCCTTGTTCTCGTTGGCGGCGAAGACGCGCTCGACGGCCAGATAGACGTTCTCGAAGCAGGTCAGCCAGGGCAGCAGGCTGTGGTTCTGGAACACCACCGCACGCTCGGGGCCGGGGCCGGGAATCTCCCGCCCGGCGCAAAGCATCACGCCGGCGGTGGGCAGCGTCAGGCCGGCGATCAGGTTGAGCAGCGTTGACTTGCCGCATCCCGAGTGGCCGATCAGCGAGACGAACTCGCCCTGGCGGATGTTGAGGTCGATGTCGCGCAGGGCGACGAATTTGCCCTTCTTGGTGTCGAACGTCATGCCGACCTTCTCGACCTGGACGAATTTTTCCGTGCTCATGTCAGGACTCCGTATGCAGCCGCCTGGCCAGCAACAGCAGCGATTGTTCGAGGATCAGGCCGACGATGCCGATGACGAAGATGGCGATGATGATGTGCTCGACCTTGAGGTTGTTCCACTCGTCCCAGACCCAGAAGCCGATGCCGACGCCGCCGGTGAGCATCTCGGCCGCGACGATCACCAGCCAGGCCGTGCCGATCGACAGGCGGATGCCGGTGAGCATGTAGGGCAGTACGCTGGGGAAGAGGATCTTGGTGACGATCTTCCATTCGGACAGGTTGAGCACGCGCGCCACGTTGAGGTAGTCCTGCGGTACGCGCATCACGCCCTGCGCGGTGTTCATGATCATCGGCCAGATGGAGCAGATGAAGATGGTCCAGATGGCCGCCGAATCCGCCTTCTGGAACACCAGCAGGCCGATCGGCAGCCAGGCCAGCGGCGAGACGGGACGCAGCAGGCTGATGATGGGATTCACCATGCCGGCCATCGTCGCGAAGCGGCCGAGGATGAAGCCGGCCGGGATGCCGACCAGCGCCGCGATGCCGAAGCCGATGGCGACCCGCTGCAGCGAGGAGAGGATGTTCCAGCCGATGCCCTGGTCGTTCGGCCCGTTGCTGTAGAACGGGTCGGCGAACAGCTTGGCGGCGGCATCCCAGGTCTTGCCCGGGGTCGGGATGCTGCCGCCGTTCATCGTCGCCAGGTGCCAGATGCCGATCAGCAGCACCAGGCCCATGAGCGGGGGGAGAACCGCGCCCAGAACGGCGCGCAGGGCAGCCGCATCGGTTTCCGAACTGCTGGGGCCGCTCAACTTCGATGGTACGGGAGGCGGCGGCACTTTCAGTGCCGTCTCGCCGGAGCTGACTTTCAGTGCATCGACCGTGACTGCCGTCATGACGTTCTCCTTATGCCTTGATCTTGAAGCCGTCGGCATACTTCGCCGGGTCCTTGCCGTTCCAGACCACGCCATCGACCAGCTTCGATTCCCGCATCTCGCCCTTGGGCAGCGGCACCTTGGCGGCGGTCGCCGCCTGCTTGTAGATGTCGATGCGATTGACCTTCTTCGCCACGCCGAGGTAATCAGGATGGTCCTTGAGCAGGCCCCAGCGCTTGTGCTGGGTCATGAACCACATGCCGTCGGAGAGGTAGGGGAAGTTCACCAGGCCATCGTTATGGAATTTCATGGCGTTCTTGTCGTCCCAGGTCTTGCCGAGGCCGTTGCTGTAGCGGCCGAGCATGCGGGCGACGATCACGTCGCTGTCGGTGTTCACGTAAGCCTTGGCGGCGATCGTGTCGGCGGTCTTCTGCTTGTTGGCCAGCGAAGCGTCGATCCACTGGCCGGCCTCGATGATCGCCGCCGTCACGGCGCGCGCGGTGTTCGGATGCTTGGCCACCCACTCCGCAGTGGTGCCGAGCACCTTTTCCGGATGATCGACCCAGATGTCCTGTGTCGTCGTCGCGGTGAAGCCGATATTGTCGATGATCGCGCGGTTGTTCCAGGGCTCGCCGACACAGAAGCCGTCCATGTTGCCGACGCGCATGTTGGCCACCATCTGCGGCGGCGGCACGACGATGGTCTTGACGTCTTTGAAGGGATTGATCCCGTGTGCCGCCAGCCAGTAGTAAAGCCACATCGCGTGGGTACCGGTCGGGAAGGTCTGGGCGAAGGTGTATTCCTTCTCCTTCTTCGCGACCAGCTTGGCGAGCGAGGCGCCGTCGATGGCGCCCTTGTCCTTGAGCTGGTTGGCGAGCGTGATCGCCTGGCCATTGTTGTTCAGGGACATCAGCACGTTCATGTCCTTCTTCGGGCCGCCGATGCCGAGCTGCACGCCATAGATCAGGCCGTAGAGCACGTGGGCGGCATCGAGTTCGCCGTTGACCAGCTTGTCGCGCACGCCGGCCCAGCTCGCCTCCTTGGTCGGCACGATCTTCACGCCGTATTTCTTGTCGAAGCCCATGACCGAGGCCATGACGACCGAGGCGCAGTCTGTCAGCGGGATGAAGCCGATCTTCACCTCTTCCTTTTCCGGCTTGTCGGAGCCGGCGGCCCAGGCGGACGAACTGATGGGCAGGGCGCTCATGATGGCCGCACCCGTGGCAAGGCGCAGGAAGTCGCGGCGGGAACTGACGGCAGCGGGGGCAGCGGGAGCAGGGGACAGGTCTTGGGCTTCATTTTTCATCTCGATCTCCAAAAGGCCCGAATGAGGGCAATAAAAAACGGCGTCGATCGCAAACTTGTGGTTTGCGATCAGACGCCGTTGTCTGGTGACCGAGCCGCCATCGGCTCGATACTTGACGATCAATTAGCAACTGCTGTGCCAGCATCCTGAAACGCCCTTTATCCATGAAAGTCGGCGCTGGCGGGACGGCAATTGCTGGCTGTGCTGCACCGCGTAAGTGCGAAAACGCTTATGAATGCACCGATGTAGGGCGTACGTCAGAGCAGCAGGTTTGCCATCTCGATGACGTTCGCTGCCACCTTGCCAAGCGGCTGGGACTTTTCCATCGCCAGTTTGCGCAGGGCGGCGTAGGCCGCATCCTCGTCCATGCCGCGTGATTTCATCAGGATGCCCTTGGCCCTTTCGATGGTCTTGCGCTCGGACAGCTTGCGGCTCGCGTCGGCCAGTTCCCGGCGCAGGGCCTGATGTTCCTCGAAGCGGGCGACGGCGACATCCACCACCGGCCTGAGCCGCCCGATCTCGAAGCCATCGACGACATAGGCCGCCACGCCAGCCTTGACGGCCGAGCGGATCGTCTCGTTGTCGCCATCCTGCGAGAACATCACGACTGGGCGCGGCATGGTCTGGCTCATCACGCCGAGGTGTTCGAGCGTATCGCGCGAGGGCGACTCGGTCTCGATCAGGATGATGTCAGGCTTGATCTCCTCGATGCGGTCGATCAGTTCGAGCGCCGAAGGCAATACGGCCGCCACCTGATGGCCGGCCTGGATCAGGCCGGTGCAGATTTCCACCGCGCGCTGCTGCGATTCGTCAATCACGAGGATGCGTGCCATGCAGGACTCCCCGCAAGTACCGTACCAAGAAATCAGGCTGTCTTTATCATGGCCATAACTTCGCATAATCCTTATTATGTCAAATAATGGATTGGGAGTTCAAAGGGCGAAAGTCGGCATTCAGTCGCTGATTGATAGCGGACACATGGTTTGAAAGATTCTTGGACACAAGTTTGAAATATTGCAATCCAGTGTCCAAGTTGGCCTATGACAAATAACCTGCAAATAGTTGCGCCGCGTTACTGGCTTCGGTATGGTTGCGCTCGGCAAGGTGTCCGCCGATAGGTAAAGGCTAGGCTTCGGCTGAAATATGCGGGTTCGAGTCCCGCCCCTTGCCGCTCATACTCGCCAGGCTGGCGGGTATTCTGTTACAGGGCCAGCGTTCGCCGATTGGTAAAGGCCAGGCGCAAGCCGGAGGATGCAGGTTCGATTCCTGCCGCTGGCCTACTTCCCTTGCTTCAAGCGCCTGAGGATCGATGCGGGCGGTTCATCGACATGCACCAGGCGCGCATGGCCGTTCCGGCGGTCGAGCACGATAACCAGCGTGGTTTCGCCCGCCAGCTCGGCGGCGATCTTCGGATCAATCCCGGCGGCTTCGATCTGGGCGCGCACCCGCGCAATCGAGATATTCCGCTCCATCTGCTGCCCGTAGCGATGCAGGCCGCTTTTCGAGACGCGGTAGCCACGCCGATGCAATTCCTTGGCGATCTGGTCATAGCCGCCGAAGCCGTTGCCGATCAGGCGCTTGTCGACTTCGTCCCTGACTTTCGGCGGCAAGCGATCAATGGTGCTTACGCGTGGCATATATTTCTACTCTCCAAGGGCGGGGCGCTCAGGCTCATATCTGTTCCACCGACATGCCGGCCGAAACAACCTGCGAGCCAACGATCGCGCGCCCGTAGCAGATGGGCACCGGGTTGCCCTGCGCCGCCGTGTTCACCGGACCATCGAACGCGTAGGAAGGCTTGTTCTCGGGCCGCTCGACGCTGGTTCCGGAAGTGTTCGGCGTGCCGGCGAGCATCTGCGCGACGCCGCCCATCACCAGCGACATGCCGATGTTGGCGGCGAAATAACCAGCGAGCCGCATGCCGCCAGCTTTCCATGCCGCATCAAACGCAAGGCTGGCGCCGTTCGTCATTAATCCGAAGCCGATCAACGCGGCACCCAGCAGGATCTGTCCGACGCCCTTCTTCCCAGCGCCGCACATCACCGGCACGACACGGATCGACTCGCGCTCGCCGCAGGGGTCAAGCATCGTGTCCATGTCACGCGGCGCGCCGCCGGCGATGACGCGATAGCCGCCCGCGCCCTCGCTGGCCAGGACCGCGTCGCGGAAGCCGGGCAGCTGCATCAGCAGTGCGCGCATCGCCTCAGCTGGAGAGGCGACATCGAGACGGAAGACCCGCCCGAAGCGTGCGCCGAGGTGACCATAGAGGCGGATGGTTTTCATGTCAGCATGCCTTTCCTTTCCCGGAATCGGCGCTCGTGGCGCTCTTACTTCAGGCGCTCGCGGCGCTCTCGGGCATAGGCGTCCCCGGCCATGCTGCTGCCCTGCTCCGTGTAGCGCGGCAGCGCCGGGGGCTTCCGGCCATGGGTCGGCTGACATTGCAACGCTATGGCCGGCTCTCGCGTTGCGTCATATACCAGGACAGAGGAGCTGCTCCTATTCTTCACTCGAAGACCCCCGGAAAAATGTGCTTCAGCTTGGCGGCATCCTCGGCAGTAACGCCGTCAAGACTGGCCTTGGGCTTGGCCGGCTTGCCGGCGCGGCAGGCGGCAGGTTCCTTGTCGATGCCGTATTCCGCCTTGAGGCGGGCCACCTCGGCGGGTGGCGTATGCGGATGGAAGACCCCGACCATGCCGAATGCCCGGTTGAAGCTCTCGATGGCGCGGTCGGTATCGCGGTTGCCGGTGGTGAACCGTGCGGATGCAGCGGCCAGATCGGCGAGGCCATCCAGGGCGGGCTGATTGGTCAGACCGACACTGACCAGGCTTTGCACTTCGCCGGATCGCGTGTCGAACGTGAAGACCGGCGAAATGAATCGGTATTCCTTGGCGGAAATCATCGCGGCGGCTTTCTCTGTCCAGTGTGCATCGATGGCATAGAGGCCGTCTCCTTCGCGCCATTCGGCCCGCTTGAACCAGCCGGCAGCGGGGGCAATGCCGCCGTTTTTCGTGGTCTGCAAGCTCTGGTGCTCGTAATCGATCAGAACATCATCCTTGCGCGCGGCCAGGCTGGCAATGATGCCATGCGCGATCCGCGTGTTCATCAGCCAGGCGGTGACATTGACGGGCCGGCCGCTGCCATCCGCCGAGCGGAACATGCCTGCCGGCAGGATGCGGAATTCCCTGAATCCAGACGGCCCCAGCGGTTGCGACAGCGCGGCGACAACGGTATTCATGATCGAACCTTTCAGCCCTGCCGCTGCGGCTTGTAGGGCACCTGATAACCCAGGGCGGCGAGCTTGGCGGCCAGATCGGCGCGGCGGGCGTGCAGCTCGTTGAGGCGGGTTTGCAGCTTGACGATCAGGGCGCGGCGCTCTGCTAGGCCGCAGCCGATATCACCCTCGCCGATCTTGCCGTAACCCATGTCCGCCGGGCCGATGCCGTCCATGACCCGCTCAATCCGCGCGGCGATGGCCTCCCCGAAGTACAGGAACAGCGGCGCGTCGAAGACATGCGGCGTCTTGTTCGCTTTCAGCAGGTTGGTGTACTCATAGTTGCCATATTCGCCGGCGATGATCGATTCGATATCGGCGTAGGTCATGGGCTTGCCGATGACTGCTGCCGGGATGGTCTGCCCGCCCTGCTTGTGCAGAATGAAATCGCAGATTGCGGCGCGCAGGGTGTTTTCAAAACGCTGGGCATTGGCCTTGAGAATTTCGACCACGGCGCGCTTCATTTCGTCGGGTGGCAGCCGGAGGCCCAGTTGCCGATCCAGTTCGGCGGCGGTGCTGTCGATTTCCGCCTCGGTGGCGTCGTATTCGGCGCGCAGGGTGTCTATCGTCGCGCGCACCTTGGCATGGGCGGCGGCGGCTTCGGTAAAGCTGTCCGTGGGGGCGGGCTTGGTGGCCATGGGGTGTCCTTTCGTTCTACTGGATTGGCTAGGCGCGGCCGGCCGGAATGTAGATATTCACATTGCCATGCGCGCGGATCAGCTTCTGGGCGGCCTCATGGCCGATCAGATCGATAATCACCTTTTCGACCTCGCGCTTTTGGCCAGGGGAAGGCACGGGCAAACGAAAGCCCCCGCAAGCCTTTACCAGGGCGTCGGTTGCTTGCCGTCCGATCAAGGTATCAAGCTCACCCAATGAAACGGTCTTGACGTGGGTATGGAAAAGACCGACGCCTGCGTTGCAGGCAATTGCTTCTCTCTCGGCGTCCTCGATAAAGGCCGGTTTCGGCCGGGCCGGTTGCGGTGCGTTCATGGTTGTCCTTTTGTCAGATGGCACGGTTGAGGATGATTTCGATGGCGCGGTAGGTCATTTCGAAGTGGCGTGCCAGGGTGTTGATGTCTTCGCCATCATCGAAGGCGCGGCGGATGGCACGGGCGCGAATTTCGGTGCGCAGGGTGTGGCAGCGCGGAATACTGAGCATTTCGCCGCCGAATTCATTGCAGATCGCCAGGGCCGCATCCCGTCCGGCCGCTGCGGCGATGCGCTCGAAAGCAGCCTTGCCGCTGGTGTTGTTGTTCTCCCCCTTGGGGATGGAAATCTCCATGCCGCGAAAGGCATTGACGACGGCGATAGCAGCCGGCAGGCCGGCAACGCGCTCGATATCGCGCACCAGGGCGGGCAGTCTGGCAACGTCTTCCGGGGTGAGTTCTTCGGCATGAATATCCATGCCTGCATCATCCCGACAGGGGAAGAATTTCGGCAGGGGGAAAGGCTTCAGATGGGCAACAAAAACCCCGCCGGGATCGCTCCGGGCGGGGTTGTAGCGGGATGGCAGGCGGCTATTCCGATGGCTTGTCGATCAGTTCGCGGCACTGGTGCGCGGAATCCAGGAGCTGACCGCCGATCACGTTCAAAAGCTGTCCAAGGCCAAACAGACACACATCGTCAATCTTGGTTTTATCGGCGCACTCCATCAAGCCACCCAGGGCACAGATGCCCAAGCCGGTATCGCTGACGGTATCCAATACCCGCTTGCTCTGTTCCAGCGGGTGATAGGCGTGGCGGGTGTTGTTTTCAGCCATGATGGCCTCCTGTATGACGTTTTGAAGTTCGCCCCTTTTGAGGGCGGCTGGGTGATAATTGAATTGAGCGGGCATCGACTCCCGGATTTGATTCCGGTTGCGTTTAGGACGTTAAGGTCGGGGACGCTCGCCACGAATAGCGATTCCCGGCCCGGAACCCGCGTTACCATAGCGTTACTTTTTTCCAGTGATATGCAGGTAGCCCTGAGCATCTTGTAACGCGCCTAAGGGGCTGTATTGCGGTTTTCATTGAGTTGGGCGGCATGGGGTTTGAAGTTGCCCAGGGCCGCGATAGCCTTGGCGGCAAGTTCGCGGGAGAGGAAGCGAGGATTCGCGACGTGGAATTTGTTTTCCAGCCAGCGGTTCAAGCCCTCCTCGTCTGCCCTGCCCTTCCAGGCGCTCCACATGGCCGCGATCTTCTTGCGCTGCTGATAGGTGGCATGCGTGCCAAAGCGCCCAGCCTCAAGGCGGCGTTCCTTGTTGGCTGTCGATTCGAACCCCAGGCGCGCGAATTCGGCCATGACGGCGGTGAACCGGGCTTCGTCCAATTCCGTTGAGCTGCGCACGCCGGCAACGCGCAGCAGTAGGGCGCGATAGTCGGTATCGGCCATGCCGAGCTGCTTTTGGGCAACCTTGATAAGAGCGATCTTGGCCTTGTCGATCACAGCTTCGCTCCCGATGCCATCATGGTGTCGTAATCGATCACGCCAAAGTCCCTGCGGGCTTTCGTGTATATCCTGACCAGGCGGCGCAAGGCTCCCGGCTTTTTGGCAATTTCTCGGCTTAGAACCATTGCCTTGACGCCTTGCACTTCCCATGCCCTAGCAATAGCGTCTACATCTTCATCTTTGAACATGTTTTCATCAGTTGCGATAGCCGGTTCCAGGCGACTAAATAGCTGGGTACGGTCGACCCTGCCGTAGTATTTGCGGTAGACCTCTCCATTGCCGATTAAGACAACCCCGAAACACACCGCATCAACAAAACTCCGCAATCCATTGAGAATTGATTCACCTTGTTTCAGATTGGCATCGGCTAAATGCTGACCTTCGTCGACGATCAGCAAGCCCCCCGCTCCGTCCGTGGCCTCGCGGATGCTTTTGCTCATTGTCCAGGGGTCGCGGTTGTCCCAATCGCGCCTAACCACTTGCCCTCCAATCATGCTCAGAATGCTTTTATGGCTCAGGCAGTATTCATCAAGCGTGATAAGCCATACCGGGGCACGCACGCCTTCAGAAAGTCGCACCTTGCGCAAGTAATCCTCAGCGGCGCGCGTTTTTCCGATTCCTGACGGTCTATCGAACAATCCAAATTGACACGCATCGCGACACTGGCGAGCGAAATCGTAAAAATCGCGAGTAATGCCCGTTTCCACCGTGCGCACGGCTCCACGGGCGCGGCGTTTCAGTTCAAATTCAACCAAGCATGCTTCCAGTGAATCTGCGCGCTTTTCCAGATTGGTTTTATCCATTTCGGTTGCTCCCCATAGGGATCGCCGAATGCCGCTCAGTGTTTCCGGGGAGGCGCAAAATATATCCAGCCAATCCCGTTCGATATTCGTTTCCCGCTGGATGGCGGCATAAGACAACGCCCCCTCCCCGCTCATGGCATCAATCAGGCGCGCGGTCAAGGCCTGCCAGCGTTCGCGGGAAATGGCGGCATCTTCGGACCACGCAGTAACGCCCCGTGGTTCGATTATCTTGCTCAAGGGTTCAATCATGGTGTCCATTACCTCACTGAATCAACCTACCGCACGTTTTGCGGCCTGTAGGCGCTTTAGCTCAGCCAGTTTGTCCCAATCGATTGAATCGTCTTCTGCTTCTTCGGGTTTTTCGAGTCGACGAATGACACGCTTGGTTTCTGTATTCAGCAGCTCGCCGGGTGTCCCGGTCTGCTGGAATAACGGCTGCTTTTGCGCTTCGGGTTTGGCCGGTTGCGGCGGTTCGATGATGCCCACGTCAGCAGACGGCAGCAGGGCTGGGGCTTGCGTCCTGACTGCCTTGAGTTCTGTTTTGACGCTGGCGATAGTTTTGCTTTTGTCTTTTTTCCACGCGGCAGCGGCATCGCCCGCTCCGATGGCGGGTATATCGTCAATCGGCGCGCAATCGCAGATGTACCGCTCCCCATCATGCACAGCTATGTGGGCGGTCGGGTCTTCGGCGTGATACCAGACGGCATAAGGGCGTTGCCGCGCATTCAGGGGCAGCCTGGCAAATGCTTCGTTGTAATAGCGCCGCTCGCTGTATCCGTTTACAGTCAGATGGAATACGCCTTCGCTGTCGGGTTTCAGTGTCTTGACGGCCATCAGCAACAGGCGAAGGTGCGCCGGGTCGGGGCGGTGCTCTTCGATATCAACGGCCGGCAAAAGCTCCCCATAGACGGCATCCGGGGTGCGTCCATGCATGCCGTTCCCTCGGTGTGTATGTTCGCTGTTGTACCAGCGGATAAATTCCGCCAGCCTGCGGCCTATCAATTCGATGGGGATCGCTTTTCGCTTGTCGAATTCTTCGGGTTTGGATACAGGGTCTTTTCCGCAGTATCCGCCGGCAAACTCCGGGGATTTGCAAACCCGTTGATGCAGCAGACGATGCCATGATTCGATATTCTTGTCGCGGGCCTTTCCTGGTTCTGACCATTTCATTTCGACACCCATCATTGTCGCCACGCCCATTGGTTCGCCAGGGTTTATAGTGAAGCGGTAGCGTGTTTTTTGTCTGCCAGTAAAGGGTTTATTTGCATATTCCCTGCCGCTGTCTATCTTGCCCTTTTTGGGTTTAAGCCCGCATGCGACGACGGCATCCCGGAATGAGATCATGACCAGCGCGCCATTCGGATTCTTATAGCCCTTGCACGATAGAACCTTGCGTGACCGGCATTCCCGCCACGTCACGATAAAAGGTCTGCCAGTCGTACCATCGGGCCAGATCGCCACGACATCCATCCGACAGCCATCGGATTCCCACATCGTATGTAGCGGCTCGGTAGACCAATCGCGCCGAGAAGTCGGCAAGCTCGCTTCAAGTGCTTTCGGGCCTTCCCTGCCCAGTATGGTCAATGATGCCGGCTCATTATCCAGCTTGCGCTTTACGGTTTTTGTCGACGGAATTTTCCATCCCAGGCTTTTACCGTGCCGGCGTGCTTCGTCAGTAATGAATTTGACGTTCGGCTCCGACTGACACATGAACTTATCCAGAATCCAGTTATAGGCTTCCTCGGTAAATTCGGCCTCCTGCCTATTGCCGAAATAACGCGGTGCAAGCAGGGGAAGCCAGTGTCCACGTGGATGTCCGTCGACGTCATTGCGGTAGCGCCATAGAGTTGCCTTGGAAATCGCGTGCTTTTGAGTGACGGCCGCCTCTGCCATGCCGATAGAAACCCCGGCTTCGCGTGCATCGTTGAAATCTGTCATCGCTTCCAAGGCAGCTTTCGCCTTGTCTTTGCTAGGCGTATCGAGCTTTTCGTACCAGGCCCACCATTCGCTGTAACGCGGATCGGGTTCGGCATTCGCTGCCGGGGCCGGCTGCACGAAGGGGACAAGCTGTGTGGATTCAGATCGGCATGGCACAAGCGCCCCGCCCTGCTCTGCCCGGTATTTCTTCTGGGCTTCCTCGGGCAGGCTGGACAGCAGTACCAGGAACGGGGCGCGGCGGTCGGTTTCGTCGCGTATGGCGTCATACATGCCGGCCTCTAAGCGCCGCTGCAAGGTTCGCGCACTAATGCCCAATAGCGGTGCGGCGGCAGCAACAGGAATTCGGATGGCGTCAGCTTCGGTCATTGACCACCTCGCCGGCCTTGATGCCCAGTGCAACGGCAACCCTATGGCCCACGCCAATCCGGCCCGAATTCTTGCCGTTCAATACTTGGCTGACCGTGCCAATCGAAAACCCATGCTGACGTGCCCAGGAGTTTTGCGAGATACCTTTGCGCACCCAATCGTCCCGGATGGCTTGCGGTGTCTTGGTGGATTGTGGTTTCATGTTTTCTCCTTAACTTCAAATACACCCAAACGTGTGCAAACGTTATCACACACAAATGTGTGCAGTCAACGATAAATGTCTTCAGAAGTAGGAAACCGAATCAGAGAAGAGCGCAAGAAACTTGGGCTATCTCAGGCTTTATTTGCCGAAAAGGCAGGTATCCACAGGAATACACAGGCCAATTACGAGGCGGGTTCCAGGAACCCTGATATCGAGTACATCGTCACCATAATGAAGATTGGTGTCGACATTGGCTATGTTCTTGAGGGATACGACTGGTTTGAGAGTGACAAGGCAGAAACTCCCCTTGTTGGCCTAGGAATCAGCCTTGGCAGGATGCTAGACAAGTTTGATGTTCGCCCCGGAAAAGCGGGCTTGATGAAGCTAGGGGATATTGATTTCAACCTCTTGGCTGAGATATTGGAAGGCGTCGACCTCGCTCTTCAACAGGACGGGCTGGCCATGTCAGCCTTGAAGAAAGCCAAGGCCACGGCCCTTCTCTACCGCAGCTTCAGTGCTACTGGAAAGGTCGACGCCAATGTTCTTGCCGAGACAATCAGGCTCGCTGCTGCTTGATGCCTGTCGCGACATGCCGCAGCGCGATAACTAGGCTTGCGAGCGAACTTTGCTTGTAACACATTGACTCAATGTAATTTATTTCGTGTCGCGTCATCAGGAACCATGTCGCGACTTAACTTTTGCAATGTCGCGACATTTCGCGACACGCTACCGCGTTACTGGCAATAATGCCCAATCCTGTTTCTCGCTTAACCATGAGGGTCTGCACGGTCGCTCAGGGGCGAGTGCGGCCGTTGCCGCGTATTTCAGGTCATGTGTCCTGACCGGGGTTTTGAGTCCGAATCTTTCAAACCTCAGAAACGAGGCCGGCTGCCCCGAATCCCACTATCCGTCCGCGATTCGGCTTCATTCTGCTCTTCCCGCATTTCTTTCAGTCCTTGTGTCTCCCCCCAGCGGGCACCCGCCTTGCGCAGGAAATCAGCCACTTCGGTATGTTTGGCCTGCGTCGCCATGTCGAGAGCCGTACCTTCCACATTGTCGATCTGGTTCAACTCTGCCTTGGCGCCGACGAGCAGGCGCACCATTTCCAGATGCCCGCGTTTAGCGGCCAGCATCAAGGCAGTCGAACCGTTGGGGGCCAGCGCATTGACATTCGCACCTGCCGCCAGAAGCAGCGCGGCGATTCTGGCGCGGTTCTCGAAGGCGGCGTAATGCAGGGCGTTCCAGCCCGGCTGGTTGGGGGCAACCTTGCGTTCGAGCAGCAGCTTGACGACTTCCTCATGCCCCTGCAGGGTGGCGAGCATCAATGCCGTGTCGCCGTAGCGGTTGCGCTTGTGGACGTTCGCCCGGTTGTCGAGCAGGAAGCGCACGAGTTCGAGGTTCTTTTCGCGCGCGGCGATCGTCAGCAGGGTGTTGCCCTGCGGGTCGGTGGTATTCACGTCCATGCCCCGCCGCAGCAGGTCGATCACCTTGTTCGTATCGCTCTGGTTAGCCGCGACGAGGATGTCGTCGTAGACGCCGGCGGCGGCAAATGGGCTGGCGCCCAGCAGCAAGGTGGCGGCAAGGGCGAGTAGCGTGTTTTTCATGGCTGGGCGTGGCTGAACAGGCGGAAGAAGTTGGCGGTGCTGGCTTCGGCAACGGCCTCCAGCGGCAGTTCCCGCAGGCGCGCGATTTCTTCCGCCACATGAAGCACATAGGCCGGCTGGTTGGTCTTGCCGCGATAGGGCACCGGGGCGAGATAGGGCGAATCGGTCTCGACCAGCAGGCGCTCGAGCGGCACCCACTGGGCGATTGCCTTGAGTTCGACGGCGTTCTTGAAGGTGACGATGCCCGAGAAGGAGATATGGAAGCCAAGATCAAGCGCCTGCCGGGCGACCTCCTCACTCTCGGTGAAGCAGTGGAATACCCCGCCCACCTGCTCCGCCCCCTCCTCTTTCAGCACGCGTACCGTGTCGGCTGCCGCTGCTCGCGTGTGGATGATCAGGGGCTTGCCGCATTGCTTCGCGGCACGGATGTGGGTGCGGAAGCGCTCGCGCTGCCATTCGAGGTCGCCAGTCAGGCGGTAATAATCGAGACCGGTTTCGCCAATTGCGATCACTTTGGAATCCTGCGCCAAATCGACCAGGGTTGCTACATCGGCTTCGCGGACGGGTTTGTCGTGGTCGGTTTCCGTATCCGGATGCACGCCGACCGCGGCGAAAAGGTTGGGCGCGCTGCGGACGATGTCCAGCATGGCGGGAAAGCGCTCCAACGTCACGCCGGCGCATAGTGCCCAACCGACACGGTTATCCCTCATGGAATTCAACAGCCTGGGAATATCCGCAGCCAGTTCCGGAAAATCGATGTGGCAGTGCGAGTCGACGAGCGGTGTCATGTTTTCAATGGCTTGAATGCACGGACGCAGAGATCTTCAAGGAAGAGCTTCGTGTTGAGCGGGTGGCTGGACCAGGCGCGTAATTGTCCGACCTGTTGCTGGGCTTGCACGAGGGCTGGCAGGGAGATGCGCTTCGCCTGTTGCGTCATGGCCGCTTGCGGAAAATAGCGCGCGGGCGCGCCGATGGCCAGCCTGCCGAGATCGAAGAGCCACTTCTGGAGGGTCGTGACCAGTTCTTCCATCGGCAGCGCGCTGTCGGCCTTGACCAGCGCTTCCCAGCGCGCGGCCTGGGCGAGCGGATCCGCGGGCTTCAGCAGGTCGGCCACGAGCGCATCGAGTGCCTTGAGGCGCCCGCTTTTCGCCGCATCGGCGACTTCGAGCGGGGCGTGACCGAAAAAGGGCAGCCATTTCGCGTGCTCGGCCAGTTTGCGCTCGGCCAGCCAACGCTTCGCCTGCCCCTCGGCCGGGCGCCCGAACATCACCCGCCGCGAGCGGCTCAGCAGGGTCGGAAGCAGACGGCGCCACCGATGGGAAATCATTATGAAATAGAATGATGCTGACGGTTCTTCAAGTATTTTGAGAAGTGCGTTGGCGGTGATCGCGTTCATCGCCTCGGCCGGATCGATGATGCAGACGCGTGCCCCGCCCCGGTGTCCGCCGACATGGAAGAAATCCTCGACCTCGCGGATCTGCTGGATGCGGATCTGTTTGCTGGCCTTCTTCTTTCCTTCCTCGGCGACCGGGGTCTCCTCCTCGCTTTCCGCTGCCGCATCCGGTTGCAGCAATCGGAAGTCGGGGTGGTTGCCGTTGGCGAACATGAGGCAGGAGGGGCAGTTGCCGCAGGCGGGCTGGTGCGCTTTGAGCGGCGCTTCGCACAGCAGGCGCGCAGCCAGCGCATCGGCCAGTTCGCGCTTGCCGACCCCCGGCTGCCCCGCGAACAGCAGGGCGTGCGGAAGCTGGACATCCATGCCTGTCAGGCTGTTCCAGACTTCAGTATTTAGAAGATTATCAGACACTTGAAAACAACTCTTCAAGTTGTTTCTGGATATGTTCGACGTCCTGCCGCGAGTCGATGATCTTCACCCGGGCGGGCATGGCCGCTGCCCGGGCGAGGTAGGCGGCGCGCACGCGCTCGTGGAAATCGGCCTTTTCCTGCTCGAAACGATCGAGTTGGCGAGCGGCGCCCGCCATGCGTTGGGCGGCGATGCCGATCGGCAGGTCGAACAGCAGGGTCAGATCGGGCTGGAAGCCTTCCTGCACCCAGTCTTCCAATCGGCTCAGCTTTTCGCTGCTCAGGCCGCGCCCGCCCCCCTGGTAGGCAAAGCTGGCATCGGTGAAGCGGTCGCAGACCACCCAGACGCCACGGTCGATCGCCGGCCTGATGACCTGCTCGAGGTGCTCGCGGCGGGCGGCGAACATCAGCAGGGCCTCGGTTTCGAGGTGCATCGGCTCGTGCAGCAGCAGCTCGCGCAGCTTTTCGCCGAGCGGGGTACCGCCGGGTTCCCGGGTCTGGACGACCGTCCGCCCCTGCGCTCGCAAGTGATTGACGAGCCACGACAAATGCGTGCTCTTGCCGGCGCCGTCGACGCCTTCGAGGGTGATGAACCTGCCCCGCTCCATCATTTCCTGCCTAACTGGTATTTCGCCACGGCGCGATTATGCTCCTCCAGCGACCGCGAAAAGGCGCTCGAGCCGTCGCCCCGGGCGACGAAGTAGTACAGGTCGGACTGCGGCGGATGCAGGACGGCCTCGATCGACGCCATCCCCGGCAGGGCGATCGGCGTCGGCGGCAGGCCCGGACGGGTGTAGCTGTTATAGGGTGTGTCGGTCAGCAGGTCGATTTTCCGCAGATTCCCGTCGAATTTTTCGCCGAGCCCGTAGATCACCGTCGGATCGGTCTGCAGCCGCATGCCGATGCGCAGGCGATTGACGAAGACCGAGGCCACCTTGCCGCGATCCGCCGCCGCGCCGGTCTCCTTTTCGACGATCGAGGCCATGATCAGCGCCTCATCGATATTCCGATAAGGCACTGAAGGATCTCGGTTTTCCCAGGCGGCGGCAAGCCGGCGCTGCATCGCCTCGTAGGACCGCCGGTAGACGCCCAAGTCGCTCGACTGCTTGGCGAACAGGTAGGTGTCGGGGAAGAAGCGGCCTTCGGGATGCGTCGCAGCGGCGCCGATGCGCTGCAGGATTTCGGCATCCGTCAGGCCGGCGGTGTCGTGGCGCAGGTCCGGATGGGCGTCGATGCGCGCCCGCATCTCGCGGAAGGTCTTGCCCTCGACGATGACGATCTCGGATTGCGTGACATCGCCGGCGGTGAGCTTGGCCAGCAGCTGCCATGCCGTCACGCCGGGGCCGACTTCGTAAGCGCCGGCCTTGATGGAGCGGTCGCGGCCGGTCAAGCGGCCGAGCAAGGCGAACTGCCAGGGCGGGATGCCGACGCCCGCCGCCGCCATCGCCTGCGCGGCGCCTTTCAGCCCGAGGCCGGGGCGGATGTCGAAATCGACGACATTCTGGTCATTGACTTTGAGCGGGACGGCCGCAGATGCGAACCACAGCATCCAGCCCGCAAAACCGGCGACGAGAACAAGGGCAAGGAGCAGTAATCGTTTGAGCAGACGCATATCAGGCGGCTATGATAGCCGCTCCACCGAAACGGAAACCCGCATGAGCCAGACCACTTTTTTCGTACCGCTCGCCGACCACGGCCTGATTCGCGCCAGCGGCGAGGACGCCGCCCCCTTCCTGCACAACCTGCTGACCAACGACGTCACCCACCTGCCTGCCGACGGCGCGCGCCATGCCGGCCTGTGCACCCCCAAGGGCCGCATGCTCGCCAGCTTCCTGATCTGGCGCGAAGGACCGGACTACCTGCTGCTGCTCTCGGCGGACATCCTGCCGGGCATCCTCAAGAAGCTCTCGATGTACGTGCTGCGCAGCAAGGTCAAGCTGGCCGACATTACCGCCGAGCGCGCCCTGCTGGGGACGGTCGGCTTGCCGGTCGGCCCGCATGAAGCGATGACGACGGCCCCCTACGAAGGGGGCACGGCCATTCGGCTCGACGCCAAGCGTTGCGTGCTGGCCGTGCCGATGGAGAAGGCGGCGACCATTCAGGCAGGCCTGGGCGCAGCCGGACAGCTGGATGGATGGCATCTCGCCGAGATCGAGGCCGGCATGCCGCGCATCGTCGCCGCGACGCAGGAAGCCTTCACCCCGCAGATGGTCAATTACGAGCTGGCCGCCGTCGGCGGCGTGAGTTTCCACAAGGGCTGCTACCCTGGCCAGGAAATCGTCGCCCGCACCCAGTACCTCGGCAAGGTCAAGCGCCGCATGTACCGGGTGAAGATCGAGAGCGCCTTCCCCCCGGGCACCGACGTCTTCACGCCGGAAGCGGGCGACCAGCACTGCGGCGCGGTGGTGTTGACGGCTGCCTCGCCCGAGGGGGGCTTCGAGTCGCTGCTGGTGGTGCAATCCTCAGGCATGGAGGCGAACGCGGTCCATGTCGGCAAGCCCGACGGTCCTCTTGCGCAACCCCTGCCCTTGCCCTACGCCGTCGAATAGACCGTGTGTCTCGTTCTCGTCGCTTGGTGCAGTCACCCCGGGTATCCGCTGGTGGTTGCGGCCAACCGCGACGAGTTCTACAAACGCCCCACGGCTCCCGCCGCGTTCTGGCCGGACCATCCGCAGGTGCTGGCCGGCCGCGATCTGGCAGCCGGCGGCACCTGGATGGGCATCACGCGGCAGGGCCGGTTCGCCGCGCTGACCAATTTCCGCGATCCGTCGCGCCAAGAGCCGCAGGCGCCTTCGCGCGGCCGGCTGGTCGCCGACTTCCTGACCCGCGATGAGTCCATCGACACTTACCTCGACGGCCTGGACGCCTCCGCCTGCAACGGCTTCAACCTGCTGCTGGGCGACGGGGAAAGGCTCGTCGCCTTCAGCAATGTCTCGAACGAACGTCACGAACTCAAGCCCGGCATCTACGGCTTGTCGAACGCCCTGCTCGACACGCCCTGGCCGAAAGTCGGCGCTGGCAAGACGGCACTCGAAGCCGCGCTCAACGTCCTACCAGACGAACATCGGCTGTGGGCGCTGCTGCGCGACGACCGCACCCATCCCGATGACGCCCTGCCTGCCACCGGCGTGCCGCTGGAATGGGAACGACTGCTCTCGGCGGCTTTCGTCCTGGGCCCGGACTATGGCACGCGCAGTTCCACGATCCTGACGCTCAGTGCCGGCGCTGCCGTCACTTTCGACGAGCAGGGCTGGCTGGCGGGCGGGCAGCCAGGCGTGCGTCAACGCTTCCGCTTCATACTCAATAAGTAGTAGCCAGCCACGGCAATTAGCTGGAGAATGCAGGTCCATGAAACCCAGACTGTGCTGCATCGAGCCCTCCGGAGCGCTCCGTCTCGTGCTCATCGAGATCGCCCGCAAGGCGGGATGGGACATCGAGGCCTGCAAGAATCTCGTAGAAGCGGAAGAAGTCTTTGCGCTGCAGGACAAACAGCTCGATCTGGTCGTCACCACGGCCACCCTGGAGACCGGCGGCTACACGGATGTCATCAAGTCCCTGCGCAGCCGGCGTGATACCGCAACGATTCCCATCGTCTTGTTCACCGGCAGCAACGATGAAGAACAGATCGAAATGGCGATGGAGAATGGCATCACCGAGGTCTTTCCCAAAGGCAGCCTCGACAGCTTCGAAATCTACCTGGACAGTTTTTTCGACGACGCCACGCTCGAGTTGAGCGGCAAGCGGGTACTGATGCTCGAAGACGAAAAGTCCGTCGGGGAGTACCTGCGCGCCGTGCTTGCCGAACAACAGCTTCAGGTCGATTTGTTCGATCGCGCCGCTGCTGCGCTCGACGCTGCATTCCTGACAGCCTACGACCTGGTGCTCACCGACCTGATCCTCGACCAGAATCAGTCCGGCATCAACTTCATCCGCCTGTTGCGTCAATCCAAGGGAAAGTCGTCCGCCGCACCGGTGATCGCCATGTCCGGCCACGTGGATGACGCGCGCCGGATCGAAGCCCTGCGGGCCGGCGCTGATGCCTTCCTGGCGAAGCCGATCCTGGTCTCCGAACTGCGCTTTCACGCGCGGCGGCTCATCCAGCGCATCCCGGCAGCGGATTCCATCAATCCCTCCGCGGTCACGCTGGATGCATCGCTGGCCAAGACCCTGACCGAGCGGGAGCAGCTGATTTGCGGGCTTGCCGTGGCGGGCCATCACGACAAGCAGATTGCGCGGCAGCTGGGCATCAGTTACTGGAGCGTGCGGACCCATCTGGGGCGGATCTTCCAGAAGTGCGGCGTTGGCAACCGCATGGAACTGCAGGCGAAGCTGCGGGAATCCAGCAACATGTCCGGTACCCCCACGCCGCTCTCCCCTGCCATCGCCGCTGCCCAGGCAGCCGTGCAGGACTGGCTCGTGCTCGCTTCCCATGTGTTGCACGAAATCCGCCAGGGTCTCATGGTTACGGACAAGAAGGGCGTGATCCTGCTGGTCAATCCTGGCTTCACCGAGATTACCGGCTACAGCAGCGAAGATGTGATCGGAAAGACACCGCGTCTGTTGCGGTCGGGGGAGCAATCCGCTGCGTTCTACCGGGACATGCTCGCGACCCTCGAAGCCAAGGGCAGCTGGAGCGGCAAGCTCTGGAATCGCGGCAAGGCGGGCAACCTGTTCGTCGAGTGGCTGGACATCCGGCGGCTGCCGCCGGGGATGCCGATGGGGGCCCATTACGTCGCCGTGATCGGCGATGTCACGAAGCAGCACAACGAGATCGAGCATCTGCGGCACTCGGCGCTGCACGATCCGCTGACGGGCCTCGCCAACCGGGCTTTGCTCAAGGATCGCGCCGCGCAGGAAATCTACCGTGCGCATCGCAATGGCAAGCGCCTGGGCGTCGCCTTCATCGACCTCGATGGGTTCAAGCCCATCAACGACAGGCTGGGCCACGAAGTCGGCGACAAGGTGCTGAAACAGACTGCCCAGCGCCTCTCGGAAACCCTGAGGGCGCACGATACCCTGGCGCGCCAGGGGGGCGATGAGTTCATCGCGCTGCTGTCGGATATCGACGACCGGCAGGCGGTTGAATTCCTTGGCCGAAAACTGCTCGATGTGTTCGAGTTACCGATCCCGATCGGCACGGATGCCGTTTACCCCTTGAAGGCCAGCATCGGCATCAGCCTGTTCCCGGATGACGGTGATCACTTCGAGGAACTGGTGGTGCGCGCCGACATGGCAATGTACCGCGCCAAGCAGGCGGGAGGCGCGCGGGCCTGCTGCTACGATGCGGCGCTCGACAGCCGCGAGGGACGCTGATCCGTCAGGGAGCGATTTCCCGCACGAGGCGGATGCCGACGAGGACGTAGCGCGTCTGCGGGCTGTTCCAGTTGCGGAAGGCGCAGCGCGCGTAGAACGGCCAGGTGTGCCATGAACCGCCGCGGCGCACCCTGACCGCGCCCGTCGCCGGCCCCTGGGGGTCGTCGGACGGCGAGCGGGCGTACCAGTCGTCGGCGTGCCAGTCGGCCATCCATTCCCAGACGTTGCCGTGCATGTCGTGCAGGCCGAAGGCGTTCGGCGCGAAGCTGCCGACCGGCGCGGTGAAGGCATATCCGTCATGGACCGGCAGGGCGAAATCCTGCCACTTCGGCCAATTCGTCGCCGCGTCCGCATCGAACACATTGGCGACCCGGGCCAGGCCGGCGGGATCGTCGCCGCTGGAGTAGCGGGTATTCGTTCCGGCGCGGCAGGCGTATTCCCATTCCGCCTCGGTCGGCAGGCGGTAGCGCACGCCCTCCCGCCGCGTCAGCCAGGAGGCCAGCGCGACCGCGTCGTTCCAGGTGACATTGACGACCGGATGGTCGTCGTCCTGCGGAAAGCCGGGATTGCGCCAGGAATACCGCGGGTCGCGCCCCTCGAAGGCATCGCCGCGCTGCGTCTGTGCCGGATCGTAGGCCGGGTTGTAACCATAGCCGCCGGTGCCGTCGGCGACGGACTCGGGAACATGGCCGGAGGCTGCGAGAAAACTGCGGAACTGGCCGACGGTCACCTCGTGCTGGCCGAGCAGGAAGTCTTGCGTGATGCGGACGCGATGCACGGGGGCCTCGTCGTCGAGCTTGCGGAAGCGTTCGGGGTCGTATTGAGGAAAATCGCGCGCCAGGCTTGCCGGCGATTCAGCGCTGCCCATCAGGAATGTCCCGGCGGGAATCCGGACGAACCGCATCCCGAGCGAGTTCTCGACGCTCCACGGCGGCGTGGCGCAGCCGGTCAGCAGCACAACCAGAAGTGCTGGGAAGGTCTTCAAACCTGGCGCGCCATGGCGATGTGCGGCAGTCCGGCCTCTTCGAATTCCGTCCCCTGGGTGGTGAAGCCGTAGCGGGCGTAGAAGCCGGCGGCCGGGGTCTGGGCGTTGAGTTCCACCCGCTGCATGCCCGCGTCGGCGGCCAGGTTCAGCAGGCGCTCGAACAGCGCCGCGCCGACGCCCCTGCCGCGCCAGTCCTTCAGCACCGCGAGCCGGCCGATGTGCCCGTCGGGCAGCAGTCGGCCGGTGCCGATCGCCTCGCCGTCGGGGCCGAAGGCGACGACGTGGCGGCTGGTCGCATCGTGGGCGTCGCGTTCGATTGCGGCCGGCACGCCCTGCTCCAGGATGAACACGCGTGCGCGCACCGCCATCGCCGCGGCGCTCAAGCGAGCCCAGTCGCCACTCTCGATGCGGTAGTCGACGATGTCGACCGGGGTGTAGGGCGGCACGCGGTCGAACAGGTCGATGATGTCCGCGTTGCGCATGCGGATGCAGCCGTGCGATTCCGGCACGCCCATCGGGGCGGAATCCGGGCTGCCGTGGATGTAGATGAAGCGGCGCATCGTGTCGACCCCGCCCAGGCGGTTCTTGCCCGGCTCGCGGCCCGAGAGCCAGAGGATGCGCGTCAGGATCCAGTCGCGGTCAGGCTCGGCGGCGGCGAGTTCAGGGGTCCAGAGCTCGCCGGTCGGGCGGCGCCCCTTGAATACCGTCCGTGCCGTTGCGCCAGCGCCGACTTTCGCGCGGATGAGGTGCTTGCCTCTCGGCGTGCGGTAGCTGCCGCTCTGCTCCCCTGCCCCGTGCTTCGCGGTCGAGACCGGGTAGGCGGCGATCAGCCTGCCCTGCGCGTCGAACAGTTCGAGCGTCTGGGCGGGCAGGCTGATGCGGATGTGCATCAGGCAACCTCGGACTTCTGCCGCCGGGCGGCGAAGAAGGCCGACAGCAGCGCGCCGCATTCCTCGGCGCGCACGCCGCCCGCGATTTCGGCGTGGTGGTTAAGCCGCTCCTCGGCGAACAGGTCGATGACGCTGCCGGCCGCGCCGGTCTTGGGATCCCGTGCGCCGAAGACGACGCGGCCGATGCGCGCATGGAAGATCGCGCCGATGCACATCGCGCAGGGTTCGAGCGTGACGTAGAGCGTGCAGCCCGGCAGGCGGTAGTTGCCGATGCGCGCCGCGGCGTCGCGCAGCGCCATCACCTCGGCATGGGCGGTCGGGTCGTGGCGGCCGATCGGCTGGTTGAACCCGCGGCCGACGATCTCGCCGTCCAGCACGACCACCGCGCCGACCGGCACCTCGTCGAGCGTCGCCGCCTCGCGCGCGAGTTCGAGGGCGACGCCCATGTAGCCGGCGTCATCCATCGGACCCATCAGGTCGCGAGCGCCTTGCGGATGCCCGCGGCGAGGATCGCCGGGTCCTCGGCGCCGACGATGATCTGTTTGTCCGGCAGGATGAAGGTCGGCACCATGTTGATGCCCATGGCCTGCACCTCGGCGGCTTTCTGCTTCACCACGTCCGCGTCCGCGTTCGAGGCGAGATAGGCGGCGATCGTCGGGCCGTCGTAGCCGCATTCGACCGCGCAGGCCGTCAGCACGGCCGGATCGCCGACGTGCTCGCCGCGCTGGAACTGCGCCGCATACAGGCGCTCGATCAGCGCGTCGATCTGCGCGGGATCGGGATCGACCGTCTGGGCGCGATGGATCAGCCGGTGGGCCTGCAGGGTATTGGCGCGGAGTTGGATCTTCTCGAAGGCGTAGTCGATGCCCCAGGCCTTGCCCGCCTCGCGCACGCGGGAAAAGATCATCTCGACCTGGTCGCGGCCGCCGAACTTCTTTTCGAGGAAAGGCAGATAGGGCTCGCCCTCGGGCGGCGTGTCAGGATTGAGGAAGAACGGCAGCCAGTGCTTGCGGTACTGGAAGTCGGGGCGCTCCTTGCGGACCAGCTCGACGGCGGCCGCCAGCCGCCGGGTGCCGATGAAGCACCAGGGGCAGACGACGTCGGAGACGATCTCGATCGTAAACATCATGCGTTCTTCGTCACCTGGCCGCCATTGTCGAGCAGCTGCGCCTGCGCGGCGGCGAGGCGCGCGATTGGCACGCGCGGGCCCGAGCAGGACACGTAGCTCAGGCCGATCTTGTGGCAGAAGGCGATCGAGGCCGGGTGGCCGCCATGCTCGCCGCAGATGCCGACCTTGAGGTCGGGACGCGTCTTGCGGCCTTCCGTCACGGCCAGCTTCATCAGCTCGCCGACACCCTTTTGGTCAAGCACCTCGAAGGGATTGTCCTGCAGGATGCCGGCCTCGTTGTAGTGCGGCAGGAACTTGTTCTCGGCATCCTCGCGGCTGAACGAGAAGGTCGCCTGCGTCAGGTCATTGGTGCCGAAACTGAAGAACTCGGCATCCTGCGCCATGCGGCCGGCGCGCAGGCAGGCGCGTACGACTTCGAGCATGCTGCCGAACTTGACGCCGACGTTGATGCCGTGGGTCAGTTCGACCACCTTATGGATGCGCTTGACGTAGCTGTGGATGCGCAGCATCTCTTCCACCGTCGCCACCTGGGGCACCATGATCTCGGGATAGACCTCGATGCCTTCCTTGGCGCACAGCGCCGCGGCCTCGAGGATCGCCTGGATCTGCATCGAATACAGCTCGGGATAGGTGATGCCGAGGCGTACGCCACGATGGCCGAGCATCGGGTTCACTTCCGACAGGGCGCGCACCTTCTTGAGGGTCTTCTCCTTCTTCTGAATGATGTCTTCCTCGAGGTGGCTGTCCTTGAACTCGGTCATGCTGCGCGACAGCTTGGTCAGGCCGTCGGCGTACTGCATGTAGAGCTTCGGGTTAAGCAGCTTGAGGGTTTCCGGCAGCTCCTCGAGCGCCTTCAGCGAATCGCGCAGATGGTGCAGGTGGGCGATTTCCAGTTCGAGCTGGGCGGCGGTCGGCAGGAACTCGTGCAGCGGCGGGTCCATCAGGCGCACGGTAACAGGCAGGCCCTTCATGGCCTTGAAGATGCCCTTGAAGTCGGAACGCTGGATCGGCAGCAGGCGGTCGATCGCGGCCTGGCGCTCTTCGAGCGATTCGGCGAGGATCATCTCCTGCACGATCGGCAGGCGGTCGGTGGCGTTGAACATGCGCTCGGTGCGGCACAGGCCGATGCCCATCGCGCCGAATTCGCGCGCGCGCGCGGCGTCCTCCGGCGTGTCGGCGTTGGCCATCACCTTGAGGCGCGCGACCTGGTCGGCCCACTTGAGCAGGGTCACCATGTCCTGGTTGAACTCGGCCTGCACGGTCGGCACTTCGCCGGCATAGACGTTGCCGTTGCCGCCGTCGATGGTGACGACGTCACCTTCGTGCAGGATGGTGTCGCCGATGCTGGCGCGGCGGTTCATGTCGTCGATGTGGATCGCGTCGCAGCCGGACACGCAGGGCTTGCCCATGCCGCGCGCGACCACCGCCGCGTGGGAGGTCTTGCCGCCGCGCGAGGTCAGGATGCCCTGCGCCTTGAAAAAGCCGTGGATGTCCTCGGGCTTGGTCTCCTCGCGCACGAGGATTACCTTCTCGCCCGCATTGCCGCGCTGTTCGGCGGAGTCGGCGTCGAAAACGATCTTGCCGGATGCGGCACCCGGCGAGGCCGGCAGGCCGGTGGCCAGCGGCTTGCCCTTGAAGTTGGGCGACAGCTGCGGCACCAGCAGCTGTTCGAGCATGGCCGGATCGATGCGCAGCAGCGCCTTCTCCTTGGTGATCAGGCCTTCCTTGAACATCTCGACCGAAGTGCGCACCATCGCCTGTGCGTTCATCTTGCCGTTGCGCGTCTGCAGGCAATAGAGCGTGCCGCGCTCGATGGTGAATTCGAAGTCCTGGACTTCCTTGTAATGCGTCTCGAGCCGGTTGTGCAGTTCGAGCAGCTGCTTGTAGATGCCCGGCATGTCCTGTTCCATCTCGGCGATGGCCTTCGGCGTGCGGATGCCGGCCACGACGTCCTCGCCCTGCGCATTGACGAGGTATTCGCCGTAGATCTGGTTCTCGCCGGTGCCGGGGTTGCGCGTGAAGCCGACGCCGGTGCCGGAGTCGTTGCCCATGTTGCCGAACACCATCGTGCAGATGTTGCAGGCGGTGCCGCTGGCCATTTCCCTGGTGATCTTGAACTGCTTGCGGTAGTCGATGGCGCGCTTGCCGTTCCACGAACGGAACACCGCGCCGATGGCGATCTCCAGCTGCTGGTAGGGATCCTCGGGGAAGGGCTTGCCGGTGTGTTCCTCGACGATCCTGAGGAACTGATTGGCGAGTTCCGCGAGATCTTCCGCCTTCAGGTCGACGTCCTGCGAGACGCCGACCTTGCGCTTCATCGCCGCCATGGCGTCGTCGAAGGGCTTGTCCTCGAGACCCAGCGCGATCTTCGCGAACAGCTGGATGAAGCGGCGGTAGGCATCGTAGCCGAAGCGCGCGTTGCCGGTCAGCTTGATCAGCGCCGCGAGCGATGTCTTGTTGAGGCCGAGGTTGAGGATGGTATCCATCATGCCCGGCATCGACATCGAGGAACCCGAGCGCACCGAGACGAGCAAGGGGTTGTCGGTGCCGCCGAGCTGCTTGCCGGTCTTCTTCTCGAGATCCTTCATGTACTTGAGGATCTCGTCCCAGGCGCCCTTGGGCAGCTCGTCATGCTCGAGATAGGCCAGGCAGGCTTCCGTCGTGATCGTGAAGCCCGGCGGGACATTCAGGCCGATCTGCGTCATTTCGCAGAGGTTCGCGCCTTTGCCGCCCAGCAGCATCTTGTTCTTGCCATCACCTTCTTCAAAGGCATAGACGAACTTCTGGCTAGCCATTTCCATTCCCTTTCTGTAATTGGTATGCGATGCCGTATGCTGCAGAGCAGCACAGCACATTAAGATAACAAAATAGGCTAAAAACGGCTAGGTTTTTCCTGCAAAAAGCTTTTATACAAGGGTAAATTCCATGTGGTTTCGCAATCTACGCATCTACCGTCTGCCCAAGGGTTTCAAGGCCGATCTGGCCGACCCAGTTAACTTTGGCGCCCTGCTCGCCAAGCGCCCCCTCGCCCGCTGCGGCAGCTTCGAAATGGCCAGCCGCGGCTGGGTTTTCCCGCGCCAGGAAGGCGCCTTCGTCCATGCCGTCGAACGCCAGTGGCTACTGGCGCTCGGGGTCGAACAGAAACTGCTGCCGATGACCGTGATCCGCCAGACCGCGCAGGAACGCGCCGCCGCCATCGAGGCCGAACAGGGCCGCAAGGTCGGCCGCAAGGAAATGCGCGACCTCGTCGAGCGCGTCACCGAGGAACTGCTGCCCAAGGCCTTCTCGCAGCGCCGCACGACCTGGGGCTGGCTCGACCCGGTACAGGGCTGGCTGGCCGTGGATGCCGGCTCGGACGCGCGCGCCGACGAATTCATGGAAGTGCTGCTTTCGACGCTGGGCGACGTGGCCCTGCGCCCCCTGCAGACGCAGGTGTCACCAATGTCCGCGATGACCGGCTGGCTGGCCGCCAATGAAGCGCCCACCGGCTTCAGCCTCGACAGCGACCTCGAACTGCGGGCCGCGAGCGAATCGCAGTCGGCGATCCGCTACGTCCATCACGATATCGGCGGCCCCGAGATCGCCGCCCACATCGCCGCCGGCAAGCTCGTCACCAAGCTGGGCATGACCTGGAACGACCGGATTTCCTTCGTGCTGACCGACAAGCTGCACCTCAAGCGGCTCGCCTTCCTCGACGTGCTGAAGGAGCAGGCGGAAAAATCAGCGGAGGGCGCCGACGAGTTGTTCGATGCCGATTTCGCCCTGATGGCGGGCGAACTGGCGCAACTCTTCGAGGACCTGCTGGTGGCGCTGGGGGGCGAGCAGAAGCCTTCATAGGCTAGCGCTCCCGCAGGCTCTCGTCCTTGTACTGCAGCAGTGGCGCGAGGAAGTATTCGATCACGCGGCGCTGGGTGGTCTTGACCTCGACGGTCACCGCCATGCCGGGCGTGAGATTCACCGTCTTGTTTTCCACCTGGAGAGTCGTGCGCGCCGGCAGTACCCGCGCCGGGAAGATCAGGCCGCGCTTCTCGTCATTCACGGCATCGCTGGACACGGTCGTCACCTTCGCCTCGATCGTGCCGTACTTGGTGAAGGGGAAGGTCTCGATCTTCACCACCGCCTCCTGGCCTGGATTGACGAAGCCGATGTCCTTGTTCTCGACGAAGGCCTCGATCTCGATCGGGTTGTCCTTCGGCACCACCATCATCAGTGGCTGGGCTTCGGTCACCACCCCGCCCACCGTATGCACCGCCAACTGCTGCACCGTGCCGTCGACCGGCGCGGTCAGGGTCATCAGCCTGTCGCGCGATTGCGCCTTGACCAGTTCCTGGCGATAGCTTGTCGTTTTCTGCTCGGCCTCGTTGAGACTATCGAGGGCGAGGCGCTTCGTTTCCGCCACCAGGGCGATGCGCTGGCTACGTCCTTCCTGGAGTGAGGCTGCCACTTCCTTGAGGCGGCTTCTCTGGGTCGCGAGGTCCGCTTCCTGCTCGATGCGCAGCTGCTCCTTCTCCAGATAGCCGTGTTCGGAGATGAAGTTCCGGCCGACCAGATCCTTGAAGTCCTGCGCCCGCCGCCGGGCGATCGGCGCGGTTTGTTCCAGTTTCGCGACGATCTCGCGCGTCGAGGCAAGCTCAGCCTCCCGCTTGGCGATGTCGGCATCGATGCGCGCCAGCCGGGCCTGGTATTCGCCATGCTGGCCATCGAGGATGCGTCGCTCCTGGGCAAGGCGCTCGGCAGCCACTTCGGGGATGCGCTCAAGAGCCGGCAAACGGCCGGAGGCCAGCGCATCCAGCATCGCCCGGGCGCGAGCCGCCTGCAGGCGGGCGGTCAAGAGATCGTTGGCGATCCGTGTCGTGTCCGCGCCGGTGCTGGTTGCGTCCAACTCGACCAGCACCTCGCCCGCCTTGACGGCCTGGCCGTCGCTGACGTGGATCGCCTTGACCGTCGCGGTGTCGATGGGCTGGATCACCTTGGTGCGGTCGCTCGGCACGATGCGGCCATGGGCCGTGGCGACCACATCCATGTAACCGAAGATTGCCCACAGCAGCGCGATGACGGCGAAGGCAATCAGCAGCCACATGGCGATGCGGGGCGCTGGCGAGACCGGCGTTTCCTGCAGTTCGAGGGCGGCCGGCAGGAACTGGGCTTCATGGGCCAGGCGCGGCGGGGTGTCGAACTGCTTGCGCTCGCGCCAGGCATGGCGGAAGACCGCCCCATAGCGTGCGAGCAGATCGGCAAAGGCTTGCAGGCGCAGTGAACTCATCTTGTCATTCAACCCATTTGCAAGCGATGCAGCCGCGCATAGTGGCCGGCCTCGTGGGTCAGCAGCTCGGCATGCGTGCCCTGCTCGACGATCTGGCCGCGGTCGATGACGATGATGCGATCGGCACCGCGCACGGCCGAGAGGCGGTGGGCAATGACGATCACCGTCCGTCCCTGGCAGATCGCCTTCATGTTGTTCTGGATGATGCGCTCGGACTCGTAGTCGAGGGCGCTGGTCGCCTCGTCGAAGATCAGGATGCGCGGGTTGGTGATCAGCGCCCGGGCGATGGCGATGCGCTGGCGCTGGCCGCCCGAGAGCGAGGAACCGTGCTCATCCACCATCGTGTCGTAGCCTTCCGGCAGTTCGAGGATGAACTCGTGGGCGCCGGCCAGTTTGGCGGCGGCGATCACCGCCTCCAGCGGCAGGCCGGGGTCGGAGAGGGCGATGTTCTCGCGGATGCTGCGGTTGAAGAGCATGTTCTCCTGGAGGACGACGCCGATCTGGCGGCGCAGCGAGCTGGTGTCGGCCACCGCCAGGTCCATGCCATCGACCAGCACCCGGCCGCTCTCGGGCAGGTAGAGCCGCTGCACCAGCTTGGCGAGCGTGCTCTTGCCCGAGCCTGAACGGCCGACCACGCCGATCACCTCGCCGGGCTGGATGGTGAGGTCGATGCCGCGCAGCACTTCCGGCGCATCGGGACGGTAGCGGAAGACCACGTGGTCGAGTTCGATGCGTCCTGCGAGTTGCGGCAGGGTGCCGGCCCGGGCCAGTTCGGTCCGACTGTTGAGGATGTCGCCGAGGCGCTGCACCGAGATGCCGGTCTGCTGGAAGTCGGTCCAGAGCTGGGCGAGGCGCATCACCGGCAGGGCGACCCGACCGGCCAGCATGTTGAAGGCGATCAACTGGCCCACGGTGAGCTGTCCGTCGATGACCAGCCGGGCGCCGAGCCAGAGCGTCGCCACGGTCACCAGCTTGCCGATCAGGTTCACCCCTTCGTGGGCAATGGTGCCGAGGGTGGCGGTGCGAAACCCGGAACTGACATAGGCGGCGAGCTGGTTGTCCCAACGGCGGGTCATCTGCGGTTCGACGGCCATGGCCTTGAGGGTGTCGATGCCGTTGATGGCCTCGACCAGAAAGGCCTGGTTCTCGGCGCCGCGGTTGAACTTCTCGTGCAGGCGCGCGCGCAGCAGCGGCGTGATGAGGAAGGACAGCAGGCCGTAGGCCGGCAGCGAGAGCACGACGATCAGGGTCAGCCAGCCGCTGTAGAAGAGCATCACCGCGATGAAGACCACCGAGAAGAACAGGTCGAGCACCAGGGTGATGGCGTTGCCGGTGAGGAACTGGCGGATGTTCTCCAGTTCGCGCACCCGGGCGACAGTGTCGCCCACCCGGCGCGCCTGGAAATAGACCAGCGGCAGGTTGAGCAGATGGCGAAACAGCCGCGCCCCGAGTTCGACGTCGATGCGGCTGGTGGTATGGGCGAAGACATAACTGCGCAGGCCGGAGAGCACCGTTTCGAAGATCACCACCACGAGGAAGCCGAAGGCGATCACGTCCAGGGTGGTGAAGCCGCGATGGACCAGTACCTTGTCCATTACGACCTGGAAGAACAGCGGCGTCACCAGTGCGAAGAGCTGGAGGGCGAAGGAGACGGCCAGCACTTCCGCCAGCAGCTTGCGGTACTTGACGACGGCCGGGATGAACCAGCTGAAGTCGAACTTGGCCAGTTCGCCGGCGAGCGAGGCCCGGCTGGCAAAGAGGATCAGTTCACCATTCCAGCGGGCAGTCAGTTCCGCAATGGAAAGGACTTGGGGGCGCTGCGCGCCGGGTTCCTGGATCAGGGCCTGGTCGCCATCGATGCGCGCCAGGATGAAGAAGCGGCCGTCATTCGAGGCGGCCAGCGCCGGCAATGGCGTGCGGTCGAGCCGGGCGACTTCGGTATGGACGCGCTTGGCCTTGAGCCCCAGCGCCTTGGCGGCGAGGAGGATTTGCGCGGTGCCGAAGGCTTCGCCCGGCGCCTTGAACTGGTGGGCAAGCTGCGCCGGGTCGGCCGCCAGCCCGTGGAAACGGGCCAGCATGGCCAGCCCGAGCAGGCCGGTATCAGAGGCAGGTCCGTGTTCCGGGCCAGCCCCGTTCAGGCGGTCGTCTGTGCCAACAACCTCCATAACGTCTACTGCCAGTTCGCGGCGATAACCGGTGCCAATGCGGTCTGGTAGGCCGGCGGCAAAGTGGTCTCCCCCGCAGCAGGCGGCGAAAAGGCCGCCATCGCCTGCACCAGATTCTCCACCTGAGTGTCGAGCAGGGTGTGACCGTCCGCCGTCTTGAACTGCTCGACATGGTACTGATTGCCCAAGTACCAGTTGTTGATGGTGAGCTTGTCCGAGGTGCCGATGATGCTCGACTCCAGATTGTTGCCGACACGACGGAACCAGATCTGGTCGCTGCCGATTCCCGACAGGAAGCTGGCGACATCGGTGTTGCCGGATGTCGCGTCGTTCTCCGTCACCGTGTCGGATCCATAGCCGCGTCCGAACATGTAGGTGTCGTTGCCCAGCCCGCCGGTGAGCGTGTCGTTGCCGCTGCCGCCGTCCAGCGTATCGTTGCCCGCATTGCCGGCGAGTGTGTTGTTTGCACTGTTACCGATAAGCACGTTGTCGAGCGCGTTGCCGGTACCATTGATGATCGAGGAGCCAGTCAAGGTCAGGTTCTCGACGTTGTTACCCAGCGTATAGGTGATGCTCGACCGAACCAGATCGATGCCTTCGTTGGAATTTTCCGTCACAACGTCGCCTGTGGCATTGACCACATAGATATCGTTCCCTGTGCCACCTCGCATCGTATCGTTGCCACTGCCGCCATCCAGCGTATCGTTGCCCGCATTGCCGGTGAGCGTGTTGTTCGCGCTGTTGCCGATAAGCACGTTGTCGAACGCGTTGCCGGTACCACTGGTGGCCGAGGTACCGGTCAGGGTTAGATTTTCGACGTTGTTACCCAGCGTGTAGGTAACGCTCGACTGAACCAGATCAGTACCCTCGTCCGCCAATTCCGTCACGACATCGCCAACGTTGTCCACAATGTAAGTGTCGTTGCCGGCACCGCCGACCAATGTATCTGCACCGCTGCCGCCGCTCAGGACGTTAGCCGCAATATTGCCGATAATCGTGTTGGCGAGACTGTTGCCGGTGCCATTCACCGCCGCCGAGCCTGTGAGCGTCAAGTGCTCGATATTGCTGCCAAGCGTCCATGTCACCGAAGACAAGACAGTATCGATGCCCTGATTGGCACTTTCTGTAACGATATCTCCCGTATTGTCCACGACATAAGTATCGTTGCCAGCCCCGCCGCGGAGGGTATCCGTTCCGCTGCCACCGTCGAGGAAGTCGTTTCCATCCAGCCCATTGAGAGTATCGTTTCCGCCAAGGCCGTATAGACGGTTATCCCCGGAGTCACCCGTGAGAGTCTCCGCGGCATCGGTCCCATATTTGCTCCGGGACCGCAATACCAGTTCATCACGCAGCCAAACCGTGCCGTTATCGAACCGTACCTGATCGACTTCACAGCGATCTTGATCCGTAAAGAAGAAACCGGCCAGCGTTATGACATCTGTCGTACCTCGAATCCTCAGTTCGAGATCATCCGCACCTTCATAAGGCCGTACCACATCGATCATCTCGGGTGTGGTGCCGGCGCGAATTTGCAGCGTATCGATCCACTGGACGCCTGCCGTATTTTCGGCGGCAAAGATGTGGCCGGCACCATCTCCCGCTCCCCAAACGAAGGTGTCCATCCCTTGTCCGCCGGTCATATATGTTGCTCCAGAACCGGCATGCAGCACATCGTCCCCGTTATCGCCGAACAAGAAGGAGGTACCGCTGCCGCCGATGAGTTGGTCCGCGCCATCTCCACCATATATCCAATCCACACCGACTCCGGCAGTGATCGTATCGTCGCCCTCCGCTCCCCAAGCCGCGTCATTGCCGCCGAGCAACGAAATGATATCGGCACCGGCACTGCCCAGGACCACATCATCTCCTTCGGTTACCGCATTACCCTGCGCCACACGAATGCCGATCTGGACATTGTCCCAATACACGCCGTCGGCAAAAGAAATACTTTCCAGGCCGGTAAGGAAGTGATACTTCACTGTCACGGTGCCGCTTCCCGCCGGACCGCGAATCACGAGATCATTGCCGGAACGCTCCAGTTGAACATCCTTCGCGGCCAGGTCGGCAAAGACGGCCTTTGTGTAGCCGCTGTTGCAGAAGACCGTGTCATCGCCGAACATCCCCGAGAAGCGGCAGGTTGCGCTATGCGAAACGAGCGTATCGTTTCCCGCCCCTCCATCGAGAACATCTTTGCCGGCAAACGATTCGAGCCGGTCGTTGCCTTCTCCGCCTTCAAGGAAATCAGTGGCGCCGTACAACTGTGTTCCGCCACGAACACCGTCGTAGAGCACATCGTCACCGCCGCCGCCCAGGATGGTATTCGACGCACTATTGCCGGTCAGCGTATCGTCCGCCCCAGTTCCTTCGATATTGCTCGCTCCCAGTGCATCGCCGAGTGTCATGGCCTCGACGTTGTCATACCAAGACAGGCTGAAAGTGGTACCCGAGAATCCACTGCCGATCACCACCGTGTCGACACCCTCGCCGGCCAGTTCGGCAATACTATCGCCATCGCCGACGATGTAAGTATCGTTGCCGGCACCTCCGGCCAACCGGTTTGCAGCCGCGTTTTGGGAACCGTCCAATGTATTGTTGAGCGAATTACCCGTCCCGCCGACCGTCGCCGAACCCGTCAGGACCAACGCCTCGATGTCGCGGCCGAGCACGTAATCGAAGCTCGCCTTTACCGTGTCGAAGCCGCCATTCAGCCCGCCTGTCTCGATCACAGTATCGTCTGGACTATCCACGATATAGGTATCCGACCCTTTACCGCCGATCAGCGTATCGGCACCCGTTCCCCCATCAAGAATGAACTGATAGCTGGCACCGTTATCTTTGATGGCGATGGTATTGTCCAGCGCATTGCCGATGATGCTCGATTCGCCGGTATATATGCTTCTTTCCTCATAGACGACATTTTCCACGTTGGCGGGCAGGGCATATGCATTATGGTTGTAACTGGTCGCCAATACCGTATCGTTGCCTTCCCCCTGCAATTCGACGACTTGCGCCCAATTGGAGGATTGCGTGGTAACCACGTAGATATCGTCTCCACGGCCGCCGATCAATTGATCGTTATAGCCCCCGCCGCCGTCCAGCCGGTTGTTTCCGCTGTTGCCCCGGATCACATTGTCACTACTGTTGCCGGTTCCATCGATATTCACCATCCCCGTCAAAGTAAGATTCTCGACATTGCCGGGGAGGGTATAGCTGACGCTGCTCGACACCGTATCGTTCCCCTGGCCCGGTTGTTCGACGATCTGGTCCTGCGGGTGGTCAACCGTAAATGCATCGTTTCCTGCCGTGCCGGTCTGCGTGTTGGCGATGCCGGCCTGGTTGACGATTCGCGCGGCAATATCGGCTTCGTTCCATACCAGGCCGTCTTCGAAAACCACGCGTTCGATGCGCCTGTCCTGCGTAGCGTCGAAATGATCCTCGATGCGCAATTGCTCGCCGCTCCCATCGAGCACGAGAACCAAATCGTCGGCCCCAGTGCCGTCGGAGGTGCGCACCAGCGTAACCGCCTCCGCACCGATGCCCGCATCGAGGCGGATTTCGTCCGTACCGCCGGCGACCGAGCCATTTCCTTCGAGCAGCCGGTCGGCCCCCTGCCCGCGCCCGAACCGATAGACGTCGTCTCCACCGCCACCCTCCAGCCGGTCGTTTCCGGCACCGCCGATCAGCGTATCGTTGCCTGCGGCAGGCGTCGCCCCATTCCATAGCGCGTCGCCGCTGAGGAAATCGTCCCCTGCCCCGCCTTCCAGCCAGTCGTTGCCCGATTCCCCGTACAACTGATCGTTATCGCCGCCGCCATAGAGAGTATCGTCACCCTTGTCGCCGAAAATGTAATCGTTGCCGCCCCCGCCATCGATCGTATCGCCGCTGTCATAGCCGGTCAGCGTCTGGGCTTTGTCGTTGCCGGCAATCATCATCCGCTTAACATCGGCAATGCTCCACACCGTGCCGTCCGCGAATTCGATGCGATCCACCTTGCTGACATCGCCATAACTGGCGAAATAACCGGAAAGGCGCACCCTGTCGCCGCCGCCGCCCAGGGTCAACCACAGTTCGTCGGTGCCGTTGTAGGCAATCCTGTTCCGATACAGCGTCACGCTCTCCGGCGCTATGCCGTTGCCGAAAACCAGGCGATCGACCTTGCCGGGCGTGGAATCCCAGTTGGAAACGACATCCTGGCCGTCTCCGATGTCAAAAAAGTAGGTGTCGCTGCCATTACCGCCGATCAGCGTATCGTCGCCCTTGCCGCCGACAAGCATATCGTCGCCTGCGCCGCCATCAAGACGATCGACGCCTCCTCCCCCTTCCAGCCTATCGTTGCCTCCTTCGCCGTACAGGTAATCGTGGTCATCTCCCCCCATGAGCCAGTCGTTTCCACCACGGCCGTAAAGATAGTCGTTGCCCGCGAGCGCATCGACAATGTCATCTTCGGCAGAAAGCGTCAGATTGTCGTCGAACGGCGTGGCTGCCACCGGCGTGACTCGCGCCTCGAGCATTGCGCGGTCCCAGTACGTGCCGTTGGCGAAACGCAGTCCATCAATGCTGCTGTTCTCAACGAAATGATCGAGTACCGTCAAGGTATCGCCGGTATCCTTCACGCGCACCATCAAATCGTCGCCGACATGCCATACGCTGAGATCCTGTTCGGCGATCCCCTCGGTCAGTTCGATGACATCCGTTCCCGCTCCGGAGTCATAGGCATTTACCGTATCGCGTCCGTAACCGCGCCCGAAGACAAAAGTGTCGTCACCCGTCCAGCCTTCCAGATAATCGTCTCCGCTGCCGCCATCAAGACGGTCGGAGCCGGCAAGGCCTTTCAGATAATCGTCGCCATCGCCGCCGAAGATCGTATCGTTCCCATCGTTGCCGTAAATGGCGTCCGCCCCCGCGCCGCCATCGATGACATCGTCGGCGGCCGTCCCTTGAATGTTCGGATCGTTGTCCGAAGTGCCGGCAATGTGAATGCCCCGCTCCAGCAGCGCCGAGAAACTCAGCGCCGGATTGCCATCGAACTCATAGCGGTCGATCGAGGGATTCGCCATCGGATCGGCCTTGTCGAAAACCTCCAGTACGATCTCTCCCGGCTGTGCACCGCCGATCGACAGCACCAGCGCCCCGCCCCGCAGCGACAGGGCAATGTCCCCGGGCCGGATACCAATACCGAACTTCAGCACGTTCGGTGCCGGATTGCCGAGCGGGTCGGTCTTGGCGCTGGTGTCGCGGATACTGTCGTTGCCATCTCCCTCCGCGTAATGGTAGGTGTTGTTGCCGCCCGAAGCCGCGAGCGTATCGTTGCCCGCGCCGCCGTAGAACATCGCCCCACCGCCCGTCGCGCTCAGGTCGTCGGCAACCGCCCCGCCCACCAGCACCGCGCCGGGATTGCTTGCGGCCTGAATGACGGAGTCCGCAAGATAGCGGTTTGCCAGTTGCTGATAGGTGAGTGCCTCTCCCCCAATGTCATAGTTTTTCACGGTACCCGACAAGCCATTCACCACGATCAAGCCTTCCGCCCCCCCGGCCCACGTCAGCAGCAAATCATTCCCCGCCCCGTGCAGCGTCAGGTCGCTCGTACTGGCACCACCCAGTATTGCCGTGTTGTTGCCTTCCGCATCCTCGATGGTTTCTCCGTTGGCGCCGAGCGGCGCTTCGCCCGCGCCGATGACATAGGTATCGTCGCCGCTGCCTCCGTTCAAGTAATCCGCGTCCAGCCCGCCGACCAGTAGGTCGTTGCCGCCTCCCCCGTAAAGCCTATCCTGTCCCTCGCCGCCATCGAGATAATCATCGCCATGGAACTCGACCGCCAGCGCATCGTCGTCGCCGTACAGAAAGTCGTCGCCCTTGCCGCCGTATAAAGTGTCGCACTCACCCTGCCCGAACAGCGAGTCATTTCCTTTGCCACCCTCGAGATAATCCTTGCCGTGATGCACACCGGCCAGCTTGTTGCCGTCGTAGTCCCCTTCGAGATGGTCATCGCCCTCCCCGCCCTTGAGCCGGTCGTCTTTGCCCATCCCCCACAGCCTGTCGTTGCCCTCGCCACCGTCGATGACGTCATTGCCGTGGTATTCGGCGGAAGTGACGGTATCGTCCCCATTCATTTCGTCGTCGCCCACCCCCCCGTGGAGTACGTCGTTGCCGCCGTTGCCTTCCATCTTGTCCTTACCCGCATCCCCGAACAGGACATCGTCGCCATGCAGGCTGCCATCGAGCCCATCAGGCGTGCCGTCGGCCAGATTGTCGCCGCTGATTACGTCGTCGCCCTCTCCGCCGCTCAGCACATCGTTGCCGGCCTCGCCGAACAAAACATCCTTGTCCGTCTCGCCAAAAGCGATGTCATCGCCGGCCCCGGCGGAAATCCAGTATTCGCCCGTCCCGCCGTAGATGAGGTCGGCACCGCCAGCCACATACCGGAACTGGGCGTCGTGCCAGATGGTCTTGTAACGGGTCACCTCGTCCCCCTGTTCGGCCCTGCGCTCAAGGCGCCAACTCGCCATCGCGTAATTAGTGGTGAGATCGCCATAGATATCGTCGTCCCCGCCCCCGCCGACGATCAGGTCCGCCCCATCCCCGCCCAACAGCGCATCATTACCGTTATCGCCCGCCACCATGTCGTCCCCGTCCTGTCCGTCGAGCCAGTCGCCGCGGCTGCCCGTTCCGCTCTGGCTGCGCCCGCCTTCGACGAGCAGGCTCACTTCGCGCTCGCTTGTGGCATACAGGCGATCGTTGTCGCCTTCGCCGAACAACCTGTCCTGTCCGTCTCCGCCGATCAACCGGTCCGCACCCGCTCCGCCCTCCGCATAATCGTTCCCGTCGCCGCCATCGATCAGGTCGGCGCCACCGCGTTGCGCCAGCAGGGTATCGTCCCCGGCCTTGCCTTCCACGATGTCGTCCCCGGCGCTATCGTAGAGCCGGTCTTCCCAGCCCGATGCCGGCGTGTCGCTGTACACCAGCATATTGCCCAGATCGTCGTAGCCAAACTGGATGCCGGGACGCCCCAGATCGATGTCGATCGGCATCAGATCGCCGACCACCGTGCGCACCGGTGTCGGCACCACCGGCGCGACAGCGCTCTCCAGTTCGATGCCCAGGTTTCCGCTTGTGAAGGTCTTGACAAAAATGCGGTCCCCGTCCGCTCCCGCCGTGGCGATGATCAGCGTTTTGCTGCCGTCAGCCTCCGTGCGCTGCGTGTACCGGTAGCGCTTGTCCGCGCTCTCCCATTGCCCCGAGCCCGCATAGGTCTCCTTGCCGCCGCTCAGCGTGTCCGGCCCGATCTTGATCGCCCCCGCTCCGTCGCTGTCTTCTATCGTGTCGATGCCGTCACCGGCGGCAAACTCGTAGATGTCCTGCCCCGCCCCGCCTCTCAGGATGTCATTGTCCTTGCCACCCACCAGCGTGTCGTTGCCGACCCCGCCCTCCAGGTGGTCGCTCCCCCGCTCACCCTTCAACGTATCGTCGCCGCCGCCACCATAGAGTCGGTCGGTGAGAATGTCTCCGCTCAGGGTCTCTCCCGCGTCGTCCTTGCCGAACACCACCTGGTTGAAGCGCGTGTAGGCCGCTCCGCCCGGGGTGAGTTCGTATTGCGCGCCGGTGGCCTTGTCCTCGAAACGCCATGGCGCTTTCACCTGCTTCGCTTCTTCCGGCCGGCCGTCGGCCAGCCCGTATTTGAGCTTCCACGCCAGCAGCGCCGCACGGTCGGCCAGGTAGTCGTCGCTGTAGTTCGCCTCGCCGTTCTTGCGCTGCTCCGGCGTCAGCGCCCGGTCGGCTTGCCATTCCCCGTACAGGTCGCCATGCACCCCCGCCAGCACCCCCGCCGTCCCTTCCAGCGCCACCGGCAACAGATGTTTCACCGCCAGAAAGTAACCAAAGTCGGTCCTGGCGTTGCTCATCAGCGTGTCGCGGCTTTGCAGCACGGTGAGGCGCATTGCCGCGCTTCCCTCCAGCCCCTGATAGGCGCCACTGTCCTGCAGCGCATACAGGTTCGCGTAGAACGCTTCGCGATCTTCTTCCGCCGTGACCGCAGCGTCGGCGCCGAGGAGGATTTTGCGCAACGCATCGAGTGCGCCCTCCAGCGTGCCCTTGTTCGTAGCCGAGGCGCTTTTGAACAATTGGGTGATCTGGGCTTCGCTGAGCGAAGGGGCCAATTCGCTGTACAGGGCATATATCGCCAGCGCGTCGGTGAGAGTGACGATGGAGTGGTTACCGACGAGGTTGGGCAGCTGGTTCTCGATCTCGATGCGCACCGGGACGCCGGGCAGCGTGCCGACGGCGGCAATTATGTCGGCGCCGGCATGGGCAACCAGGTTGGTGATGCTTGCCGGAAAGGCTGTGGCCGAGCCAGGGAACTGGTCGAGCAGCGCCTTGGCGTAATCGAGACTGAAACCGGGGGCGTTGTAGGTGAAGGTGGCACCGATCAGGGTCGGAAACAGATAGTTGGCGGCGGCGGCCAGATGGCCGCCGAGGGAGTGGCCGGTCACCGTTACGCCCGAAACACCGGAAAGATGGCCGAGGCCAACCACCGAGGTCGTTGCACGGATGCCGCCCGGGTCGTTGACGAAACCGGTGACAGGGTCAATGTCGGGGCCGGCGTCCTCGACCTGAATCGCCGGCTGTCCGGCGGGCGTAACGAGGCGTTGCACGTAGTTGTAGAGACTGACGATCTGGTTGCGCGCCGCACCGCCGAACAGGAGCTGGGCGTCGGCGAGCGTGTCGATGCTGAAGAAACCTTCGGTGCCGCGGATGGCAAGATAGCGCTTGCCGCTGGAGATTTCTGCGAATACCGTCGCGGAAAAACCAGAGGCAGAGGCGGGAGATTGGTCAATGACGCGCCAGCGCTCGGCGAAACGCTCGGCTTGGAATTGGGACATGCCCGCATCCTCAAGTGCCTTGCGATAAAAAGCGCCAGAAATCCCTGATGAAAGTCCAGCGTACGCCGCAAGTGCAAGTTCAGACTGTTTTGAATAATCAGTGATCACGCTCATTTTGAGTCCCCTTTCACAAAGATCGAGTTTTCAAAGTTTGGCAAAGTGCTGAGATCAGGACATCCGAAAGACGATCCATGCCATGGACCGGGCATATCCCCACCACGGCGCGCATGGTAAATAAATTCACCCAACACTTTTCCATCACTACGGCGAATGATTTTGTCATGACTTCTCCGCATATCTGGGTTCCCTGTCTTGTAATAGGACGTTTCTGACTCGTAGTAATACTCGTCCGACGGCTTTGCATCTTGCTTGGATGGAATTCTCACCGCACCGAATTGATCGAATTTTTCCGCCGGCAACTTCACCGTCTCATACACCTTGACGCCGCCATCCTTGGCGCAGAGTTCCCTCACCTGCATGTCGTAGTAAATCGTTCGCCCGCCGCCGTACCAGAACGAGACACCAAGCCACAGGGCCGCGAATACGATGCCTGTCGCATCCATCGCCCCCCTGTTCGCATCGGGCTGCGCGCGCACGCGCCGCCAGACTTTCCAGAACCACGTAGTCAGGCCAAGCCATATTCCGATCAGGGTAAGTCCGTAAAGAGCGCTCATGCCTTCCTCCGCCATATGCAATCGTTCGCCACCGCGTATTCGCCGTATCGTGAAGACTGACTTTTTTCCGCCTGATCGGTGCCGAAGACGAAGCGGCGCTTGTCGGCCGGGGCGGCGCCCGAGGGCAGCTGGTTCTCGATCTCGATGCGCACCGGGACGCCGGGCAGCGTGCCGACGGCGGCAATTATGTCGGCGCCGGCATGGGCAACCAGGTTGGTGATGCTTGCCG
>JAJZSW010000080.1 GCA_021849505.1 Pseudomonadota bacterium
ATGAGCTGGCCGTGGCCAAGGCGGTAGCCGCCGCGCGCCTTGGGCAGCAGGTAGGGTGCGTTGGTCATCGACTCCATGCCGCCGGCAACGATGACGTCCTGGCTGCCGGCCTTCAAGGCATCGCAGGCCATCATGGTCGCCTTCATCGCCGAGCCGCAGACCTTGTGCACCGTGGTGCAGCCGGCGGCCAGCGGCAGCCCCGCCTGCAATGCCGCCTGGCGAGCCGGCGCCTGGCCCTGGCCTGCCTGCAGGACGCAACCCATGATGACTTCCTGCACGGCGTCCGGTTTCACGCCGCTGCGCTCGACTGCGGCCTTGATGGCGACGGCCCCGAGGTTGGCGGCGCTCAGCGCGGCAAAATCGCCCTGGAAGCCGCCCATCGGCGTGCGGGCGGCACCCACGATCACGATCGGGTCGCTCATCATTTTGTCTCCTGGAACAGTTCGCGGCCGATCAGCATGCGGCGGATCTCGCTCGTGCCGGCGCCGATCTCGTAGAGCTTGGCGTCGCGCCACAGCCGGCCGGCCGGGTATTCGTTGATGTAGCCGTTGCCGCCGAGGGTCTGGATCGCCTCGCCGGCCATCCAGGTCGCCTTTTCGGCCGAATATAGGATCGCGCCGGCCGCGTCCTTGCGCAGCGAGCGCGCATGGTCGGCGCTGTCGCAGGCGCGTCCAACCGCATAGACGTAGGCGCGCGTCGCCTGCCAGGTCGAGTACATGTCGGCGACCTTGCCTTGCATGAGCTGGAATTCGCCGATCGGCGTGTCGAACTGCTTGCGCTCGTGGAGGTATGGAATCACCACGTCCATGCAGGCCGCCATGATGCCCAGCGGCCCGCCGGACAGCACCGCGCGCTCGTAGTCGAGGCCGGACATCAGCACCTTGACCCCGTTGCCGACGCCGCCAAGCACGTTCTCATCGGGTATCTCGCAATCGTCGAAGAACAGCGGATAGGTATTCGAGCCGCGCATGCCGAGCTTGTCGAGATGGCTGCCGCAGGAGAAGCCTTTCCAACCCTTCTCGACGATAAAGGCGGTGATGCCCTTGGTGCCTGCCGCCGGATCGGTCTTGGCATAGACGACCAGCGTGTCCGCATCTCCCCCATTCGTGATCCACATCTTGCTGCCGTTGAGCACGTAGCGGTCGCCCTTCTTCTCGGCCTTGAGCTTCATCGAGACGACGTCGGAGCCGGCGTTCGGCTCGGACATCGCCAGCGCCCCGACCTGCGTTCCGTCGATCAGTCCGGGCAGGTACTTCGCCTTCTGCGCGGCCGTGCCGTTGCGGCGGATCTGATTTACGCACAGGTTCGAATGCGCGCCGTAGGACAGGCCCACCGAGGCCGAGGCGCGCGAGATTTCCTCCATCGCGACGATGTGCGCGAGGTAGCCCATGCCCGTGCCGCCATCCTCTTCGGGCACCGTCATGCCGAGCAGGCCGAGAGCGCCGAACTTCTTCCAGAGGTCGGCGGGGAATTCGTTGTCGCGGTCGATCTGCGCGGCGCGCGGCGCGATCTCGTCGGCGGCAAAGTCGCGTACCGTGTCGCGCAGCATGTCGATCTCTTCGCCGAGCTGGAAATTCAGTCCGATCATTTTGTTTTCTCCGCTTCTGGTTTGTCGTGCATGGTCATCAGGGTCTGCTGCATCATCGCGCAGTGCGTCGCCTTGCCCTTCTTCACCACCCAGGCATCGCCACGCGTGATGACGAGGTTGCGGCCGGGCTTCACCACTTCGCCGGTGGCGATCAGCAACTCGCCGTCGGCCGGCGCCAGCAGGTTGATCTTGAACTCGACCGAGAGCACCGAGGTATTCGGCGCCATCAGCGAGAAGCCCGCATAACCCGCCGCGCTGTCGACGACGGTCGAGGTCACGCCGGCGTGGAAGAAGCCGTGCTGCTGCGACAAATCGGACCGGTAGGGCAGGTGGATCTCGCAGCCGCCGGGCCAAATATCGGCCAGCGCCGCGCCAATCAGGCCCATCACGCCCTGTTTCGTGAAGCTGGAGCGCACCTTGTCGTTCCAGTGCGGATCGCGGGGTTCGAATTTCGACTCGCCGCGCGGTATGCCGTAACTCATCAACTCTCCCGTCCGGTGGTGTTGCGGCCGATTGTATGTTGACGTTTACGTTAACGTCAACTGCGCCTCTTGTCCGTGCTCTTCCTGGCCTGCAGCAGGGACCGGCATTGCGTCTCGAAGGCGTCGAGTTCGCCCAGCACCGCCTCGATGTCCTCGCGCTGCTGCTTCAGCTTGGCCCGCTGGCGCGCCAGCACTTCGAGCAGCCGGGCGAGCTGGGAACTTTCGGGTGCGGTGTCGTACATGTCGATCAGCTCGCGGATCTCGGCGAGCGAGAGGCCCAGGCGCTTGCCGCGCAGAGTCAGCTTGAGCCGCGTGCGGTCGCGCTTGGTGTAGACCCGCTGCACCCCGGCGCGCGCCGGCGTGAGCAGGCCCTGCTCCTCGTAATGGCGGATGGCGCGCGGCGTCAGGTCGAACTCGCGCGCCAGTTCGGCGATGCTGTAGGTGGCTTCGTTTTTCGCGGAAACGGAGGACATATTGCTGCGGTGCACCAATAGCGCCGGATTCAGATAAACTACCCGCCGCATGTAGATAAGATGCCGCAGTTAAACAGATTTCCGACCACCGGGCAACGCTCACTCCTCCACCGCATGCCGCTCGACCACCCCTTCGATACCCCGCCGGAAACCGGCACGACCCGCCCGGTCGCACCCGGCGTGCACTGGCTGCGCATGCCCCTGCCTTTCGCGCTCGACCACATCAACCTGTGGCTGCTGGAAGATGGGGAGGGGTTCACCGCCGTCGACACCGGCATCGCGATGGATGCGGTCAAGCAGGCCTGGAAGTCGGCGCTGGCGGGACGGCACCTGAAGCGGCAAATCGTCACGCATTTCCACCCGGATCACCTCGGCCTCGCCGGCTGGTTGGAAAGCGAATATGGCGCGCCGCTCTGGATGACGCAGGGCGAATACCTGACCGCCAGCGTGATCGCCGCCGGCCTCGCACCCTTCGACATTCCCTCGATGGTGGCGTTGTTCGTACGCCATGGCCTCGATGCGGAACGCTGCGCCGCCCTGGCAGCGCGCGGCAATGCCTACCGGCGCGGCGTGCCGGTCATTCCCGCCACCTTCAATCCGCTCTTCGATGGCGATACGCTGCGCATCGGCGCGCATGAATGGGCAGTGATCGTCGGCCACGGCCATGCGCCCGAGCATGCGAGCCTCTACTGTGCCGAACTAAAAGTGTTGATCGCAGGCGACATGCTGCTGCCGCGCATCTCGACCAACGTCAGCGCCTATGCCGCCGCGCCGGAACTCGACACTCTGAAACTCTATCTCGACTCGATCGAGCGCCTGACCGCCCTGCCGGAAGACACGCTGGTGCTGCCCTCGCACGGCCGGCCATTCCGCGGCCTGCACGCGCGCGTCGCCGAACTGCACGCCCATCACGACGCCCGCTGCGCCGACCTGCTCGCGGCCTGCGCGGATGGGCCGCGCAGCGCCGGCGACCTGCTCGAGGTACTGTTCGGCCGGCCGATCGACGATCCGCACCAAACCCTGTTCGCCATGGGCGAGGCCATCGCCCACCTGAATTACCTGGAATACCAAAACCGCCTGCAACGCCGCAGCGAGAACGGCACCATCCACTATGCTGCAAACCCTTGACCTGGAGTGAGAGACCATGACACAAGAAACCGACAAACCCGCCCTGCCCGATCCGCAGGAAGTCGCCAAAACTTACGCCGAGGTCGCGCAACGCGCCTCGAAACTGCTCACCGAACACATGAAACGCCAGGTCGCCAAGGGCGCCACCCCGCCGCAGGACGAACTCGGCATCGCGCAGGCCTTCATGGACATGATGGCGAAGATGCTCGCCAACCCCTACCAGCTGGCCCAGGCGCAGATGAACCTCGTCTGGGACTACTTCTCGCTCTGGCAACACTCGACGCTGCGCTTCATGGGCATGCAGACACCACCCATCGCCGCGCCGGCCAAGGGCGACAAGCGCTTCAAGGACGAGCAGTGGGAAGAGCATTTCCTGTTCGACTTCATCAAGCAGAGCTACCTGATCACCGCGCGCCATATCCATGATTCGGTGAGCGGCGTGAAGGGCCTCGACGGGCACACGCAGGACAAGGTGAATTTCTTCACGCGCCAGTTCATCGACGCGATGTCGCCCTCCAACTTCGTGCATACCAACCCCGAGGTCTTCCGCGAGACGGTGAACTCGCACGGCCAGAACCTGCTCAAGGGCTTCAACAACCTGCTGCGCGACATCGAGGACGGCGACGGCAAGCTGCGCGTCAGGATGACCGACACCACCGCCTTCGAACTCGGCAAGAACGTCGCCACCACGCCCGGCAAGGTGGTCTTCCAGAACGACCTGATCCAGCTGCTGCAATTCACGCCGACCACCAAGACGAACTTCAAGCGGCCGCTGCTGATCGTGCCGCCCTGGATCAACAAGTACTACATCCTCGACCTGCGCGAGAAGAACTCCTACATCAAGTGGGCCGTCGACCAGGGCCACAGCGTGTTCTGCATCTCCTGGGTCAACCCGGACGAGAAGCTCGCGCAGAAGACTTTCGAAGACTATGTCTTCGAGGGTACGCTGACCGCCATCGACCAGGTCTGCGCGCAGACCGGCGAGAAGGAGATCAACGCGGCGGGCTACTGCCTCGGCGGCACGCTGCTCGGCACCACGGCCGCCTACCTCGCCGCCAAGAAGGACAAGCGGCTGGCCTCCGTCACCTTCTTCACCACCATGCTCGACTTCTCGATCCCCGGCGAGCTGGGCGTCTTCATCGACGAGCAGCAGGTTTCCAGCCTCGAGAAGAAGATGAGCGAGCGCGGCTACCTCGAAGGCAGCGAGATGGCCGGCACCTTCAACATGCTGCGCGCCAACGACCTGATCTGGTCCTTCGTCGTCAACAACTACCTGATGGGCAAGGATCCCTTCCCCTTCGATCTGCTCTACTGGAACTCCGACTCGACGCGCATGCCGGCGGCGATGCACAGCTTCTACCTGCGCAACATGTACATGAAGAACCTGCTCAAGGAGCCGGGCGGCATCATGATCGGCGACGTCGCGATCGACCTGCGCAAGGTCAAGATTCCCGCCTACTTCATCTCGACGATCGAGGACCACATCGCCCCCTGGCAGAGCACCTACCTCGGCGCGCGGCTGTTCTCCGGCCCGACGCGCTTCGTGCTCGGCGGCTCCGGCCACATCGCCGGCATCGTCAATCCGCCGGCGGCCAACAAATACGGCTACTGGATCAATCCGGCCAAGGCCCTGCCCGATACCCCCGAGGCCTTCTTCGAGGGCGCCCAGCAGAACCCCGGTTCGTGGTGGACCGACTGGCAGGCCTGGCTGATGGCGCAGGACGATGCCAGCGTGCCGGTGCGCGAACCGGCCAAGGGCAAGCTCGGCGTGCTGGAAGACGCTCCGGGCAGCTTCGTCAAGTTCCGCCTCGACCAGCAGAAGATGAAGTCGTGATGGGTCAAGCAGTACGGGTTGTGTTCGACACGAACGTACTGCTTTCCCTCTTCGTCTTCAAGGACAGCCGCTTCGCCCCCTTGCGGGGCGAAGTCGCGGCCGGACGCTGGACCGCACTGACCAGTGCCCCCTGCCTGGCCGAATACAGGCGCGTGCTCGGCTACCCGCTGTTCGCCCTCACGGACGAACGGCAGGAAGCAGCCTACGCGGCCTATCTCGCGCTGGTGCGCATGATCGACGCGGTGCCGCAGCCCGCCGTCGCCCTGCCGCGCTGCAGGGACCGCGACGACCAGAAATTCCTCGAACTCGCCCGCGACGGCGGCGCCCACTGGCTGGTCACCGCCGACAAGCTGCTGCTGAAGCTGCGTCGTGGCCGGCGCATGGAGAATCTGTTCCGCATCCTGACGCCCGACGAAGTCCTCGCCACGCTCTGAAAGTCGGCGCTGGCGGGACGGCACCGGCTTTCAAACCTTGAAACGCCCCACCAGCCTGTCGAGGCGCGTCGCGAACTCGGTGAGTTGCAGCGCGTCCCGCGAGGTCTCGCCGACCGCCAGCTTGTTCTCCTCGGCCATCGCCGCCACCTGCTCGACGTTGCGCGCGATCGCCGCGCCAGCCCGACTTTCCTCCTCGGTGGCGTGGGCAATTTCCTCCACGCGGCGGCGCGCGTTGGCGGTACCGTCGCTGATGCGCGCGAGCGACGCGGCGGCGGCGGCCGACAAGGCCACCACCTCTTCGAGTCGCTTGCCGCTCGCGTGCATGCCATGCACCGCGCCATCCGTGTCGCGCTGGATCGCCTCGATCTTGGCGGAGATGTCGACGGTGGCCGCGCCCGTGCGCTCGGCCAGCTTGCGCACCTCGTCGGCCACAACCGCGAAACCGCGCCCCTGCTCGCCTGCGCGTGCCGCCTCGATGGCCGCGTTGAGCGCCAGCAGGTTGGTCTGGTCGGCAATCTCGCGGATCACGCCGACAATGCCGCCGATCTCGCGCGAGCGTTCGCCGAGTTCCTCGATACGCTGCGAATTCTCCGCCACGCCGCCCGCCAACTCGTGGATCTGGGCGGAAACGTCTCGCACGACGCGCGCGCCGTCCTCGGCGAGCGCGCCGGCCTGTTTCGCCTCGTCCGAAGTCTCGCGCGCCCGGTCGGCCACCTGCGCGATGCTCGCGGTGATCTCCTCCACGGCGGCGGCCGTGGCGAGCGACATCTCGCTCTGGGTGTTCGAGCTGCCGGCGACCCGCTCGCTCGCCACGGTGAGCTTGGTCGCAGTGGCGGCAAGCTGGCCGACGACATCCCGGGTTTCGGCGATGATGTCGCGCAGCTTGGCGGCGAACTGGTTGAAGGCCGAGGAAATCTCGCCGATCTCGTCCGACGTGTCCGCCTGCAGGCGGAAGGTTAGATCACCCTGGCCGCCGGCCAGCTCGACCATCGAGTCGTGCAGGGTATCGAGATGGCGCAGCTTGTTGAAGAGCAGCGTAACCATCACCGCGGACATGCCGATGATGGCGAGGAACAGCGCGATGTAGCCCCACGTCTGGAGGAAGCGCAGCCGCGCCGTGTTCACCGCCTCGGCGTTGCTGACGTGCGAATAGGCGGTGGAAACCTTGAGGATGGTGTCGATGGCGGCGGTGGATTTCTCGATCCACTCCGGGCTGGTCAGGGTGTAGTGGCGTTCGCCCACCAGCGTCTGCCCGCGCGCTTCCTGGTAAATCTTCTTGCGCAGCTCCTCGAAGCTGCCAAGGAAGTGCGCCTCCATGCCTTCGATGGCGGTACGCACCTCGGGCGGCGTGTCGTTCACCCCCTTGAGCAGGCGGATGTCGGCGATGGCCGCGTCCACGTTCTGGCGGAAGGCCGAGAGACGCTGCAACACCTCGGCAGCAGCCGGCGCGTTCGAGTTGAGCAGGGCGGCGACGTTGGCGCGTTCCAGGCCGGCGTATTCGGAAGCCAGCCAGACGCTCTGCTTCGCGGTCAGGTTCGGGTAGGTAATGTGCGGCGGGAAGGCTTCGCCACCGAAGGATGCCATGCGCAGCCGCGCGGCGGCAGTGATGAATCGCGTCATGGTCGGAATCCATTCGGCCGCCTGGATGTCGCGTTCGGCTTTCGTCAGGCTGGCATCGACGCGCTTGCGGGCGGCCTGCAACTCTTCATAGGCCTCGCCGGCGAGCTTCCGAGCAATGATCGCCTTTTCGACCACCACGCCCTTTTTTTCCAGCACGCCGGCGGTCGCGAAGGACTCCTGCCACAACTTGTCGCTCTTGGCGCGCAGGGCGGCGAGGCGCTGGCGGCCAGACTCGGGGGCCACGCCGGGAGCCGACAGAAGGCTGGAGGTCACGCCGCGCTCGAGCGCCTGCAGGCCGGCGGCCTCGATGATCTGGTCCGCCATCGTGTTGGCCTCGATGGTGGTGCGTACCATGCGGTAATCGCGCCAGTTCTCCCAAGCGTAGTAGCCGGAGATCCACACCAGCAGGACCGGCGCGCTAAGGCCCGCCAGCAGGATGAAGCGGAACCGCAGATTATTCAGTTGCTTGAGCATGACATCCTCCAGTCGTTCGCGCGAGCATGCTATCCCGTTAGATGCATTCAAGAATTTATCCGGAATCAAGATTTCGGCACGGCAGCCCGGCGGTGCCAAGTGACGCGTTCATCTTTACGACCATCCGCCGAGCTGACCATGGCCGAGCCGGCACCAGAAGCCGCCGCGCGGCAGTAATTGCCGGTACTCCCGCCTTGACCGCCGGTTTCAGGCGGGATTGCAGCGCCAAACAGGCATGGCAGGGAAATTGCTGGGGACTTGCGCATGCATGCCTCTGCCCTTGCCTACGCCGAATCTTTCGGCGCGGCCTACGCCAATAGCGTCGCCCGCCCGCAACCGCTGGCGCCGGTTTCCTCGCAGCCCTGCGACCGGCTCGCCGCGATCGCCCACGCCCATGTCGAGGTGATCGAGGGCTGGTCCTGCACCGTGCAGGACGTGATCCGGCTCGCCACCCTCGCCGCCGAACTGGTCGGCCTCGTCGAGCGCGCCCCGCAGGTCTGCCTCGGTATGGGATCGCACATTCCGCTGCACAGCCCCTCGCTGCGCCACGGCTTCGCCGCGGCGATCCTCGGCATCCACCTCGGCCGCGCCATCCAGCTCGATGCCATCCGCCAGCACACGGTCGCCAAGGCTGCGCTGTTCATGAACCTGCCGTCGCTCGAGTTGCAGGACGACCTCACCGCTCCCTACGCCGTGCCCAGCGACGCCCAGCGCATCACGCTGGCGCGCCACCCCCAGCTCGCCGCCGACCTGCTGCGCGACTCGCCGGGCGCCGACCTGCGCTGGATCGAGGCGGTCGAGCAGCACCACGAATCGCTCGATGGCAGCGGCTATCCCGCCGCCCTGCGCGGCGACGAAATCTGCCTGGCAGCGCGCATCCTCAAGATCGCCGATGTCTGGTGCGCGCTCGTCGCCCCGCAACGCTTCCACCGCAACCCGATGACGCCGCGCGCCGCCCTGCACTGGCTGTTGTCGCGCAGCCGGCAGGTATTCGACCCGCAGCTGCTCGAAGCCCTGCGGCGCGTCAATGGCGCCTGGCCGCCCGGCACGCTGGTGCGCCTCGCCAATCGCGAGACCGCCATCGTCGTGACTGCCCCCCACGGCATGGCGCGGCCGCGCGAAGTGGTTTCCTTCCTCGGCGCGCACGGCCGGCTGTTCCGCGACCCGGTACGCCGCGACACGCGCCGTTCGCAATACGCGATCCGCGAGGTCACGACGCTCGGCACCGTGTCGGTCAAGACCGAATACTGGAATCGCATCTGGGAATTTGCCCGCCCCGCGCAGTAGTCGCACTAGAATGCGGCGATGCATCAAAGCCGTGCCGAACACCTGGAAGTTCTCTCCAGCGCGCCAGCGCAGCCGCGCCCGGAGCTTCCCCCGCTGCTCTTCCTCCATGGTGCCTACACCGCCGCCTGGTGCTGGGAACATTACCTGCCCTGGTTCGCCGCCGCCGGCTTCCACTGCCACGCGCTGAGCTTCTCCGGCCACGGCGCGAGCCGCCGCCGCGACCATCTCGACAGCTACTCGATCGACGACTACGTCAATGACGTCGTCGCAACCGTCGCCACGCTGCCCGCACCGCCGGTGCTGATCGGCCATTCGATGGGCGGTTTCGTCGTGCAGAAATATCTGGAGCGGCATGCCGCGCCCGCGGCCGTGCTGATGTGCTCGGTGCCGCCGCAGGGCCTCGCCGCCTCGGCCTTCGGCATGCTGTTCAACCAGCCCGGGCTGTTCGCCGACCTCAACCGCCTGATGACCGGCGGGCACGTCGCCCTCGACAGCCTGCGCGCCGCCCTGTTCGCCCAGCCGGTCTCGGTCGACGACCTCGCGCGCTACTACCACATGGCCCAGCCCGAATCGCACCGCGCCATCTGGGACATGATGCTGTTCAACCTGCCGCACACCCAGAAGGTGCTGGCGCACCTGTCCGAGGGCCGCGTCAGCCTGCTGGTGCAGGGCGCCGAGCACGACATGATCATCCCGGCCTCGCTGGTGGAGATGACCGCGCGCAGCTACGGCACCGACGCGACGCTCTACCCCGGCATGGGCCACGGCCTGATGCTCGAGGCCGACTGGCGCCGTCCCGCGCAGGACATCCTCGACTGGCTGAACCAGCGCTTCGGCGGAAACTGACCGCGCCCCGGAAAACGACCAGCACATGCGAATCCGCCAGCGCATCGCCCGCTTCATCCTGCGTCGCCTCGGCTGGACCTGTCTCGATATCGAGTCACGTCCGCAGCGCGCGGTCCTCGTTGCCTACCCGCACACCTCCAACTGGGATTTCCCGCTCGGCCTGCTGGTGCGCGCGGCGCTCGGACTCGAGATCCGCTGGGCCGGCAAGGACACGCTGTTCCGCGGCCCGTTCGGACCCCTGATGCGCTGGCTCGGCGGCATCCCGGTCAACCGCCGCGAGCCGGCCGGCCTGGTCGAGCGCCTGGCCGCCGAACTGCGCGCCGGCCCGCCCTGCCTGCTGGCCATCGCGCCGGAAGGCACGCGCAGCCTCACGCCGGGCTGGAAGACCGGCTTCCACCGCATCGCGCGCGCCGCCGGGGTGCCGATCGTCATCGGCACCATCGACTATGGCCGGCGCCGCATCGGCCTGCTGGCGACACTCGAGCCGGGCGCGGACATCGACGCCGACCTCGCCGCGCTCGCCGCGTGCTACCAGGGCTGCCGCGGCCTCCGGCCGGAACGCGCCGCGCCGGTCCGGCGGCGCTAGCCGGCGAAGAACGCCAGCAGGCGCCGCGGCAGCCAGTCGAGCCCTCCCGGCCAGCGGCCGCTGACGAAGCCGACGTGCCCGCCGTCGCGCGGCGTCTCCTGGCACACCGCATCCGACAGTTCGGCGGTATGCGGCAGCACCTGTGCCGGCAGGAAGGGATCGTTGAGCGCGTTGAGCAGCAGCGTCGGTACCCGGATGCCGCGCAGCAAGGGTTTGGCGGAAGCGCGGCGCCAGTAGTCGGCGGCGTCGCGGAAGCCGTGCAGCGGTGCGGTGACGACATCGTCGAACGCATACAGATTTTGTGCGCGCGCCATGCGCGCGCCGTCGAACAGGCCGGGGAAGCGCGCCAGCTTCGCGGCGGCGCCCCGTTTCAGCGTGCGCAGGAAGTGGCGGGTATAGACGAGGTTGAAGCCGCAGCCGAGATGATGGCCGCAGGCCGTCAGGTCGAGCGGCGCGGAGATCGCCGCGGCCGCCTCGACGACAGTGCCAGCCTCCTGACCGCGCTCGCCGAGCCACTTGAGCAGCGCGTTGCCGCCAAGCGAGACGCCGGCGGCGCAGATGCGCCGCTGCGGAAAGCGCAGGCGCAGGCGGCGCAGCACCCAGTCGATCTCGGCGGAATCGCCCGAATGGTAGGCGCGCGGCAGGCGGTTCGGCGCGCCGGAACAGCCGCGGAAATGCACGACCACCCCCGCCCAGCCGCTCTCCTGCACGGCACGCATCAGGGCGATGGCGTAATGGCTGGCGGAGCTGCCTTCGAGACCGTGGAACAGCACCAGCAGCGGGGCCGGCAGCGGCG
>JAJZSW010000011.1 GCA_021849505.1 Pseudomonadota bacterium
GCGCCGCCTCCACCGCCGCATTGAGCGCCAGGATGTTGGTCTGGAAGGCAATGCTGTCGATCACCCCGACGATGTCGGCGATCTTCTTCGAACTGGCCTGGATGCCGCTCATCGTTGCCACAACCTGCTTGACCATCTCGCCGCCGCGCGCGGCGACCTCGTTGGAACGTGTCGCCAGCGCGTTGGCCTGGCGCGCGCTTTCCGCGTTCTGCTTGACCGTGGCGTTGAGCTGCTCCATCGAGCTCGCCGTCTCCTCCAGGCTCGACGCCTGCTCCTCGGTCCGGCTCGACAGATCCTGGTTGCCGGCGGCGATTTCCTGCGCCGCCGTGTTGATCGCTTCGGTGGCTTCCTTGATGCGGCCCACCACTTCGCGCAGCCGTTCGACCGTGGTGTTCGTGTCGTCCTTGAGGCGGCCGAAGATGCCCTCGTAATCCTTGTCGATCTGCTGGGTCAGGTCGCCGCGCGCCACGCGGCCGAGAACCTCCGAGGTCGCCATCAGCGCCTCGTGCGTGGTGCCGAGCAGACCGTTGATGCGCTCGGAAAGCGCGGCGAAAAAGCCCGACTTGCCGGCCAGGTTGATGCGCCTGTCGAGGTTGCCGCGCGCCGCGTTGTCGACGATCTCCGCCACCTCGCGCTCGACCGCCAACTCGTCGGTGCGGTCCTGCCACTCGCCGACCGACCCCAGGCGCTCCCCGTCACCGGTGAACACCGGGCTCGTGACGACGCGGTACGTACGGCCGCCGATGTCCATTTCCGTCTGCGTCGTGCCGGTCAGGCTGGCGAGCCGGCCCAGCGCGGCTTGCGGATCGGCGTACAGGTTGCCGATGCTGCTGCCGACGAAGCCGTCAACGCTGAAGGCCGGGTTCTGCGCCTTCAGCACCGGCTCGATGCGCCGCAGGGTGTCGAATAGCGCCTTGTTGGCGTAGATCACCGTCCCGCGGGCGTCGGCGATGCGCACCGGCGTGCCGACGCAATCGAGTGCGATCTTCACACGCGTCATCTCGTCGGCCTGGCGCTTCGTTTCGGCCACCTCGAAACCCATGCGCGTCTGCAGGATTTGCAGGCCCTGCATCGCCTTTCCGATTTCGTCATTGCGCGCGATGTCAATCACGTTCGAATAGTTGCCCTGCAGGATGTTGGCGAAGGTCTCGTCCATCTCTTCCATCGGCCGACGGATCGAGCGACCGAGAATCACCGCGGTAATGCCGGCGACGAACAGGGAAAGCAGTCCGGCCAGCAATGCGATGCGCGTCGCGTTCGTTGAGGATTCAGCAACAAGCTGCCGCGTAACGGCCGCTTTCTCCTGCAAGACCGCGCGCCCCTTGAGCATGACATCCTTGTACTTCCGCCACATGGCGATTTCCTCGGTGGTCTGCAGGGCGCGCGCCTTGTCGGCATCGCCATCGATGGCTATTCTGGCCACCTCGTTTTGCATGGCGAAGTGCTTGCTGCTGGCTTCGCCCACCCGCGCAAGATCCTCGTTGACGGCTGCATCTTCGCCTGCAATGCTGCGTGCCTGAGCAAGCTGCCGATTGAAGTCTTCATGGGCCTGCTGGAGATTCTTGATCGCCTGCTTGTCTTGCGGGTTGAGCATGATCGCGCGCAAGGCAGCCGCACTCTGCAGGCCCTGGGTATACATCTCTCCGTAATTGTTCTGCAGCACGATGTCCCGATCGGCGAAGTGCTGAAACTCGCTGACCACGCTGCGCAAGCCCATCCAGGCACTGCCTGCAGCCAGTGCACCCATGAGCACCACCACTCCGATGCTCGCCCAGAGCTTGGTGCCGACGCTGATGTCCGTGATGCCCGCCAGCGGGTTTGGCTTGACCGCCGCGCCGTAGCGAATCTGGAGGCTACCCTGCCTTTTCTCGCGGAACCGGCGATAGACGGCCTCGACCTGCGCCACAACGGCCGGATCAGGTTTCCGGCGTACCGACATATAGCCGGTAACCAGGCCATTCTCGACGATCGGTGCGGCATTCGCGAGCACCCAGTAGAAGTCGCCGTTCTTGCAGCGGTTCTTGACGTAGCCGGTCCAGGGCCGGCCCTCCTTCAGCGTCCGCCACAGGTCATCGAAGGCTTCGACCGGCATGTCGGGATGGCGGACGATGTTATGCGGTTCGCCGATCAGCTCCTGTTCGGTGAAGCCGCTGATTTCGAGGAAGTCATGGTTGACATAGGTGATGCGCCCCTTGAGATCGGTCTTCGAGACGATCAGGTGGCTGTCGGTCAGCTTGACCTCGTTCTGGGTCACGGGGAGGTTGGTGCGCATGGGGATTACCTCTTCTGATTAGCTCTCTGCATGGATCAATACTCGGCCCACTCGTCCGCTTCGTCATCGGCAAACCGGGCCGGCGGCAGGCGCCTGGCGACACCGGGTGAGCGCGCCGGCCGGGCGCGGACCGAAGCCCCCGCGGCTGCGGCAAAAGTCGGCGCCGGCAGGACGGCACCGCCGTCCAGCCGGAACATCGCGACGGCCTGGCGCAGGCCCTGCGCCTGCTCCTCGAGCGATTCGGCCGCCGCCGCGGCCTGCTCGACCAGCGCGGCATTCTGCTGGGTCACCTCGTCCATCTGCGAGACGGCATTCGAAACCTGTTCGATCCCCGCGGCCTGTTCGCGGCTGGCCTCGGCGATGCCGCCGACGAGTTGCGCCAGCTGCTGGAAAGCCTCGACCACCGCGGTGATCGTTTCCCCGGTTTCATGCACCTGCCGGGCGCCTGCATCGACCTTGTCGACGGATTCGGCGATCAGCGCCTTGATTTCCTTGGCCGCCGTCGCGCTGCGCTGGGCCAGGTTGCGCACCTCGGTGGCCACCACCGCGAAGCCACGCCCCTGCTCGCCGGCGCGCGCCGCCTCCACCGCCGCATTGAGCGCCAGGATGTTGGTCTGGAAGGCAATGCTGTCGATCACCCCGACGATGTCGGCGATCTTCTTCGAACTGGCCTGGATGCCGCTCATCGTTGCCACAACCTGGCCGACCATCGCGCCGCCCCTGGCCGCCGCGCCGTTTGATTCGCGGGCTAGATCGGCCGCCTGCCGGGCCGTTTCCGCGTTGTTCCTGACCGTGCTGTTGAGCTGCTCCATCGAGCTCGCCGTCTCCTCCAGGCTCGACGCCTGCTCCTCGGTCCGGCTCGACAGATCCTGGTTGCCGGCGGCGATTTCCTTGGCGGCAGTGTTGATGGCTTCCGTCGCCGCGATGATCTGGCCGACGACGTCGCGCAGCTGCGTCACCGTGGCGTTGGTATCGTTCTTCAGCTGTCCCAGTGTGCCGGCGTAATCGGCCTCGATCTGCCGCGACAGATTACCGCCCGCAACTGCATTCAGAACGCGGGCGATATCGTCGAGGGACCGGGCGACGATGTCCGTCAGCTGGTTCATGCCGGTAGCCATTTCGTGGAAGAAACCCTGCATCGCGTCGGCATCGATGCGGCGGCTGAAATCGCCCTGCACGGCGGCGCCGAGCAGCTCCTTGAGTGCCTGTTCCGCCCGGACCTCCTGCGTGCGGTCGCGCCATTCCGCAACCGCCCCGAGGCGCTGGCCGGCCGGATCGATCACCGGGTTGGCCGCGACGGTCATGTGGCGCGCACCGATCTCCAGATGCGCGACATGCGTCCCGGTGAGTTCGGACAGCAGCTTGGCCTGGTGGGCCGGATGCTTGTGAAAGCTGTCGATGTTCGTGCCGACCAGCCGGTCCGCGTCGAAGGCCGGCAGCTGCCTGCGGATGTCGTCCTGCGCGCCGCGCAGCACGGCGACGACCGCCTTGTTCGCATAAATGACCTTGCGTTCGTTGTCGGCGATCATCACGCCGGTGGAGACGTTGTCGAGCGCAATGCGGATACGCAGGTTTTCGGCGGCGGCGATGCGTTCGCGCTCGAGCGACTGATGCAGGTTCTCCTGCATGCGGTTGACCGCCTGGCCGATCTGCGCAAGCTCGTCGTCGCCGGCCACGGTCACGGACTGCGTGAGGTCGCCGTTGGCAATCCGTTCCGCGCCGGCACGGATGGCGCCGATCGCCTCCAGCAGGGCACGGCGGAACCCGAAATAGAGCAGCACCAGGATCGTCAGTGCCAGCGCGACGATCCCCAGCGTTACATTACGCGACTGCACCTGGCTGTCGATGCGCATCTGCAATTGCCGATCGAACTCTTTCATCGTCACCTCGACGACGGCATAGCCGGTATCGACGGCTTGCGAGGCCACTTCGAAGATCTTCGGCGGCGGAACGGCAATGGTCGCCGGATCGAGAATTTCCTTGTCGATCATATCGAGGAAATTCAGCGTGGCGGCAAGGAACTCCTTGCCGCCCGCATCGACGGCGGCCTTGATGCTGGCATCCTTTGCGCTCGCGCCGGCCAGATGTTCCTCGATCTCCATTCGGTTTTCCTCGATCGCGCGCCGCAGGATCATCAGGTCGACGCGCACCGTCCAGTCGAGTTCCCGCTTGGCCGCCGCGCCCGTGGTCAGGGCACGCGACAATCCGAGCGCCTCGACCATCTTCGGCAGATGGTCGGCGAAGACCGCCTGCAGGTAGTTGGTTGCGATCACGGGATCGAGCGCCGCGTTGGTGGCGGCCGCCACGGCGCCGATGTAATCCTGGATCCGCCCCACCAGCGCGCTGTGGCGTTTGAGGCTGTCCGGCGCAGGCAGCTGGAGTGCCTGGGCCTGCAATTCCGACCATTCGCCCTGCAGCGCATGCCATGCCTGGGCCTGCTTGGGCAGGGCTTCCGCGTGCTGCGCGGCAGCCCCGGCGGCGAGCGCCTTGCCGGCCGCCGCGGCAAACTCATCCATCTTCGCCTTGAGCTGCTGATTGCCGCCCAGCACGCCCTGGCTGGCGCCACGATGCCCCTGTACCGCACGCATCAGCTGCATGGCCGGGGCGATCAGGGGCGTCGCCAGCTTTTCGCGCTCGGAAAACGCGATCGTTTCGGCATAGCGTTGCAGCAGCGGAAACGCGACCACCGCGATGGTGATCAGGGCAAACAGTCCCATCAGCAGGATCTTGCCGGGTACGCTGAAGCGGTTGAGCAGGCTCTGGATCGGGGCGAGTATGCCGTTCATCGTCAATCCTTTACGGTGGGCAGGCGGGAGCGGGTCACGGGGTTTGCGCCGCTTCTTCGACCAGCGCCATTTCGCCGGACAGCATCAGCTTCTCGATATCGACGACGATCAGCATCCGTTCGCCGAGGGTGCCGAGCCCCTTGATGTAGCGCGTATCGACGGTTGCCGCGAATTCGGGCGCCGGGCGGATCTGGTCGGAGCGCAGGCTGGTGACGTCGGAGACGCCATCGACCACCATGCCGACGACGCGCCCGCCGAGCGACAGGATGATGACGACGGTGAACGGCGTGTACTCGACCGTGCCGACCCCGAACTTGATGCGCATGTCGACGATCGGCACGATGATGCCGCGCAGGTTGATGACGCCCTTGAGGAAGGCCGGCGCGTTGGCTATCGTCGTCGGCGGCTCGTAGCCGCGGATTTCCTGCACCTTGAGGATGTCGATCGCGTATTCCTCGGGGCCGAGGGTGAACGTCAGGAACTCCTGGGAGTACGCGCCTGCGTCGCCGGCAGCCTGTTGGGAATTGTTTTCCTGAACCATGCAGGTTCTCCTGTGAAGGGTCAAGCGGCGGCCGGCAGCGCGCGGCGCGCCATGTCGACCAGCATCGCGACATCGAGGATCAGTGCGACGCGGCCGTCGCCCATGATGGTGGCGCCGGAAACGCCGGAGACTTTCCGGTAATTGGTTTCGAGGCTCTTGATCACCACCTGGTGCTGGCCGACCATCGCATCGACGAACAGCGCGGCCTTGGTGCCGTCGGCCTCGAGGATGATCATGATGCCGTCCTCGAGTGCGGCAAGCGCGCCCGGCACCCGGAAGACCTCGTGCAGCGCGATGATCGGCAGGTACTCGTCGCGCACCTGCAGCAGCCGCTCGACGCCGGCGACGCTCTTGATCATGCCGGGTTCGGCCTGCAGGGATTCGATCACGTAGCCGAGCGGAATGATGTAGGTTTCCCTGCCCACCGCCACGGACATGCCGTCGAGGATCGCCAGCGTCAGCGGCAGGCGCACCGTCATGCGCGTGCCGATGCCGGCCAGCGAATCGATATCGACGCGGCCACCCAGCGCGGTAATGTTCTTCTTCACCACGTCCATGCCGACGCCGCGACCCGACACTTCGGTGATCCGGTCGGCGGTCGAGAAGCCGGCCTCGAAAATCAGCGCGAAGACCTCCTGGTCGGTCATCTGGTCGTGCACGCCGAGCCCGCGTTCCCTGGCCTTGGCGAGGATCTTGTCACGCGGCAGGCCGGCGCCGTCGTCGCCGACCTCGATGACGACATTGCCGCTCTGGTGATAGGCGGACAGCGTGATCGTGCCGACTGGCTGCTTGCCCTTCGCTGCACGCACCTCCGGCAGCTCGATGCCGTGGTCGAGGCTGTTGCGCACGAGGTGGGTGAGCGGATCGGTGATGCGCTCGATCAGGCCCTTGTCGAGCTCGGTGTTTTCGCCGGAGAGTTTCAGTTCGACCTGCTTGCCGAGCTTCTGCGAGATGTCGCGCACCACGCGCGGGAAGCGCGAGAAGACCACCGACATCGGCATCATGCGGATCGACATCACGGATTCCTGCAGGTCGCGCGTATTGCGCTCGAGCTGGATCAGGCCGTTGTGCAGGCGCTCGAACTCGACCGGATCGATCTGGGCGGCGGACTGCGCGAGCATCGCCTGGGTGATGACCAGTTCGCCGACCAGGTTGATCAGCTGGTCGACCTTGTCGACACCAACCCGGATGGTGGTATCGCCGGCGGCCGGTCTGGTCGCCGCCGGCGCTGCCGGCACGGTCCGCGCTTCCTTCCTTGCCGGCGGCGGTGCGGGTGCGGGCGACGGCTCGGGCAGGGGCTCGAAGAAGCCGTAGGACTCGTCCGCCGGCGCCGCCGGCGGGACCTCCGGGAGCGGTGCGAAGAAGCCGTAGGCGTCGTCGGCCGCTGCTGCTGCTGGCGGGGCAGCCATCTCGGGCAGAGGATCGAAGAACCCGTAGGCGTCATCGCTCGCGGTGGCGGGGGCGGGAGCACTGAAGAAGCCATAGGCGCCATCCGGCGCATCGGCCAGGACCGCGGCTTCCGCGTCCGCCGTACCGAGGGGCACGATGCGGATGCTGTCGTTGCGGGCGACGAACTCGAGCAGGCCGCGCAGCAGTTCGGGGTCGGCGGCGCCGCTCAGGCGCACATGCCAGGGCTGGCCGGGAACGGCCGGCGCTGTCGCCGCGCGCAGTTCGCCATGCGTTGCGAGTTCAGCCTTGAGGTTCTCGAACGTCGTTGCGCCCGCGCCGCCTTCAAGCAGGAAATACAGGTCGAACCCGGCCGCGGGCGTGGCGGCCTGGAAAGTCGGCGCTGGCGGGACGGCACCTGCTTCGGTCAGTTGCCGCAGCCGTTGGCAGATCGCGTCGGCGGCAACCCGGTCGGCCTCGCCCTCCCCCTGATGCGCGGCGAGCAGGTTCTTGAGCACGTCCCCGGCATCGAGGAAGGCGTCGATCATGGCGTTGCGCAAATGCAGTTCGCCCTTGCGCACGCGGTCGAGCAGGTTTTCGAGGATGTGGGTGACGTCCTGCAGGTCGGTGAAGCCGAAGGTGCCGCTCGAGCCCTTGATCGAATGCGCGGCGCGGAAGATCGCGTTGAGCTGCTCGGCGTCCGGGTCGGCGATGTCCAGGCCCAGCAGCAGGTTTTCCATGCTGGCCAGATGCTCGGCGGTCTCCTCGAAAAAGACCTGATGGAACTGGCTCATGTCGATGGACATGGCGCCTCCTTGCGCAAGCCGGGCGCGGCCGCGTTCAGCCGATCACCTTCTTGACGACCTCGACGAGCTTTTGCGGATCGAAGGGCTTGACCAGCCAGCCCGTCGCACCGGCGGCACGGCCCTGCTGCTTCATCGCGTCAGAAGATTCGGTCGTCAGCATCAGGATCGGCACCGTCTTGTATTGCGGCAGCGCGCGCAGGCTCTTGATCAGCGTCAGGCCGTCCATGCGCGGCATGTTCTGGTCGGTGAGGACCAGGTTGAAGGTCTTGCCCTTCGCCTTCTCCAGCCCGTCCATGCCATCGACCGCATCGACGACCTCGTAACCGGAACTCTTGAGGGTAAAGCCAACCATCTGGCGGATGGAGGCGGAATCGTCGATCGCAAGGATGGATTTGGCCATGGGGTGCGCTCCTGTTTCAGAAGAGTTCGATGTCGCCGTCGGTCATCGCCTTCTGGGCGACGGGATTGTGGGTGGTCTGTGTTTCGAGGCCCTTGAGCGCGGCGGCAATCCTGCCCTGCTCCGCGCGCAGGGAGGTGATGGCCGCCCGCGCATCGCTGGTCGCCGCTTCGCGGTCGAGCGTGCGACCCAGGGCACTCAATTGCTCGAGCACCCCGCCCAGCGCATCGACGCGCAACAGGACATGACCGAGCAGCTGCGACACCATGTCCTGGAACTGCATCGCCGTGATCGCCTTGCCGACGAGCGTATCGACGGCGGCGGCGCTGCCCGCGAGATCGCCGAGCGCGCCGACGCGGCGCCGGTCCTGCTCTTCGAGGGTGCGGACAATCTGTTCGACTTGCTGCTTCGACTCGAGCGCAAAGGTCATGTCCTGGCTGGCCATGCCTTGGATCGCGGCCTCGGTCTGCTTGACGGAGGCCTGCATGCCCTGCATCAGGCCGTTGATCTGTTGCGAGAACTGCGAAGTGCGCGCCGAAAGGTCGCGCACTTCGTCCGCGACGACCGCGAAGCCACGCCCCGCCTCCCCCGCCCGCGCGGCCTCGATGGCGGCGTTCAGGGCCAGCAGGTTGGTCTGCTTGGCGATCGCGCCGATCTCGGAAAGAATGCCCTGCACGTCCTGGGCATGCTTGGAGATGCTGTCGGTGAGTTCGACCAGTTCCATGCCCAGCTTGCTGTTGTTGACGATGCTGTCGACCACGCGCTGCATGACGTCGGAGGTATCGCGCACGAAGGAATCGAACTTGACCGTAGCGGCCGCCTCGCCGCCGCCGGTCACGGCGAGGGTCAGGTTGCGCTGTTCTTCCGTCTGCGCGTGCATGCCCTGGAAGCTCGCGGTCAGATCCCCGATCGCTTCGCCCAGCAGTCCCTGGACGCGCGCGATCTCGCCCCGCGTCGCCTCGAACTGGGCGGCAAACTGCGTGACACATTCACGCAGCAGGTTGCGGAACTCCTCGAGCAGCGCGCGCTCTTCCGCACTGTCGCGGAGCTCCCGCGGCCGGGCGTTGCCGGCAGCCCAGAGGGCGACGGCCCGCCAGCCCAAAGCCAGCACGATGAAAGCCATGCCGGCGGTCCAGTCCGCCGCGGGTGCGGCGAAAAAGAACAAGGCAGCCACGAGTCCGGTGAAAACCAGCCCCCAGCCCAAGGTCTTGTCGAAATAGCGCATGATGAAGCCCGGCGATTTTCAGTTCCGATGAGTTCCGATTGCCGGCAACAACCGACGGCCGCTACCTGCATCCCCTTTGCAACCCGGCCCATTTTAAAGCTTAGGCCCGTCCCGGCAGGGCGATTAGACGGTAGGGATGACCCCTTATCCGGGTGCTGGCGGCGCGGCTGGCGGGGCGGCGCGCACGCCCGGCTGCAAGGTTTCCGTCACCGTCTCGACGGGCACCTCGCGGCCGTCGCTGAGGATGGCCTCCTCGGTACGCTTGTTGAGGACGACGATGCTGATGCGCCGGTTGATCGGGGCGGTCGGCTGCGCCTTGTCGAACAGCACGGTCGAGGCAAATCCCACGACGCGCATGACCTTCTTGTCGTCGAGTCCGCCGAGCACCATCTCGCGCCGCGAGGCGTTGGCGCGGTTGGTCGAGAGTTCCCAGTTGCCGAAGCCCCGGTCGCCGCCGGCATAGGGCGTGGCGTCGGTATGGCCGGAGAGGGAGATGCGGTTCTCGACCTTGTTGAGCAGCGGGCCGATCTCGCGCAGGATCACCCGGGTATAGGGCTTGAGCTCGGAACTGGCGGAATCGAACATCGGCCGATTCTGCTCGTCGACGATCTGGATGCGCAGGCCTTCGCTGGTGATGTCGAGCAGCATCTGGTTCTTGAACTGCTTGAGCGCCGGACTCGCCTCGATGAGCGCCTCGATGTCGCCCTTGAGGCCTTCGAGGCGCGCCTTTTCAATTTTCTCGAAATCGGCCTTGAGCGCCTGCAAATTGATTTTCTTGCTCGGCGCATCGACCTCGCCCTCCTTCACCTGGCCATGCGTGCGCGTAAGGTCCTGGCCGCCCCCCTGGATCACGGACGAAGAATCGCCCGTGCCGGAGCCGCCGAGGAGCGCCACCTTGAGCGGCGTCTGGAAATAGTCGGCGATGCCCTTGAGGTCGCCCTTGGTCGTCGAACCAAGCAGCCACATCAGCAGGAAGAAGGCCATCATCGCCGTCACGAAGTCGGCGTAGGCGATCTTCCAGGCGCCGCCGTGCGCCGCGCCGCCGCCCTTCTTGATCTTCTTGACTACGATTGGCTGCTGGCTGTCGTCGCTCATGGCTGGTCAGGGCAAAAGTCGGCGCCGGCGAGACGGCAGGCGGCGGTCCTTATTAGCCCCTTATTTTCCTTTTCTTGCCTTGATATCCTCTTCGAGCTCGGTGAAGCTCGGCCGATCGCCGGAATAGAGAACCTTGCGGCCGAATTCGATCGCCACCTGCGGCGCATAGCCATTCATGCTGGCGAGCAGCACGGCCTTGATCACGTGATAGATCTTGCTGCCCTCTTCCACCTTCTGGTTGAGCCGGTTGGCGATCGGCTCGACGAAACCGTAGGCCAGCAGGATGCCGAGGAAGGTGCCGACCAGGGCGCCGCCGATCATCTTGCCCAGCACGGCCGGCGGTTCGCCGACCGAGCCCATGACGTTGACCACGCCCATCACCGCCACGACGATGCCGAAGGCGGGAATCGCGCCGGCGGTGGTCTGCACCATGTGCGCGGGGAAATGCGCCTCGGCATGATGGGTTTCGATCTCGATATCCATCAGGTTTTCGATCTCGAAGGCGTTGAGATTGCCGCCGACCATCATGCGCAGGTAGTCGCAGACGAACTCCATTACGTGATGATCGGCCTGTATCGACGGATACTTCGAAAAGATCGGACTGGCCTCGGGATTCTCGACGTCGTTCTCGATCGACATCAGGCCTTCCTTGCGCACCTTGGCGAGGATCTCGAACAGCATGGCCAGCAGATCCATGTAGACGGCCTTGTTGTACTTGTCGCCCTTGAGTGCGGCGGGAATCGCGCCGAAAATGGCTTTCAGGGAACGCGGCCCGTTCGAGCCGACCAGATAGCCGATGGTCAGACCGAAGATGGCGACATATTCCAGCGGCACCCACAGGGCGCCAAGGCTGCCGTGAATGGCATAGGTGCCGACCGAGGACAGCAGGACAATGACGTAGGCGATGAGCAGAAACATGCGGCAACCCTGGAAAAATAATCAGGCACCGCTCCCCGCGGCGCGCAAGCTGCCGCAATCATAGCGGCAAAAGCCGGGAATCGCATGCCGGCCGGGTGCAACAATGAAAAAAGTCGCCCTGCCTGTTTCCGGGCGGGGCGACGGCAAGGAGACCGGAAAGGAAAGACGTCTCAGGCTGCGGTGACGGCTTCGGCGGCGCGGCGCGTCTTACCTGCGCGAGCGGGCATGTGGCACAAGCCGCAGACGTAGTCGTGCTTGGGGTCGTGCGCATGGGCGACGAAATCGCCGCCGCAGGTCTTGCAGGAGGTCATCTGGAGCATGCCGGCGTCGAAGAAACGCACCATCGTCCAGGCACGCGTCAGCGACAGCACGTTTTCCATGCCGCAACGCGCCGTCTGCTCCATGTAGAGCCGGTAGGCCTTGATGATGCGCTCCAGGCCGGACAACTTGGTATGGCGCTCGAGGAAATTGAAATAGGCCATGAACAGCGAGGCATGGACGTTCGGCTGCCAGGTCATGAACCAGTCGGTCGAGAACGGCAGCATGCCCTTGGGCGGCGAAACCCCCCGCACCTCCTTGTAGAGCTTGAGCAGGCGCTCGCGGGACAGATTGGTTTCGGCTTCAAGCAGTTGCAGGCGCGCACCGAGCTCGATGAGCTCGATGGCTAGACGAATATCTCTCGCCTCCGAGATGACGGATTTATTGCGCATGGACGACCTCCCTGAATTGTCGCTGCGATCAGTGCTCAGGCCACGGACTCGACCGGCTTGCCGGCGGCGAGGATGGCGGCATGAATGTGGCCGACGCCACGCTCGCGCTCGTGGTTGGCGAGCAGATCGATCAGCAGGGAATCGTCGAAACGGAAGCTGCACAGCAGCATGTCGGAACTGGCCATTTTCAGGACCTGCCCCGGCGTCAGGGTTTCCAGGATGTCGGCAATCTCCTCGCTGATGCCCAGGCGGAACACGGCGGCTTCGCGATCGCTGCGAACCATGTTCTGCGCCAGCATCAGATAGGCAAGATTGACCTCCTTGATGTCATTGTAGGTGTCGGTCGCTTTCATCTTTCCTCTCCTTGCATTGCCGCCAATCCCGTGAATCTCCAGGTGCAAAAATCCCACCGAAGAATGCCCGTCTGGCAGTGATGACATTCTCCGCAGAACTCTGCAAGAAGAAAATCAATGGAAAGACCATCCTTTTGTAAGAATAGGATGGGAGACTCTTGTAAGAAAAAACCTTACAAAACTGATCTTGTTTTCTGTTTTTAATGAATTATTTTGTGGTCTGACCCGCCGGATCCGGCTGCTGGACCGTCGCCACGCAGTTCCGGCCATGCTGCTTCGCCAGATAAACCCCCTCGTCGGCCCGCTTCAGCAAGGCATCAATGTCGGTCGTGCCGGCGTCACGCACCGCCACGCCGATGCTCAGGCCGCACTTCACCCGTGCATGGCCCGCATCGACTTCCATGGCGGCAACTGCCTTCCTGACCCGCTCCGCGCAGATCAGCGCCGCCGGCAAGTCGGTTTGCGGACAAATCACCGTGAATTCGTCGCCGCCGGTGCGGCAGGCCACATCCTGCGCGCGCAAGGCCTTCTTGATTGCGGCTGACACCTGCTTGAGTACCGCATCACCCACGTCGTGGCCATGGCCGTCGTTGATCATCTTGAAGTTATCGACATCGATCAGCATGCAGGCGAGCGGCCGCTTGCTGCGATTCGCCGCGAGCCATTCGCGCTGAAAGAATTCGATCGCATAGCGTCGATTGGGCAGCCCGGTCAGCACGTCGGTCAGCGCCGCTTCCTGCAGGCGGCGATTGGTCACCGCCAGCTCGGCGGCAAAGCGACGGATCTCGTCGCGATCCTGCTCGATTTCGCGCTGCAGCGTCACCACGCGCTGCGCCGCGCGCAGCCGCGCGCCGAGCACCCGGGGCTGGAGCGGCTTGAGGAGGAAGTCATCGACGCCGGCGGCGAAGGCCTCTACGAGCTTGTCCTCGGCTTCGAGCGCGGTCAGGATCAGTATGTAGATGCCGCGGCCGAGCTTGGTCTGGCGCAGCGCGCGCGTCATGCCAACGCCGTCCATGCCGGCCATGACCCAGTCGGTGATGACGATCTGGGGATGGATTTCGAGCGCCATCACGAAACCCGACTGGCCATCGACGGCCTCGAACACCTGATAGCCGGAAGCACTCAACATCGTGGTCAGGATGGTGCGCACCACCTTGTCGTCATCGACGACCAGCACGCGCAGGGCCTCACCCTCGACGTTGGGCATGCCGTCGGCGGACAGCGCCGGCGCGGCGGTCGGCTGCGAGAACTCCTCGAACGGCGGCACCTCTTGGGCAGCCACGTCGAGCAGCGCCGCCCATTCCCGCCACTCACGGGCGACCTGATCGCCAAGCGCAATCAGGGGTTCGCTCTCGATCGCCAGCGTGCTGCCGTAGCGGAACAGCTTCGGCATCAGGGCACGCCGCTCGCCGTCGTCGGCCAGGCACAGGTCGGCGATCAGGCGCCCCAGGGCCAGCATCCAGACGAGCTGATAAAGGGGCGAATCGGGCGGCGCGCCCACCCGGTCCGGCTCCTCGTGCCTGAACACGGCATCGACGTACATGCGCGGCAGACCCCAGTCCTGCAGCATCGCCGCCGTCAACTCGGTGTGGGTCGTCGCAAAACTGTCGCGCTCGCAGGCGACGAGCGGCTTGTCATCGCCCCGTTCGCGCTGCTCGATCACCTGCCCATATTCGCGTGGGAAGACGCTGGCCAGCGACAACTCACCGATGCGGCACAACAGACCGATGCTGAAGGCCTCCTCGGGAAGAGCGATGCGCGTGCGCGCCGCCAGGGTCTGCGTCGCCACCGCGCAGGCGAGGGAATGCGACCAGAAGCGCTGGTAATTGAAATTCGTGCACTGCCCGCCGCGGTAGTTCGATACCAAAGAAATGCCCAATGCCAGATAGCGGACGGTGGCAATGCCGAGCAGGATAAGCGCATCCCGCACCGAGGTGATCGGCCGTGTCTTGCCGTGCAGGGCATTGGCGGCCTTGATGAGCCGCCCCACCAGGGCCGGGTCGGCCTGCACGGCATGGGCAAGCTCGGCGACGGACACCCCGGGCTTCTGGGTCAGCCGCATCACCGCCAAGGCGGCCCCGCGGGGCGAAGGAAGATCGCCCAGCGCCTTGATTTCCTCCAGCCTTTCAGTATTGAACGGGCTGCTGTTCTGAGGTGAGGACATGGCCTTTGGTATTGTTTTTTGCTATAAGTTTTTATACCACCTTCCAGGCCGGTTGATTCGCGGATCAGGCGCTAGAATTTTCGCCATGGATCCAGCCATCAATTTCTGCTGCAGTTGTGCCGCCCCGGTCAGCCTGCGCGTACCGCCCGGCGACACCCAGCCGCGCCATGTCTGCGGTGCCTGCGGCGCAATCCATTACCGCAACCCGCGCATGGTGGTCGGCGCCCTGCCGGTCTGGGAAGACCGGATTCTGCTCTGCCGGCGCGCCATCGAGCCGCGCCATGGATGCTGGACGCTGCCGGCTGGCTTCATGGAAAACCAGGAAACCGTCGCTGAAGCGGCGCTGCGCGAAACCCGCGAGGAAGCCTGCGCGCGCATCGCGCTCGACGGCATGTACACGATGATTTCCGTGCCGCACATCAGCCAGGTGCACGTCATCTTTCGCGCGCGCCTGCTCGACCTCGATTTCGCCGCCGGCGACGAGACGCAGGAAGTGGCGCTGTTCGAGGAAGCCGCCATTCCCTGGGACAGCATCGCCTTCCGTACCGTGGCACTGACCCTGCGCCATTTCTTCGCCGACCGCGCGCGCGGCAACTTCGGCCTGCACGTCGAGTCGGTCGTACTGCCCAAATCAGTGCCGAAATAAATCAGTCTTCGACCTCGAATACCACCGGCAACAAAACGGCAAACTCCTGGCCGCGCAGCGACTCCGGCAAGGTGGTACGCGCGGCGGCGGCGCGCAGCATATCGAGCGCGGCCGTGTCGAGAATTGCGTGGCCGCTCGAACGCGCCAGTTCCGTCTGTCGCGGTGCGCCCGCAGCGACGCTGACGCGCACCTCGGCGGTGCCGGCCATGCCTGCGCGCCGCGCCGTTTCGGGATAGCTGCGAAAGCGCCGCGCCTCTCCGGCGAGGGCCAGGCGGTATTGGCGCAGGCCGGCGGCATCCGGGCCGCGCTCGCTGAGCGTGGCCATCGCGACCGTGACCGGCTCTGGCGCGAAGCGGGCAAAGGGGACGCCGCCCACCGCCTCGCTCGGAACCACGGCGGGTGCCACGACCAAACTCGGTGCTGGCGGGACGGCATCCGCTGCCGCAGGCGCGGGCGCGATCACGGCCGCCCGGCGCTGCAGGGCCGGCGCGGCACGCGGCACGGGTGCGGCAGCGCCGGTCACCGCCTCCGGAGCAGCGCGCAGTTCGGCACGCAAGGGCGCTGCGGGCGGCACCCCGGCCAGTTCGGCCAAGGGCACGCCGGCGAACATGCCCAATGCCAGCGCATGCAGCGCCAGGGAGCCGGCCAGCGCGCGCCAGGGAACTCCGCTGCTTTCGTGGGTTTTTTCCGGTTGCCGGGATAAACTAAACATCGTCAGAATGGTCTGATAGCTTTATGGCACTCTTTCGCGGCATTTTAGGACGACAGCTTCCGGTCATGACCGCTTACCCGCTGATCCTCACGCTCGACCCCCATGGCGCCCCCCATCGCTGGGTGACTTGGCAGCATGCCTGTTTCTACTACGCGAAAGATCTGGTTGCCTGGGCCATCGGTGACAACAGCTTCGTGATCCATGGCGGCCTCAACCGGCTCACTGGCCTGCGCTCGGAAATCTGCGCCAACAGCATCATCGCGATCAAGGGTCGCGCACTGGCCGGACGCCAGTTCCAGCAAGTGCCGCCGCTAGACAACCGCGAACTGTTCCATCGCGACCGCCACATCTGCGCCTACTGCGGCGACAGCCTGCCCAGTTCCAAGCTCACGCGCGACCACGTCATGCCCGTCTCGCAGGGCGGCCGCGACATCTGGATGAACGTCGTCACCGCCTGCCGCGGCTGCAACCAGAGGAAAAGCGGCCGCACGCCGGAACAGGCACGCATGCAGCTGCTCTACGCGCCCTACGTGCCGAACAAGGCAGAGTATCTGATCCTCTCGAACCGCCAAATCCTCGCCGACCAGATGGATTTCCTGGCACAGCACGTGCCCAGCCAGAGCCGGGTCAGGCTCTAGTTTTTTACCGCTTCAGACGTCATTCGGGCAGTGCGTCTTTCCCTGCGAATACAGGCAGACGCGATCCCGTCCGGCGTTCTTGGCCGCGTAGAGGGCGGTATCCGCGCCATGGACCAGCGCATCGACATCGGCAAAACCCGCCTCGCGCACCGCAACTCCGATGCTGACCGTCTCACCGATCGTTGCGCCGCCGAAATCGAGTTGTAGCGCCTTGATCAGCCTGCGCAAGCGTTCCGCCACGACCAGAGCGGTGCGCGGGTCGGCCTCCTGGCACACCAGCAGAAACTCCTCGCCGCCAATGCGACTGACGTTGTCGTGCCGGCGCGCGGCCGCCTGGATGGCCTGGGCGATCTCCTTCAGCACGAGGTCGCCCACCGCATGACCATAACGGTCATTCACGGACTTGAAATGATCGACGTCGATCATCAGGACCGCCACCGGTTGTCCGCTGCGCAGCGACACGCTCCAGGCCTTTTCCAGCGCCAGCATGCCTGCGCGCCGGTTGGGCAGCCCCGTCAACACGTCGGTCATCGCGGCATGCTCGAGGCGGCGGTTGGAAATGGCCAGCTCCGCCGCGAACTGCTTGAGTTGCGCGCGGTCATTCTCCCAGGCCTCCAGCAGCCTGACATAGTGCAGGGCGGCGCGCATGCGCGCGTGCAGGGCACGGTTGCTGAGCGGCTTGACGATATAGTCGTCCACCCCGGCCTCGAAGGCTTCGGTGACCTTGTCCTCGGTCTCCACACCGGTCACCATGATCACATACATCGACTGGCCCCATTCGGTGGCGCGCAGGGCGCGGCATAACTCCAGCCCGTCCATCTCCGGCATCAGCCAGTCGCTGATGACGATCTGCGGCATCACCTGCACGGCCAGGGCGAGCCCCGCCCGGCCGTTTTCGGCGGTATAGACCGTGCAGCCCAGCTGATTGCGCAGCGCGGCTTCGGTCATCAGGCGGCTGGTGGGCTCGTCCTCCACCAACAGCACGGTGGTCTTGCAGGCCATGCCCGGATCCTGTTCGGGACGCGGCGCGGGCGCCTTGACCATGCTGTCGAAACTCGGCAGCGGTGTGGCCGGGATCTTCAACAGCTCGCCCCAGTTCTGCCACTGCTCGATCGCGCGATCGAAGAGGGCGCCGAAGGTTTCCGCGTCGAGACCGATCTGTCCCCCCAGGCGCATCAATTCGGCGAGCTTGTTGTGACGCTCGACTTCGCTGGCCCGTCCCAGATCGGCCATGCGCCGGGCCTGGAAGAACAGGTGGGTCAACTGAAAGGGGCGCGAGCCGTCGACGAATCCCGCGGTTTCCGGAGCCTCGTGAAAGGACAGCGGCTCGGCAAGCGCCTTCGGCATGCCGCAATCGGCCAGGATGACGGCCGTGATCTCGGCATGATCGGTTTCCAGCCGGGCACGCTCGATGGCCAGCAGCGCCGCACCCGTGCTCCGGGTATCGAGAATCGCCGCATATTCCTCGGCATAGGCGCTCGCCAGCGCCAACTCGCCGATCCGCGCCAGCAGGCCGCAGGCGAAAAGTTCATCCGGGGCGCCGACGCGCACCACCCGGCAGAGCTCCTGGCAGCACACCGCCATCAGTAGCGAGTGGGACCAGAACTCCATGTAGTCGAAAGCCCGGCAGGGGCCGCTGGCATACTGATCGATGAAGGAGAAGCCCATCGCCAGCTGGCACACGCCGCTCATGCCGAGCCGCAACACCGCATCGCGCACCGAGGCGACGGCACGGCCGCCCTGTGCTGCCGAATTGGCCTGTCGCAACAGACGGCTGGAAAGCGCGGGATCGGCCTGCGCCACGCGCGCCACGGCGTCGAGCGTCGCATCCTCGCGTCGGCAGATCTCCATGATCGCCAGCGCCACCCCCTTCGGGCTCGGCAATTGTCCCGCGATGCGCAGTTGTTCGGCCTTTCTCATCCCTGCTCCCCCCCTGTGGTGCTAGTGGCGGGCACCGCCGCCGTCCAGTCCTGCGCCAGCAGGGCATCGATTTCGGCCGGCGCCACAGGACGGCTGAAATAATAACCCTGCAGCATTTCGCAGGCCATGCCATGCAGCAGCATCGCCTGTTCGCGGGTCTCGATGCCCTCTGCCGTGACCGTGAAGCCCAGGTTCTTCGCCAGGCCGACGATGGTGCGCACGATGGCCAGGTTTTCCTGATGGTCCGGCAGGCCGCGCACGAAGCTTTGATCCACCTTCAAATTGTTGAGCGGCAGCCGCTGCAGGTAGCTGAGCGAGGAATAACCCGTGCCGAAATCGTCGAGCGACAACTGCAGGCCCATGCCGCGCAGGGCATTGAGGGTCTGCAAGGTGGTGGCGCTGTCTTCCATCAGGGCACTCTCGGTCACTTCGAGTTCCAGGTACTCGGCCGGCAGGCCAGTCTCGCGCAGGATAGCGGCTATTTCGCCGACCAGGTCCGGATCGCGGAATTGCACCGCCGAGAGATTGACGGCGACGCGCAAGGGCTGTCCGCCCGCCTGCCAGCGCAGCGCGTCCCGGCAGGCGGTGCGCAACACCCAGGCGCCGATCGGCACGATCAGGCCATTTTCTTCCGCCAGCGGGATGAAATCGAGCGGCTGAACCAGGCCGCGCTGGGGGTGCTTCCAGCGGATCAGCGCCTCCAGCGAGCGGATGCGTCCGCTGGCCAGGTCGAACTGTGGCTGATAGGCAAGGAAGAACTCGTCGCGCTCGAGCGCCAGCCGCAGGCTGCTTTCCATATCGAGGCGGCGCATGGCCTCCTCGGTCAGCGCCGCGCTGTAGAACTGGGCATTGTCGCGCCCCAGGTCCTTGGCGTGATACATCGCCGTGTCGGCATGCTTCAGCAGGCTGGCGGCATCCTCACCGTCGTCAGGATAGATGGCGATGCCGATGCTGGCCGTGACGATCATCTCGCGTCCCTCGAGAATGAAGGGACGGTGCATCAATTCGTGAATGCGCTGCGCGACCGCAAGAGCATTCTCGCCATACCGCAGATGCGGCAGCAGCAGGGTGAACTCGTCGCCGCCAAGGCGGGCCAGGTCGATCTCCTCGTCCGGGCAATCGGCACGCGCCACCAGGTCGGCGGGCCGCACCGCCTGGCGCAGACGATCCGCGACGATCTGCAGCAACAGATCGCCAGCACCATGGCCCAGTGTGTCATTGACGGTCTTAAAGCGGTCGAGATCGAGGAACAGGATCGCCAGCTTGTCGTGATGATTCCGCGCCCGCTGGATCTCGCGAATAAGCCGCTCGGTAAACGACAGACGATTCGGCAGGCCCGTCAGCGGGTCGAAATAGGCCAGTCGATAGACATGTTTCTCCGCCTCCTTGCGGGAGGTGATGTCCTGCACCGTGCCGATGCCTGCGCACAGCTTGCCGTGGGCATCGAAACTCAACTCGGCCTGCTCGTGCACCCAGCGCACCTCGCCGCCGACCAGGATGCGATGCTCGAAACTGTAGGGTTCGCCTCGCAGAGCTGCCTGCCACGCCTCGTCCAGTTTCGCGACATCGTCTGGATGCACCAGGCCGAGGAATGTCTCGTAGGTCAGCGGCGTGCCCTCGGGGATGTCGAACATGCGGTAGGTCTCGCGTGACCAGTCGAGACGGTTGCTCTGCACGTCGAGATGCCAGCTGCCCAGGTGCGCGACGCTTTGCGCCTGGTGCAGCTTCTGCAGGTTCTCGTAGGCGCGGATCAGATAGAACACCCGATGGCCGATGAGCGCCCAGTTGATCGGCTTGCTGATGAAATCGGTCGCCCCCGTCTCGAAGGCCCGTTCGACCGAAGCGACGTCGTCCATTCCGGTGACCATGACGATCGGCAACTCGTCGCCGATTTTCCGGCGCAGGCGCGCGCAGGTTTCGAAGCCGTCAAGACCGGGCATTTCCACGTCGAGCATGACCAGGTTGCAGGGCTGCTCGCCGAAGCGCTGCAGGGCCTCCGCGCCATCGGCGGCGAGCACCACCTCGCAGCCGGATTTCTCCAGCGCGGCAGCCATCAGCAGGCGGGCAGTATGCTCGTCATCGGCAACCAGCACCCGGATCGACTGCTGTCTCATGACACCCCCTTGAGCAGGACGCACAGCTCACGGATGGCTTGCGCGTACTGCTGTCCCGCGCGCGGTGCCAGTTGGCGCGCCGCTTCCAGCCGGCCCTCGCGGCCGCAGGCTTCCAGTTCCTTGTACAGGGCGGCCAAGGCTTCCGCGCCGACATTGGCCGAGCTGGACTTGAGCGTGTGGGCGCTGCGCCGGAGCGCCTCGGCATCGCCGGCGGCCAAGGCTTCATCAACCTGTGCCTGCAGGCTGGCCGAGCTGTCCAGATATGCCTTCAGGACCTTGCGCATCAGTCCCATGCTGCCGTCCGGATCGAGTTGGCGCATCTGGTCGAGGCAGGCGGTATTGATCGCGGCGGCGGGCGGCGATGCGGGGGCGGTCGACGCGTCAGGCTCCCGGGCCGGTTCCGCGGCCACGGCGGGCGCCTGGCCCAGCCAGCGCCGCAATACCGTCTCGAGCTGATCGAGCGTATAGGGCTTGGCCAGATAATCGTCCATGCCGGCCGCGAGGCATTTCTGGCGGTCGCCCTCCATCGCGTTCGCCGTCAGGGCGATGATCGGCAGATGCCGGCCGCTGCCTTTCTCGCGTTCCCGCAAGCTGGCGGTCGCGTCGTAACCATCCATGACCGGCATCTGGCAGTCCATCAGCACGAGATCGTAATCCTGTCTTTCGGCGAGCATCAGCGCCTCGACCCCATCGTTGGCAATGTCCGCAGTCAGCCCCAGATTTTCGAGCATGGCACTGGCAAATACCTGATTGACGGCATTGTCCTCCGCCAGCAATATCCTGCCCTGCAGCCGGCCATCCGGAATGGCCGGCCGGTGATCGGCTGCAGGCGCCACGGGCACAGGCTGGCCAATCAGGATGTCGCGAATCACCTCGTAGAGATCGGACTGGCGGATCGGTTTGTTCACGTAGCGCAGGATGCCGGCGCGTTCGCTCGCGCGCGCATCGCCCGGATTGGCGGCCGACGCCAGCATCACCCGCGGCATGGCCGCCAGCGCGGGCTCGGCGGCCATTGCCTGGGCCAGTTGCAGCCCGTCCATCTGCGGCATGTGCATGTCGAGAATGGCGAGCTGGAACGGATCGCCCGCTTCGGCCGCCCGCAGCGCTTCGCGCAGGGCTTCCGCGCCGCCGGCGACGCAACACACGCGCATGGTCCAACCGGACAGCTGCGTGTCGAGAATCTCGCGGTTGGTCTGGTTGTCATCCACGACCAGGACGCGCAGGCCGGCCAGTTCGGGATGACGACGCGGCACCCCGGTCAGGCTCCGGGCGCGCGGGAGATCGAGCGAGATCCAGAAGCGGGCACCCTGCCCGGGCGTGCTGTCGACGCCAATACGTCCGCCCATCATCTCCACCAGGCTCTTGCAGATCGCCAGCCCCAGCCCGGTGCCGCCGAACTGGCGGGTGGTCGAGCTGTCGGCCTGGGCGAAATGCTCGAAAATCTTTCCCTGCGCCTCCGGCGCGATGCCGATGCCGGTATCCTCCACGCTCAGCTCGACTTGCAGCCTCTGCGTTCCCGCCGGACTTACCCGGGCACGCACCACGACTTCGCCGCGGGCGGAGAACTTGATGGCGTTGTTGAGCAGATTGATGAGCACCTGCCGCAGGCGCATGGCATCCCCGCGCACCAGCAGCGGAGAGTCGGGCGGAATCAGCTGCGTCGCCAGTTCGAGCCCCTTGGCCGCCGCCGGCTGGGCGAACATCGCCGCGGCATCCTCGACCATCTGGCCGAGATCGAAATCCGCGGCTTCCAGCTCCATGCGGCCTGCTTCGATCTTGGAAAAATCGAGAATGTCGTTGATGATGTCGAGCAGATGCCTGCCGGAACCGAGCACCACTTCTGCATATTCTTTCTGGGTCGGGTCGAGACGGGTAGTCAGCAGCAGTTCGGTCATCCCCAGCACGCCGTTCATCGGGGTGCGAATCTCGTGGCTCATCGTCGCCAGAAACTCGCTCTTGGCCTTGCTCGCGGCCTGTGCCTGCACCAGCGCCACGCGCAGCTCGTCCGTGCGTGCCTTCACCATGTCCTCGAGATGCTCGCGATGCTGCCGCAGGCTTTCCTCGCGGCTGCGGATCTGATCGAGCATCTCGTTGAATCCCCTGGCCAGGCCGTCGAGCTCGGTAATGTCGCTGGCACCGGCGCGCACCTCGTAGGTACCGGTGCGCGCCACGCGGTCGATCAAGCCGGAAAGCTCGCCGAGCGGCTGCAGCACCTGATGCGTCAGGCGCGTAAGTAGATAGTGCGTTACCAGCAGGGCCAGCAGTATCGCCACTGCGAGCGTCAGGTTTTCGATCAGCAGCTGCAGGTAGAGCGGTTTCAGGTCGATCAGCAGGCCGACGGTGCCGAGCTGTTGCCGCTCCTGCTCGATCGGCCACGTTATCCAAAGGTAGCCGAAAGGAATCGATTCTGCGTGTTGCGGTGCGAGTTGGTCCGGAATGGCCCGGTCGAAGCTGGCATAACGCGCGAACAGCCGGCCGGTGTCGGCGAAGATGCCCGCCCCGCTCACTTCGGGCGAATGCTTGAACGACTGGAGCAGCACGGTCGCCGCCTGCTCGTCGACGAAGGCCAGCGGAGCAATGGCGTTTTCGGCAATGATCGCCGCCTGCACCCTGGCATTCTCTTCAAGGTCCTTGCGTTCGAGAAAGTAATCGCTGACGACGGCGAAGACGAGAACCAGCAGCAGGGCGGTGCCCACCGTGCGGTGGCTAATGTGCAGCAGGCGCTGCAGCAGCGATGCCCGTGGCGGTATGACAGGGGTGGCGGCTGGCAAGCGCGCGGGCGCGTCCTTCATTGCTTCACCGTGCGCGCCAGTTTGAGCAGATTGGACGATAGCGCGAGGTTGCTCTGTCGCGCCGCCGCCAGGTTGATGTCGAAGCGCAGTCTGTCGTTTTCTTGGAACAATCCGATCATGCCCCCTGCGTGGACGAAATTCGGGACATCGCTGATGGTCAGCACGGGAAGTTTGGCCACGCGCTGCAGCACCCACTCGACGCGGGGTTCTTCGTCTGCGGCGATGAACAGCACCTGACATTCGTGCAGCTCGCTGGGCCGGGTCGCCCCGCGTACCCGGACCTCGCGGCCTTTTGCTGTCTTTCCCTGCAAGGCTTCCAAGTTGCCCGACAACGCTCGGGGGCCGAGGCTGCAGATCAGCAGCGGGTCATTGCCGGGCCCGTTAGCGGGCCAGTCAGTGAACTTGGTGAAATTCAGGATGAAAGCGGCCTTGACGCCGTCTTCCGAAACATCCGCTGCCGATGCTTCGAAAGCCATGATCAAACAGGCCATCAACATGGCTCCGAATCGCCACGCCGCCTTGTAAACAGCAAACCGCATTATCAATATTTCCAGTCGGCGCGCAGGTAAACCGCCCGCTGGATTTCTGCGGGACTGGACTGAATGAAGTTGCTGCCATATTCGGGGTGGACGCGATCCAGCAGGTTCTGCCCGACCAGCGACAGTTCCAGGCCTTTTCGTGCTTGCCACGCCAGGCGCATGTCGAGGGTGGTAAAGGCGGGGATCGTCCCGAAGACGGGATTGTCGATGCGGCTGACATGCCGCAGCCAGGCGTCCCAGCGCCAGCTGCTGCCAAGATCGAGCGAAGAGCGCAGCGAAAACTGGTGTACAGGAGAGGTGTCGGTGTAGTCGCTGACTGTCTGCAAGGGCAAATCGGCGGTGATGACTTTCGTCTTGAGCCAGCCATAGTGGGCCTGCAGGCGCCAGTCGGCGGTGGCGCGCCAGTCCAGGCTGGCCTCGATGCCATGCTGCCGTGCCCGGTTGGCATTATTGTCGAGAGTCTCGATCAGAAGATAGCCGGTGGGCATGGGTTGCGGTGCGGTCAGGGCCGCGCCACGCAGCCGGTCATAGCGATAGTAGAAAGCGACCAGGTCGATGCTGGTGCTGCGGTTGAGCTGGTGCCGCCAGCCGAAGTCGAGCGCATCCAGCTGCTCGTCGCCGATCCGCTCGCTGACCAGCTTGACCACGCTGGGCTGTATAAAGAGCGGATCCCCCAATGGATACGCCCGCAAATAGGCGGCACCGCCCCGCTCGATGCGCGAGGGCGTGCGCACCGCCCGCGCCAGGGAGGCCCAGGCACTGGTCTGGGTGCTGGGCGTCCAGAGCAGGCGCAGGTTGGGCTGGATGACGAAGCCGGTATAGTCGTTGTGTTCGAGGCGCGCACCCACGCTCAGGCGCCAACGCTCCGGCTGCAGGGTAATCTCGTCCTGGGCAAACAGGCTGTAGAGGGAGGTGGCACGCCGCCTTTCCGCGACGCGGATCAGCGGCGAACTTTCGATGCGATCGCTGCTGAAGCGATAGCCGAGGCCCCAGGTCAGGTCATGCGCGGCGCCGAGCTTGACCTGCTGCTGGTATTCCAGATCGGCCGTGGTGCGCTGCTCGGCGAGGATTGCATGCTTGTAGTCGGAGGATTCGAGATAAACCTGCAGACTGTCCTGCCGTTCCGTCCCGCTGCCCCCCTCCCAGCGGCCCATCAGATGTCCGTTCGATACCCGCTGGGTGCGGCGTTCCAGATAAATCGCGGGCGGCTCCGTCATCATCACGACGTCGTCGCCGGCAAGCGAGCGCGCCGCGCCGCCCTGCACCTGCAGCCGGCCCTTTTCCAGCAGGCGCTCCATCTTGAAGCCGGCGTCGAACTGCTGCCAGTCGTCGGCGCCCGCGCCCCCGCCCAAGCGGCGCGACGCATCGACATCATGCAGCTTGGCATGCACCGCGACGGCAGTGTCGGGGTCGGGACTCCAGCCGTGACGCACAAAGCCATGGCCCTTCAGCTCCGAACCGGCTGCGGCGGCGATCTGGCTGCCCTGAACGTCGAAGGGCGAGCGGGTGATGATGTTGATCACGCCATTGACTGCGTTGGCACCCCAGATCGACGCCCCCGGCCCGCGGATCACCTCGATGCGGGCCACGTTCTCCAGGGGCAGCCCCAGCGTTTCCCACATCACACCGGAAAACAGCGGCGTATAGACGCTGCGCCCATCGACCAACACCAGCAGCTTGTTGGCGAAGCGGTCGGCAAAGCCGCGGATCGACACCGCCCACTTGTTGTTGCCGATGGCGGAAACCTGTACGCCCGGCGCCAGACGCAAGGCTTCCGGGATGTTCGTCGCACCGCTGCGCCGGATATCCTCGGCACTGATGACATGCACGGCGGCGGCCGTATCGGCGAGCGTCTGGCTTTTCTTCGCCGCCGAGGTCACCACGACGCTCATCAGTTCCTCGAGATTCAGATCCAGGCTGTCGACTGCCGCTGCCGGAGTCGACCAGGCGGTCGCCAGCAGCGCAAGCAGCGCGATTCTGTTCGCTGAAGGACGCACGGCATTCCCCTTTGTCATCATGAATGTTATTGGTATCTTATTCTCGGCATCGCAGCCCGTCTAGAACTAAAGAAATATTCTACCGGCATGGGCTCCGCAAACATGCCATTATTCGCCCCATGCAAACTCCTGCCCCGCCCCGCCCCCTGACCGGCTACCGCCCCTACTGGGCGCAACGCTTCGGCGTTGCCCCGTTCCTGCCGATGTCGCGTGCCGAAATGGACGCGTGCGGCTGGGACGCGTGCGACATCGTCCTGGTCACCGGCGACGCCTACATCGACCACCCGAGCTTCGGCATGGCGCTGGTCGGGCGGCTGCTCGAAGCGCAGGGCTTCCGCGTCGGCATCATCGCGCAGCCGGACTGGAGATCCGCCGCCGACTTCCGCCGGCTCGGCCAGCCGAAACTGTTCTTCGGCATCACCGCCGGCAACATGGATTCGATGGTCAATCGCTACACGGCCGACAAGAAGATCCGTTCCGACGATGCCTACACCGCCAACGCCGAGCCGGGCAGGCGGCCCGACTATGCTGTCACCGTCTATGCCCAGCGCGCGCGCGAGGCGTTCAAGGATGTTCCCGTCGTGATCGGCGGCATCGAGGCAAGCCTGCGCCGCATCGCCCACTTCGACTACTGGTCGGAAACCGTCAAACGCTCGGTGCTTGTCGACAGCAAGGCGGATTTATTGCTCTTTGGCAATGCCGAGCGCGCGCTGGTCGAATTGGCACATCGCCTCGCCAAGGGCACGCCGATTCATGAGATTCGCGACCTGCGCGGCTCCGCCTTCATGGTGCCGCCCGGCTGGACGCCGACTACGGACTGGCACGATGCCAGCACCCGTCAAGCGCATGACGACCGTACGTTGACCTACGTGCGGCTGCCCGACTACGAAATGGTCAAGGCCGACAAGGTGGCCTATGCCGAGGCCTCGCGCCAGTTCCACCTCGAATCGAATCCCGGCAACGCGCGCGTGCTGGTGCAAAAACATGGCAATCGTGACTTGTGGCTGAACCCGCCGCCGATTCCGCTGAGCACCGCCGAGATGGATCACGTCTACGGCCTGCCCTACGCGCGCGCGCCGCATCCCAGTTACGGCAACGCGAAGATTCCGGCGTGGGAGATGATCAGGTTTTCGATCAACATCATGCGCGGCTGTTTCGGCGGCTGCACCTTCTGCTCGATCACCGAGCACGAGGGGCGCATCATCCAGAGCCGCTCGGAGTCCTCGATCCTGCGCGAGATCGAGGAGATCCGCGACAAGACGCCCGGCTTCACCGGCGTCATCTCCGATCTCGGCGGCCCGACTGCCAACATGTACCGCATGGCCTGCAAGGACCCGGCCATCGAGGCGGCCTGCCGTCGCCTGTCCTGCGTCTATCCCGACATCTGCCCGAACCTCGACACCAGCCACACCGCCCTGATCCACCTCTACCGCAAGGCGCGCGAACTGCCGGGCGTGAAGAAGGTGCTGATCGGCTCGGGCCTGCGCTACGACCTCGCGGTGCGCTCGCCGGAGTATGTCAAGGAACTCGTTGCCCACCACGTCGGCGGCTACCTGAAGATCGCGCCGGAGCATACCGAGGAAGGCCCGCTCGCCAAGATGATGAAGCCGGGCATGGGCAGCTACGACAAATTCAAGCGGATGTTCGAGGCCGCCTCGAAAGCAGCCGGCAAGGAACAGTACCTGATCCCCTACTTCATCGCCGCGCACCCGGGCACGACCGACACCGACATGCTCGAACTCGCGCTCTGGCTCAAGCGCAACGACTTCCGCCTCGACCAGGTGCAGACCTTCCTGCCGACGCCGCTGGCCATCGCCACCGGCATGTGGCACACGGGCAAGAATCCGCTCAAGCGGGTGTCGAAGGATTCGGAAAATGTCGCCGTGGTGCGCGGCGGCAGGCAGCGCAAGTTGCAGAAGGCCTTCCTGCGCTATCACGACCCGCGGAACTGGCCGCTGCTGCGCGAGGCGCTCAAGGCCATGGGCCGTGCCGACCTGATCGGCAACGGCAAGCGCCACCTCGTGCCGGCGTGGCAGCCGGCGGAGCCACCAAGACGCAATCGAGAAAAGTCGGCGCTGGCGGGACGGCACAGGAGCAGCAAGGGGCCTGGCCATCGAACGGAGCGCGGCCATGGTTGAACCACGTCCGGATGGTGCCACGCCGCGCACGCATTTCCGCTTCCTGGCTGTCCTGATCGCCGCCTCCACCCTGCTGCTCGGCGTGGCCGTCTGGTGGCAGGCGGAACGCTCGCACCGGCTGATGCGCGAACAGGTTCTGGCACAGGCCGAGCGCCGCAGCATGCAACTGGCAGATGCCATGGCCGGACAGGTCGGCAACCTGCTTGACGGCATTGACCTTGCCTTGCAGCAGCTGCGCCGCGAGTGGCTCCTCGACCCGGACCATTTCCATATGGCGGCGCACGGTGTCCTGGCCACCCTGCCGCAGGGCGTCGTCATGAACGTAACCGTCGTGGATGCGCAGGGTTTCATCGTATTCAACAGCCCCAAACCCGTCGGCCGCATCTATGTCGGCGACCGTGAGCATTTCAAGGCACACTTGTCTGGGGGCGACCGCCTGGTCATCAGTACGCCGATCCGATCGCGTCTCAACGACGATGCATGGACTTTCCTCGTAAATCGGCCAATCCTGCGCGATGGCCGGTTTTTTGGCACCATCAACCTGGCCGTATCCCCCGAGTACATTTCGCATTCGTTCGCCACCCTGCAGCTCGGCGCTGATGACATCATCGGGCTCATCGACGGCAATGGCAGCTTCATGGCCCGCAGCCAGAATTACGCTGCAGCAATGGGACGCCAGGTTCCCGCCGAACACCCCTACCTGCAAAAAGGTGCCCCACCCCAGGGCGTTTTCCGCGAGACCGGTCTGATCGACCCTACGCCCCGCATCTTTGCCTGGCGACGGGTAGGCGACAGCAGTCTGGTCACATTTGTCGGGCTGGCCGAGGCCCCCGTACTTGCTCCATTGACAGCGGACCGGGACCGCCTGCAACTGACCAACCTCGGACTCACCGCACTGATCCTGCTGTTCGGCGGGGCGATCGTGCTGTTGCTGCTCCAGGCCGCCCACCGGCAAGCTGCGCTGGCCGCCAGCGCAGCCTTCCGTACTCGCGTTTACGAAAGTTCGCCGATTCCCATCGTGGTCATGGATGCCGAAAGCCTCCGGTTCATCGACTGCAACCCCGCCGCGACGGCCATCTACCGGCTTCCATCCCGCGCTCAGACGCTCGGCTTGACCCCGCTGGACGTTTCTGCCCCGACCCAATACGACGGCACGCCTACGGCCGAGGCAGCCGGCAGGCTCATTGACCAGGCATTGCGCTTGGGCACGGTCAACTTCGAGTGGCGCCACCGGCGCCCCGACGGCGAGGTATGGGACGCACTCGTCAACCTGATGCCTTTCGACAGCGGCGGCCGACGCCTGATGCAATTCACCCTGCAGGACATCACCGAGCGCAAGCAGGCCGAAGTCGCCCTGCAGCGCCTCAACGCAGAACTCGAATCACGCGTCGAACAACGCACATCCCAACTTGTCGCGGCCAAAGAGGAAGCCGAACGCTCGAACCTCGCCAAGTCGGAGTTCCTTTCGCGCATGAGCCACGAGCTGCGCACGCCGCTCAACGCCATCCTCGGCTTCGGCCAGGTGCTGGAGCACGACCCGCAATACCCGCTGGCCGCCGAGCAGCGGGATAACGTGCACGAGATCCTCCACGCCGGCAACCACCTGCTCGAACTCATCAACGAGATCCTCGACCTGGCGCGCATCGAGTCCGGCCGCCTGACCATCAGCCAGGAACCCGTGCCCCTCGTGCCGATGATCGAGGAGTGTCTCACCCTCATCCGTCCGCTCGCCGAAGCGAAGTCCATTCGCATCGTCGAGGGCGGCAGGGACTGTCGCCAACACGTCAGCGCCGACCGGGTACGGCTCAAACAAGTGCTGCTCAACCTGCTGTCCAACGCGGTGAAGTACAACCGGGAACAGGGCAGCCTGAGCATCGTCTGCATCGACGAGGGAGACACCATCCAGATCCGCATCAGCGATACCGGCACCGGGCTCACCGACGCGCAGCAGAAGCGGCTGTTCTCCCCGTTCGAACGACTCGATGCCGACAAGACGGACATCGAGGGCACGGGGATCGGGCTGGCCCTCTCCAGGCGGCTGGTTGAACTGATGCAAGGCGAGATCGGCGTGGACAGCACGCCGGGAATGGGCAGCACGTTCTGGGTGCGGCTGCATGCCGCCGAAGCGCACCCGGAAGCCGCCCATGTGGCGGCGGCGGAATCCGCTAGCCCGCCCGAACAGGCCGGTCCGGTCAGCCACCCGCGCCAGGACATCCTGTGCATCGAGGACAACCCGGCCAACCTGCGCCTGATCGAGCGCATCCTGGCGCGGCGCGCGGACATCCGGCTGCTTTCGGCCAGCATGCCGAGCCTGGGCCTGGAGCTCGCCCGCGCCCATCTCCCCGGCCTCATCCTCCTCGACATCAACCTGCCGGACATGGATGGCTACGCCGTGATGAAATGCCTGCAGGAGAATCCGGCCACGCGCAACATCCCGGTGATCGCGATCAGCGCCAATGCCATGCCCAAGGATCTCGAACGCGGCAAGGCCGCCGGCTTCGCCGACTACCTGACCAAGCCGCTCGACGTTCCCCGCTTCACCCGGATCATCGATGAGATGATCGGCCGGTTCGCCGCCAGCATGGAAAAGGAAGTGGCCGCCCCGACGAATACCGCAGTGGCGCCCGGCGACGATGCCGAAGTCCGGCTCGCCAGCGAGCATGCGGGACGTCGCATCCTGCTGGCCGAAGACGAGCCGGTCAATCGCAAAATCACGCTGCTGCAGCTCAAAGACACCCGCCTGAGCATCGACTGTGCGGCCAATGGTCTCGAGGCGGTGGCCCTGGCCAGCGGCCAAGACTACGACCTGATCCTGATGGACATGCAGATGCCTGAAATGAACGGGCTCGAGGCCACGCGCAGGATCCGGCGATTGCCCAATGGCGCAACGATACCGATTCTTGCGATGACCGCGAACGTCTTCGCTGAGGACCGGCAGCGCTGCCTCGAGGCGGGGATGAATGGCTTCATCTCCAAACCGGTCGAGCCAAATGCGCTTTATACAATCCTATTGGAGTGGCTGTCCCGGCCGCGCAGCTGAGGGACTGAACGGTAATCTGGGGCGGCACACATAAAAAATGCCCCTTGCGGGGCATTTTGTGTCACCGTGGCAATATCAGACGCAGCCGGTCGGCTTGGGCATCCCCGCATAGCGGCAGGCCTGCTTGGCGGGGCCGTAGGGGAACAGGTCGAACAGGTATTGCTTGTCGCCGAATTCCTCGCCCAGGTCGGCGGGCAGCAGCTTGGCGAGCAGGCGCAGATTGGGCGCAGTGCCGTTCTCCGCGTAGTAATTGCGAATCCAGTTGATGACCTGCCAGTGCTTCTCGCCGAGCACCAGTTGGTCCTGCTCGGACAGCACGGTGGCGACTTCCTCGGTCCAGTCGTCCAGATTCGCCAGATAGCCTTGCGGGTCGGTTTCGATTTCCTTGCCATTCACGTTGATCATTTTGATTTCCTCTCTGTAAGGTTGGGGGTATGGGGTTTCGCGTGCTCAATACTTGACTTGTTTGGTCAAGATTATAGGGGCATTAAGCCCGGTTGCCAATAAGGATTTATCCGAAACTTGATCAGTTCGGCTTATGGATGAAGAAGCGGGGAGAGTATGATGGGTGGCGGAGAGGAAGGGATTCGAACCCTTGTGCCAGGTTTCCCTGACCATCCGATTTCGAGTCGGCGCCGTTATGACCGCTTCGGTACCTCTCCGGTGCGCGGATTATAACCGCCTGCCTGTCGCCAGGCATACATGGACCATCGAATGCGGGAAATGTTCTTGCTCCGCCTGTTTGCGCTGCTGTCCAGCCTGTTGCTGGCCGGCGGCTGCGACTGGTTCGGCCGGCTGCCGCCGCCCGGGCCGGAGCAGCCCCTGGTTGTCGGGCTGCCGGCGGACCCGGTATTCCAGCAGAACGCGCCGGACAGCGAGGGCATGGAGGGCTTCAGCCGCGACCTCGTCGCCGAATTCGCGAAGGAACTCGGCGTCGAAGTGCGCTTCGTCACCCACACGAATCATGCAACGCTGACCGACGAACTGCGCAAGGGCCGACTCCACCTGGCCGCCGCCATGCCCGTGCGCGACACCCCGCCGGGCGTGAGCTACGGACCGGCCATCATCGAGACGCGCCAGCTCATCGTCCAGCATGCCAGCGCGTTGCCGCTCGACGATCCCGCGCGCCTCGCCGAGCGGGAAATTTCGGTCCTGCCGGACTCGGCGCAGTTGCCTGCCTTGCAGGCGCTGGCGATCGACCCGCCGCCCCGCATCGTGGTGCGCAATGTCGGCGAAGAAACCGATTTGTTCGCCGGCGTGGCCCGTCGCCGCTTCGACCTGGCTGCCGGGGACGAATTGCACTTCGATGTCGCCTCCAACTATTACCCGGATCTGGGCATTGCCATGGCACTGCCCGACAAGCTCGCCTACGCCTGGGCTTTGCCCACCGAGATGACGGACCTGCGCGAACGCGCCGAGCAGTTTGTCACGCGGGCACGCCTGGACGGCACGCTGCGGCGTCTCCATGATCGCTATTTCGGCCACATCAAGCGCCTCGACGCCCGCGACATCCAGGGCTTCCTCGAACATGTGCGCACGCGGCTGCCGGATTTCCGGCACGCCTTCCAGGAGGCCCAGGAAATCTCCGGAATCGACTGGCGACTGCTGGCCGCGCTCGGCTACCAGGAATCCAAGTGGGATCCGCTCGCTACCTCCCCCACCGGCGTGCGCGGCCTGATGATGCTCACCGGGGAAACCGCCGACCGCCTCGGCGTCATCAACCGGCTCGACGGACGGGAAAGCATCCTTGCCGGAGCGAAATACCTGGCCATGCTGATGGAAGAACTGCCGGAGGATATCAAGCAGCCCGACCGGCTCTGGTTCGCGCTGGCCGCCTACAACCTGGGCATGGGCCATCTGCGCGGCGGGCGGCATTTCGCCCCCGGTCTCAAGCGCGATCCGAATCTCTGGGTCGACATGAAGGAAGTGCTGCCGCTGCTTTCCAGGCCGGAATACTACGAGCGGCTCAAGAGCGGGCGGGCGCGCGGCGGCGAGGCGGTGATCATGGTCGAAAACATCCGCAACTACTACGACGTGCTGTCGCGCTTCGAGCCGATCTACACACCGCCCAGCCTGGGCCCCACCCAAAAGCCGCGGCCCGAGAAGAAGCGCAGGACTTCAGCGCGGGGCTAGCGCCTCGACGCCGCCCATGTAGCCGCGCAGCACTTCCGGCACGACCACCGTGCCGTCGGCGCGCTGATAATTCTCCAGCACCGCCACCAGCGTGCGGCCGACCGCAAGGCCGGAGCCGTTGAGCGTATGCAGCGGACGGGGTTTCCCGCCTTTGTCGCGACAACGTGCCTGCATGCGGCGCGCCTGGAAGGCTTCGAAGTTCGAGCAGGAGGATATTTCACGATAGGTGTTCTGTGCCGGCAGCCAGACTTCGAGGTCGTAGGTCTTGGCGGCGGAGAAACCCATGTCGCCGGCGCACAGCGCCATCTTGCGGTAGTGCAGGTTGAGCTTCTGCAGGATCGTCTCGGCGTGGCCGGTCAATTGTTCCAATGCGTCCCACGAAGCTTCGGGCGGTGCGATCTGCACCAGTTCCACCTTGTCGAACTGGTGCTGGCGGATCATGCCGCGGGTGTCCTTGCCGTAGCTGCCCGCCTCGGAACGGAAACAGGGCGTGTGGCAGACGAACTTGAGCGGCAGTTTTTCCGTTTCGAGAATTTCGCCGCGCACGATGTTGGTGACCGGCACCTCGGCGGTGGGAATCAGGTACAGGCGGCTGCCATCGCTGCGCTCGACGCGGAACAGGTCTTCCTCGAACTTCGGCAGCTGGCCGGTGCCGAACATGCTGTCCGGGTTGACGAGATAGGGCGTGTACAGCTCGGTGTAGCCATGTTCCCGGGTATGCGTGTCCAGCATGAACTGAGCGAGCGCGCGATGCAGCCGGGCGATCTCGCCGCGCATCAGGGTAAAACGGCTGCCGGAGATCTTCACCCCGGCGGCGAAGTCCAGCCCGCCGAGCGCTTCGCCGAGATCGACGTGATCCTTGGGCGCGAAATCGAAGGCCGGCGGCGTGCCCCAGCGCGCCACCTCGACGTTGCCGGTCTCGTCCCTGCCTGCCGGCACGCTTGCGTGCGGCAGGTTGGGAATGCGCGAGACGAAGGCGTCGAGTTCGGCGAGCAGCACGGCAAGCTTTTCCTCGTTGGCCTTGAGCGCGTCGCCCAGCCCGGCGACTTCGGCCATGACCGGTGCCACGTCTTCACCCTTGCCCTTGAGCATGCCGATCTGCTTCGACAGCGCGTTGCGTTTCGCCTGCAGTTCCTGGGTCTGGGTCTGCACCTGCTTGCGCTGCGCTTCGAGGGCCTCGAAGGGCGCGAGATCGATCGCCGCGCCACGGCGGGCGAGGCCGGTTGCGACCGCGTCGGGTTGTGTACGCAGCAACTGGATGTCGAGCATGGAATGTTCCTTGAAATGGCCCGGCGGGCTTGCTTAATTGGGAATTGTTGGCGCTATTCTAGGAGGAATGCCGATGATTACGCTCAAGGATTGCCTCGACTACAGCGACCTCACGGAGGAGGAGGTTGCGGTGATCGCAGCGCATGAACATCTGCCCTACCCTTTCGCAGTCGAGATGGCTTGCGGCCTTTCGCAAACGGGTGATGGCGAAGAGCTGTTGCGTTGCCTGCTCAAGGCGGCGGTGCGCGATGCCCGGCACGAACACGATGCCGCGGCGCTGAAAACGGCGCGGCACGCCTTGGCAGAGTTTTCCGCAGCGCATCCTGTCCACTGAGGGGTCACTGATCGTTCTTCTGCCGCTTGCGGTACTGCGCGTCGAGGGCGCGCAGGTGCGCGAGCTTTTCGCCGATCTTCTGTTCGAGTCCGCGCGGCGTCGGCTGGTACCACGCCACCTTGGGCATGCCTTCGGGAAAGTAGCTCTCTCCGGCCGCGTAGGCTTCCGGTTCGTCGTGTGCGTAGCGGTATTCGCTGCCGAAGCCGAGTTCCTTCATCAGCTTGGTCGGCGCGTTGCGCAGGTGCTCGGGCACCGGCCGGCTCTGATCCTTGCTGACGAAGCGGCGCGCCGCGCCGTAGGCCACGTAGCCGGCATTCGACTTCGGCGCCACCGCCATGTAGATCACCGCGTTGGCCAGCGCCAGTTCGCCCTCGGGCGAGCCGAGCCGCTCATAGGTCTGTGCCGCCTCCAGCGCGATCGTCAGCGCGCGCGGGTCGGCGAGGCCGATGTCCTCGCTGGCCATGCGGATGATGCGCCGCGCGAGGTAGAGCGGGTCGGCGCCGCCGTCGAGCATGCGCGTGAACCAGTAGAGCGAGGCGTCGGGATTCGAGCCCCGCACCGACTTGTGCAGCGCCGAGATCTGGTCGTAGAAGGCGTCGCCGCCCTTGTCGAAACGGCGCAGGTCGGAGGCCAGCGCCTGCTCAAGAAAGTCGGCGCTGACGAGACGGCACTCCGACGCCTGTGCGGCCGTGCGCAGGGTCTCCAGCACGTTCAGCAGTCGGCGTGCATCGCCGTCGGCGTAGCCCACCACGCGGTCGATCGCCTCCGGCTCAAACTCCAGATCGGGGAAGGCATGGTCGTGGGCGCGCTGATACAGCTCACGCAGTTCGTCCGCCGCGAGCGGCTTGAGTACATACACGGCGGCGCGCGAGAGCAGCGCCGAATTCACCTCGAACGAGGGATTTTCGGTCGTCGCGCCGATGAAGGTCAGCAAACCCTGCTCGACGAAGGGCAGGAAGGCATCCTGCTGCGCCTTGTTGAAGCGGTGCACCTCGTCGACGAACATCAGCGTGCGCCGCCCGGACTGCGCCAGCGTCAGTTGTGCCTGTTCGACGGCGGCCCGGATGTCCTTGACGCCCGAGAACACGGCAGAGAGGGCGATGAACTCGGCGTCGAAAGCGTCCGCCATCAGCCGCGCCAGCGTGGTCTTGCCGACGCCCGGCGGCCCCCAGAGAATCATCGAATGCGGCGTCTTCGACTCGAAGGCCAGCCGCAGCGGCTTGCCCGGCCCGAGCAGGTGCTGCTGGCCGATCACCGCGTCGAGCCTCGCCGGGCGAAGTTGCTCCGCCAGCGGAGCGTGGGGGTTGGCTGCCTTGAACAGGTCGTCGGACATGATGCGCCAATGATAAACCCGCCCCACCTGCCCACCCGCCGTGGGGTAAAGTGCGCGGAGCATTCCTGACAGTCCGGACCCCACCCATGCAAGATCCTGCCGGCATCGCCAGCGTTTCCCACGTCATCCAGCTCGCGGTGGCGCCCGTGTTCCTGCTGACCGGCGTCGGCGCGATCCTCTCCGTGCTCATCAACCGCCTCGCGCGCGTCGTCGATCGCTTTCGCACGCTCGAATGCGAGCTGCAGAAATCCGTGGAAACGGCGGTTCCCGTGATCAAGGGAGAGATGAACCGGCTTTCGCGCCGGGCACGCATGATCCACTGGTCCATCGGCCTCTGCACGAGCTGCGCGCTGTTCGTCTGCCTCGTCATCGGCCTGATGTTCTTCGGCTCGGTCATCGGCGCGAACCTCTCGACCGCCATCTCCGTCCTGTTCATCGTGGCCATGCTGACCCTCATCGCCGGCCTGCTGTGCTTCCTGCGCGAAATCACGCTGGCCCGCAGCAGCATCCACGTCCTGCCGCGCTAATGGTGCCGTCCCGCCAGCGCCGACTTTCACACTAGAGACAGCCATGTTCGACATCCAGAACTACGCCAGCTTCCTGATCGCGATCCTGATCTTCCAGCTCGTGCCGGGGCCCGGCACGATCGCGATCCTCAACGCCACCGCGAAGAACGGACTCGGCGCAGGCTTCGGAGCGGTGCTTGGAACACTGTTCGGCGACTTCATCTTCATGGTAGCGGCGGTACTGGGTCTTGCCGCGGTGATGCAGGCCAACCCGCTCCTGTTCGAAGCCCTGCAGTGGTTCGGCGCCGCCTACCTGGCCTGGATCGGCATCCAGCTGCTGCGCACGCGCTGCGCCGACCAGGCTGATGAGACTGAGCAGCGGCGTACCGGCTGGGTCTATTTCCGCCAGGCCTGCGCGGTGAGCCTGACCAATCCGAAGGTGATCCTGTTCTTCGTCGCCTTCTTTCCGCTCTTCCTGCGCGCCGACGCCTCCGGCGGCACGCTCGTCGCGATGATGGCGCACGTCACGCTGCTGAGTTTCCTGTATCAGGCCGGGCTGGTGCTGGTCGGGAATGCCGTCGCGCTGCGCCTCAAGGCCTTTCCCTTCGCGCGCCGGCTGGCGACCCGGCTGGCGGGCATTGCACTGATCGGTTTTGGCTTCAAGCTGGCCGCCAGCAACCGCTAGGGGGTGTCAGTCAGTCACCGATGACATCCGCTCCCTTCTTCGGGACGAAGCGGAAGGCTTCCTTCGGCAGGGTCGGGTTCGGCTGGAACTCGGTGAACAGCAGCGTCGTGGTCTGACCGAAATTGTCCTGCACTTCCATGAGCCGAGGCAGGTTTTTCGAGAGGCCGATACGCACGCGCGCAAAGGTGCTGTCCGCGGCTTTCGGCACTGCATCGACGATCTCGAGCCCGTCCGCGGTCCCCGCCTCGGCCAGCGTGAAATGCTTGTCGAGCGATTCGCCGGTGAGCAGCGCCGCCGGGCTCGCGCCGAGCGTCTTGTCCATCTTGCCGATCGTCACCTGGTTGAGGTCGACGTCGTAAGTCCACAGCTTCTCCCCGTCGGCGACCAGCAGCAGCTTGTAAGGTTTCTCGTAGGACCAGCGCAATTTGCCGGGACGCGCGAGCATGAAGATGCCCGTCGAATTCTGCGGCTTGCGGCCCGACTTGGCGACGACGCTCTGGGCAAAGGTGCCCTGTGCCGCATGGGTATTGGCCCAAAAGGCTTTCAGCTGGTCGATGCCGGCTGCGGAAGCCAGCCCGGAGAACAGCAATCCGCCGATGAGAATGAGTTTGCGCATGGGCGCATTATCGCCCATGAGTGTGATCCGTCGCCTGCAACAGAGTGTAAGAAAACTATTCGGCCTGCTCGGGCACCAGCACTTCGCGGCCGCCTGCACCGTTCATCGGCGAGACGAGGCCGGCGCGCTCCATCGCCTCGATCATGCGCGCGGCACGGTTGTAACCAATCCTCAAGTGGCGCTGCACCAGCGAGATCGACGGCCGGCGCGTCTTGAGCACGACCTGCACGGCCTGGTCGTACATCGGGTCCGTTTCGACATCGCCGCCGTCTTCGCCGCCCGCTTCGGCATTGTCGCCGGCAGGCGCGGACAGGATGTCCGCCATGAATTCGGGCGCGCCGATCTTGCGCAGATGCTCTACGACGCGATGCACCTCGTCGTCGGCAACGTAGGCGCCATGCACGCGCACCGGCAGGCCGGTACCCGGCGCGAGGTAGAGCATGTCGCCCTGCCCCAGCAGCGCCTCGGCGCCCATCTGGTCGAGGATGGTGCGCGAGTCGATCTTGCTGGAAACCTGGAATGAAATGCGCGTCGGGATGTTGGCCTTGATCAGGCCGGTGATGACATCGACGCTTGGCCGCTGTGTGGCGAGGATCAGGTGGATGCCGGCCGCGCGCGCCTTCTGCGCGAGCCGCGCAATCAGTTCCTCGACCTTCTTGCCGACCACCATCATCAGGTCGGCCAGCTCGTCGATGACGACCACGATATACGGCAGGCTCTTGAGCGGCGGTGGGCCGGCTTCGGGATCACCCGGCAGCGCCAACGGGTCGGCGATGAAGGTGCCAGCCTTCTCCGCTTCCCTGATCTTGGCGTTGAAGCCGGACAGGTTGCGCACGCCCAGCGCGCTCATCAGCTTGTAGCGGCGCTCCATCTCGCCGACGCACCAGTGCAGCGCGTTGGCGGCCTTGGTCATGTCGGTGACGACCGGCGCCAGCAGGTGCGGAATGCCTTCGTAGACCGACAGTTCGAGCATCTTCGGGTCGACGAGAATCAGGCGCACGTCCTTCGGCTCGGCCTTGTAGAGCAGCGAGAGGATCATCGCGTTGATGCCGACCGACTTGCCCGAGCCGGTCGTGCCGGCCACCAGCAGGTGCGGCATTTTGGCGAGGTCGGCGACCAGCGGCTGGCCGGCGATGTCCTTGCCGAGCGCCAGGGTCAGGTGCGAGTGCATGTCGTGATAGACCTTGGCGCCGAGGATCTCGGCGAGGCGCACGGCCTGGCGGCGCGGATTGGGCAGTTCGAGCGCCATGCAGCTCTTGCCGGGCACCGTCTCGACGACGCGGATGCTGACCAGCGACAGCGCGCGCGCCAGGTCCTTGGCGAGGCCGACGACGGTCGATCCCTTGACGCCGGTGGCCGGCTCGATCTCGTAGCGCGTCACCACCGGGCCGGGATGGGCGGACATCACCTGCACCTGCACGCCGAAATCGGAGAGCTTGCGTTCGATCAGGCGCGAGGTGAATTCGAGCGTCTCGGCGCCCGGCAGCGCGTCGTTGGCGTGGTTCGCCTCGTCGAGCAGATGGAGCGGCGGCAGCGCCTCGCCCGGCGCATCGAAGAACAGCGGCGTCTGACGCTCCTTCTCGATGCGCACCTCGGCCTTTTTCGCCAGCGGAATCTCGAAGTCCGGGGGCTCGATGCGCACCGGGGGCGGCGGGTTGTCCTCGATCTTCTTCCACTCCTCGGCGACCACGGCCTCGCGGCGCTCGGCCAGGGCGCGGCCGTAACGGCGATCCTGCCAGCCTTCCCAGAGGGCGACGAGACCGCACCAGGACATCTCCAGCAAGCCGCCGAGCTTCTCGATGAAACGCAGCCACGACATGCCGGTCACGAGGCTGAAACCGGCGATCAGCGCCGCCATCAGGAGCAGCGTGCCGCCGGTGAAGCCCAGCCAGGCCCCGGTCAGGCGGCTGAGCTCCAGGCCCAGCATGCCGCCGGGCGCGAGTGGCAGCGCCGCCTTCAGGCTCCAGAAGCGCATCGCCTCGAGACCGCAGCTGGCGACCAGCAAAAGCGCGAAGCCGCCCAGCGCGATGTAGAGCGGCCGGCGGTCCTCGCCGAACAGGTGATTGATGCGGTGATAGCCGAGCGCCACCATCATGAACAGCAGCCCGACCCACCACCACGCCGACAGACCGAACAGGTAAAGCATCAGGTCGGCCAGCCAGGCCCCGAAGCGGCCACCGGGATTGGCGATCTTCTCGACATCGGCCGCCTGCGACCAGCCGGGATCGGCCTTGTCGTAGCCGATCAGGATCAGGGCGAGATAGAGGCCGAGGGCGGCGACGACCAGCCAGCGGGCTTCGCGCACCAGCGCGGCGATGCGCTCGGGCAGCGGCTGGGCGGCGGGACGCGGCCGGGTGGCATAGGAAAGCGTGGCGAGAGACATGGGCGGAATTCCGTAAGAATGAAGACACTGCGGATATCGTGCCGATTTTCGGCCCGGGCGGGTTGGCCAAACGCCCGAACAGCGAAACAAACCCCTTCCTGACGCCCCTTATAATGACCGCCAACGTTTCCAAAAAAGGATAGTCCCAATGACGGCCCGTCACTCCAAGTTGTTGATTCTAGGCTCCGGCCCCGCCGGCTATACCGCCGCCGTCTATGCGGCGCGCGCCAACCTCAAACCCGTCCTGATCACCGGCATGGCCCAGGGCGGCCAGCTGATGACCACCACCGAGGTGGACAACTGGCCGGCCGACGCCGACGGCGTGATGGGCCCCGACCTGATGGCGCGCTTCGAGAAACACGCCCAGCGCTTCGGCACCGAGATCATCTTCGACCACATCCACACCACGAAGCTGAGCGAAAAGCCGATCCGTCTGATCGGCGACAGCGGCGAATACACCTGCGACGCGCTGATCATCGCCACCGGCGCTTCCGCCCAGTATCTCGGCCTGCCGTCCGAGCAGGCCTTCTCCGGCAAGGGCGTCTCCGCCTGCGCGACCTGCGACGGCTTCTTCTACCGCAACCAGCCGGTCGCCGTGATCGGCGGCGGCAACACCGCCGTGGAAGAGGCGCTGTATCTCGCCAACATCGCCAGCAGCGTTACCCTGGTGCATCGCCGTGACAAGTTCCGCGCCGAGAAGATCATGCAGGATCACCTGTACGAGAAGGTCGCCGCTGGCAAGATCATCCTCAAGCTCGACAGCGTGCTCGACGAAGTGCTCGGCGACAAGAGCGGCGTCACCGGCATGCGCATCAAGAACGTGAAGTCCGGCGCGACCGAGGACATCAAGCTGATGGGCATCTTCATCGCCATCGGCCACAAGCCGAACACCGACATCTTCGCCGGCCAGCTCGAGATGCAGAACGGCTACATCGTGACCAAGGCCGGCCGCGACGGCAACGCGACGGCAACCTCGGTGCCTGGCGTGTTCGCCGCCGGCGACGTGCAGGACATGATCTACAAGCAGGCCGTGACCAGCGCGGCGACGGGCTGCCAGGCGGCGCTGGACGCCGAGAAGTATCTCGACAATCTGGGGTAAGCCATGCGCAACAGGACGCTCGATGACGCATCGCGCGCCCTGTTCCGGGACGCGGTCGCCGATGCCGTGCCGCTCGCCCCCGACCACACCAGTCGCGCGCATCACGAGCCGCCCCCGCCGCTGCCGATCCCCCGGCAGCGCAGCCACGACGAGCGCGCCGCGCTCGGCGAATCCCTGAGCGACAACGATCCGCTGGCCCTGGCGCTGGAAGGCGGCGACGAAGCCGTCTATCTGAAGCCCGGCATGGCGCCCAAGGTGCTCAAGGACCTGCGCCGCGGCCGCTGGGTGGTGCAGGCCCATCTCGACCTGCACGGCATGCAGCGCGACGAGGCGCGCCACCACGTCGCCCTCTTCCTCGCCGAATGCCGCGCCCGCGACCAGCGCTGCGTGCGCATCGTCCATGGCAAGGGCCACGGCTCGCCGGGCCGCGTGCCGGTGCTCAAGCGTCTCGTGCTGGGCTGGCTCTGCCAGCGTCAGGAAGTGCTCGCCTACTGCCAGGCGCGCACCATCGAAGGCGGCGCCGGCGCGGTGATCGTGCTGCTGGCCGGGTGACCCACTTCCTGTGCCGCCTCCCGCTGCTTTCGGGTATTTCTAACAAAGACTACATATGTCTATCTGTATTTCGATAGAATTAGATAGAACTTGTGGCTGGAGATGTCCATGGATCCAATCAACAACCCGTTTTCTCCCGGTGCGGGCGCGCCGCCTCCGGAACTGGTCGGACGCGACCCATTGCTTGAGCAGGCACGCATCCTGCTGGGACGTGTAAAGCAAAAGCGTCCGGAAAAAAGCCTACTGCTGACGGGATTACGCGGGGTAGGCAAGACCGTGCTGCTGAACGAAATCGAACGCATGGCGAAGGCAGCCGACTATCAAACGATCCTGATCGAAGCCCACGAGGAAAAACCGCTGGGTGAGTTGATCTATCCAGCACTCCGTGGCCTACTTTATGAACTGGACCGAACTGCCGGTGCGGGCAACAAGGTAAAGCGCGGGCTGGCAGTGTTGCGCAGCTTTATCGGCGGCATCAAGCTGACAGTGGGCGATGTGGCGCTGGGGCTGGATATCGAACCCGCCAAGGGTACCGCGGATAGCGGTGACCTCGAGATCGACCTGCCCAATTTGTTCGTGGCCATCGCCGAAGCAGCCGAGGAACATGGCAGCGCCGTTGCCATCCTGATAGACGAAATCCAGTATCTGAGTCAAAAAGAACTGGGCGCCATCATCATGGCAATGCACCGGATGCAGCAGAAGCAATTGCCGCTGGTGTTGCTCGCCGCAGGTCTGCCGGTACTGCCCGGCATGGCGGGAGAATCGAAATCGTATGCCGAGCGGTTGTTCAACTTCCCGGACATCGGGGCGCTGTCGGCAGCCGATGCGGCGAAGGCCTTGCGCGACCCGGCTCGTGAAGCGGGAGTCGAGTTTCAGGAAGACGCATTGGAAGAAGTATTTCGACTGACGCGCGGCTATCCCTATTTCATACAGGAATGGGGATACCAGTCATGGAACATGGCCAGCGCGAGCCCGATCACCTTGCAGATTGTCCGCGACGCCACACCGGAGGTCATGCGCCGGCTGGACAGGAATTTCTTCCGCGTGCGCTTTGATCGCCTGACGCCAGGCGAAAAAAACTTTTTACGCGCGATGGCCCATCTGGGTCCTGGCAACCACCGCACAGGTGACATTGCGGCAACCCTGGGCATGTCAGTCAAAGGAATCGGCCCGGTGCGCTCCAAGCTCATCAAGAAAGGGATGATCTATAGCCCTGCGCATGGCGACATGGCATTTACCGTACCGCTGTTCGATGAGTTCATGGTGCGCGCAATCCCGGAATTTATTCCCGGCTGACTGCCGAAAGCCGTGCCGTCGCGCCAAGACTGACTTTCCCCCACCTGACTGCGACAAACTGTCGCGCTACTCTTTGATCCAATCGGTGGTTTTTTTATTTACGTTGCAGCAACATTCCGCCCCATGCGTCCCGCCAACCTCGCCCTGATCGTCTTCGCCAGCGCCATTGGCGCCTTCGCGCTGAGCTTCGCCGACGCCGCGCGGCTGCGCGCGCAGAGCGAAAGCGCCAGCGCGGAGACGGCCCGTCTCGTCGAGCGCCTCGGGCTGACCGACCCGGCGCTGTTCACCGAGGCGCGCTACACGCGCCACCCGACACAGGCGGATCTGCAGTCGGCCTTCCAGGACCATCCCGTCGCCTTCGAACATTTCCCCACCGGCTCGCTCGTTCCGCCGCCCGCCGGCATCCTCAATGCCTATGAAAACCTGGATCGAAAAACAGCGGCACCTGATTGACTTCACGCTCGCCTCGCTGGCGCGGCGCAAGGCGAAGAACCTCGGGCTGCTGTTCATCTACACGCTGCTGGTCTTCGTGCTCGCCTCGGTGGCGCTGTACGCGCACGCCCTGCGCACCGAGGCGCAGAAGGTACTGGCCAGCAGCCCCGAGATCGTGCTGCAGCGGCTGGTCGCCGGCCGTCACGACCTGATTCCGCCGGGCTACCTCGAACAGATCGGCCAAAACGTACGATTGCGTGGCGTGCAGAAGATGGAAGGCCGGCTGTGGGGCTACTACTACGACAGCGTGGTGAAGGCCAACTACACTTTCATGGCCCCGCGCGACATGCAAATCCCCCGCGGCGAAATCATTGTCGGCCCGGCGCTGGAGCGCTCGCGCGGCCTGGCCGCCGGCAACGGCATCTCCTTCCGTTCGTATTCCGGCGAATTGCACACCTTCATCGTCGCCGAAGTGCTGCCGCAAACTTCCGAACTGGTCAGCGCCGACCTGGTGCTGATGCACGAGGAGGATTTCCGCGCCTTCTTCAAGTATCCGGAAGGCCACTGGACCGACATCGCGATGTCGGTCGCCAACCCGCAGGAAGTGCGCAACGTCGCGATCAAGCTGCTGTCGACGCTGCCCGACTCGCGGCCGATCCTGCGCGACGAAGTACTGCGCACCTATGCCTCGATCTTCGACTGGCGCGAGGGCCTCATGCTCGCGCTGCTCTCCGCCGCGATCCTCGCCTTCGGCATCTTCGCCTGGGAAAAGGCCGCCGGCCTCTCCGCCGAGGAGCGGCGCGAGATCGGCATCCTCAAGGCGATCGGCTGGGAGACCGGCGACGTCATCAAGATGAAGTTCTGGGAGGGCCTGCTGGTCTCGCTGCTGGCTTTCCTGCTCGGCTACGTCGCCGCCTACCTGCATGTCTTCCACCTGGATGCGATGATTTTCGAGCCGGTGCTCAAGGGCTGGGCGGTGCTCTACCCGCGCTTCACCCTGCCGCCGCACATCGACGGCCTGCAGATCGCGACGCTGTTCTTCTTCACCGTGTTTCCCTACACGGCGGCGGTGCTGGTGCCGATCTGGCGCGCGGCAACGACCGATCCCGACACGGTGATGCGCTCATGATCGAACTGACCGGCATCCGCAAGGCGTTCAATCAAGGCCGCCACAACGAATACTGGGCGCTCTCCGGCATCGACCTCGCGATTCCCGACCAGCGGGTCACCGCGCTGCGCGGTCCGTCCGGATCGGGCAAGACCACGCTGCTGACCATCCTCGGCTGCCTCGCCCGCCCGACCGAGGGCCGCGTGCGCCTCAAGGACGAGGACATTTCCGGTCTGCCGGAGCGCTTCCTCACCGAGATCCGCCGCCGCACCTTCGGCTTCATCTTCCAGCAGTTCAACCTGATCCGCGGCCTCTCGGCGCTCGAGAACATCATCCTGCCCGCCTACCCGACCGGCCAGCCGCGCCAGGCCTTGCTGGAAAAAGCCGAAGCGCTGCTCGCCGGCGTCGACCTCGGCCAGCGCCGCGACGCGCAGGTCGAATGGCTCTCCGGCGGCGAGCAGCAGCGCGTCGCCATCTGCCGCGCGCTGATCAACGATCCGGAAATCCTCATCGCCGACGAACCGACCGCCAACCTCGACACGAAGTTGTCGAAGGAATTTCTCGGCATCCTCGAAAAGCTGGCCGATCAGGGCCGCACCATCGTGCTCACCAGCCACGATCCGCTGGTGGTCGATTCCGCGGTCGTGGATTTCGTCGTCACCCTGCGCGACGGCAGGATCGTGGACGCGAAGTGATTTTCCAGCCGGCGATCATCGCGTTACTCCTCGCGGCGGGCATCAGCCTCTTCATGCTGCTCGCCGCGGCGCCCTTCGCCGTGCGGGTGATCCGCCACTGGGACGTCGCCAGTGGCAGCGAGCGGCAACTGCAGCTGGAACGCCTGACCTACCTGTTCTCGACGCTGGTCGCCTTCGTCTGCCTGGTGCAGATCCTCGCCGCCTTGCTGTTCGTCTTCAACGCCGACAAGATGTCGGTCATGTTCGTCGGCGCGATGTGCGCGGTCGGCGCGCTCAACGTCAATGCCTTCGGCTTCCCCGCGCTCTACGCCCAGCTCGCCCTGTTCTTCCTCGCGACGCTGTGGCTGGCGATCAACCACGTCGACAGCCGCGCGCGCGACTACCCGCTGGTGCGGCTCAAGTACGGCCTGCTGCTGGCGGCGATCCCGCTTTTCGCACTCAGCCTGTACTTGCAACTCCAGTACTTCCTCGGCCTCAAGGCCGACGTCATCACCTCCTGCTGCGGCAGCATGTTCTCGGAGCAGGCGTCCACGCTGGCCAGCGAGGTCAGCGCCCTGCCCCCCAAACCGGCGCTCATCGGCTTCTATGGCGGGCTGTGCGCCGCCATCGGCATTTCCATTTGGCACTGGCTGCGCCCGCGCGACGGCAGCGGCTACCTGACGGGCATCGGCGCGCTCGCCGGGTTCGGCGCCGCGCTCGCCGGCATCCTCGCCTTCGTCTCGCTCTACATCTACGAGCACCCGCACCACCACTGCCCGTTCTGCATCCTCAAGCCGGACTATGCGTACCAGGGCTACTGGCTCTACATCCCGCTGTTCACCGGCGCGGCGGCGGGCATGAGCGCCGGCGTGCTGCGCCTGTTCTCGCGCCGGCCGACCCTCGCGCCGATCATCAATATCACCTCGCGCGCGCTCGCCGGCGTGGCCGCCGTTGGCTTCGGCCTGTTCCTCGCCGTCGCGACCCTCATGATCTGGCGCTCGAACCTGATCCTTTTGGACTGAGATGCGACAATCTGACGCATTCCCCTCCCGCAACGGTCGCAGTACATTGGCTGCGACTATTGAGCGCAGGAGAAACCATCATGAGCAGCCAATCGCATACCAAGCCGTCCAATCCCCCGGAAATGGCGTCGCTGCTGCTGGGTGCGGGCTTCGCCCTGGCTTCCCTGATCCTGCTGCCCGCCGTCGCCCAGAAGATCGGCATGGGTTCCAGCCTGACGATCGCGCTGCGCGGCGCCCTGATGCGCGCCGCCAGCCGCTTCTAAGCCTTTTCCTCCCGTTCGCGTTCGCGGGGTTCGTCGCCGCCTGCGGCGAGCCGCCGGCGAACCTCAACATCGGCAACCCCGCCCCGGCGTTCAAAACCACGCAACTTGACGGGGCGGCTGTCGACTTCCCCGCCACCTACGCCGGCACGCCGCTCGTCCTGCGTTTCTGGGCCGACTGGTGCAAATTCTGCGAGCCGGAAATGAAGCTCATCGACGCGGTGCGTCTGCGCCACGGCGAGCGCTTCGCCGTCCTCGCCGTCAATGCGGGGCAGGACAAGGCCACGGTGGCGTCCTTCATGAACAGGCTCGGCGTCGGCTATCCGGCCGCGCTGGATGAAAGCTCGAAGATCGCCAAGTCCTATGGCGTCGTCGGCCTGCCGACGACCTTCCTGATCGACGGCCAAGGCGTCGTGCGCGGCAAGATCGTCGGCGAAACCGACGCGGCGATGCTCGAACGGCATGTGCAAACGCTGCTGAAATGATTCCCTGCGACCTCTGCGCCCTCGACTGCGGCAGCCAGCCATTCACGCTCGACACACCGGGCGGGACGCTCAACTTCTGCTGCGCAGGCTGTCGCGGCATCTACGAAATGTTGAACGAAATCAATTCCCCGCCAGCCGATCAGGCGCAAAATGCGCCGAACTCAACCGAAAGGAAAACCCCATGAACACTCCGATGATGGAAGCCGGGCGCCAGATGCCGCACATGATGGGCAACATGATGTCCCATCCGATGGCCACCGGCACGATGATGGCCGCGGGCGGCTTCGCGGCCGGCAAGGGGCTGCTCGGCGCCGGCACGAGCCTGCTGCGCAATCCGCTGGTCTTTCTCGCCGCCGGTGTCGCCGCCGGTTACCTGCTGTTCAAGTACGAGAAGGAGATCATCGAGGCCGCCAGCAAGCTGACCGGCATGGGCAAGGACTTCGCGCTGCACCAGAAGGAAAACCTCGACGACCTGCTCGCCGAGACCCAGGGGCCCGATTCAACCGCGCCCGCGGCGGCGGCCGTGACATCGCCCACACAGGGCTGAAGCCGCGATGGATGCCTCGGCAATCCAGGTCCTGCAGCGCGCGGATGGCTACCTGCGCCTGCGCCTGCCCGCCCCCCTGCGCAGCCCCGAAACCGGCGCGGCGCTCGAAAGCAGCCTGCGGGCGCTGCCGGGCGTCGTGCGCACGAGCTGGCTGACGGTCGAAGGCAAGCTGGCCGTGCGTTTCGACCCGCAGCGGCTGACGCATGCCGATGTCGCGCGACGCATCAAGGCGCTGCTTCCCGCCCCTGACCTTGAACCGCAAGCCGCCGCGCAGGTGGAACCCGCGCCGCCGCCGGACGAACCGACCGCCGTGGGCCCGGCCGAACGGCTCGAGGACCTGCGCGCCAAGCTGATCGCCGCCGCGCCGGAGCGCTTCCGCCCGCTGGTTGAAAGCGCCACGACCGAGAAGGCGGTCACCAATTTCTTCAACGACATCGTCGCCTTCTACCTGATCAAGACCCACTGGGACCTGATCGTCAATCGCTGGATCAAGGAGCCGGTGAAGTACGGCAACGCCTGGCTCACGGTGTTCTACCTCGTCTTCCTGCTGGTGCGCTACCGCAAGTCGTGACAGCTTCGTGAAGCACTACCGCATCGTTCATCGCCTGCCCTGGCGCATCCGGATCATCGCGCCGCCGCTGATCCGGCAGGCCGAACGCTGCTACCTACTCGAAATCCTGCTGCGCAAGCATGCCGCGATCCGCGCCGTGCGCGCCGTCCAGGACATCGGCTCGGTGACGATCCAGTACGACGCGGCGCAATTGCCCGAAGCGCGCCTCGTCGCGCTGATCGACGCGGTGATCGGCAACCTGGCGCGGGCCGCCCGGAAGAGTGCCGTCTCGCCAGCGCCGACTTTCGTACCAGATCCCAACCAACCGGTGCAGGAATGCCTGGCGGCCGTCGAAGGCATGACCTGCGCTTCCTGCGCCGCGCTGATCGAACTCTCGCTCAAGCGCGATCCGCGCGTCGCATCCGCCGCCGTCAACTACGCTGCCGAGACGGTGACGGTGAAGGGTTATTTGTCGAAGAGCGAGCTGTTCGAAACCGTCCGGAAGCTGGGCTATGAGGCGCGGCCGATGGACACGCTGGCGCAGCGCCGCCTGCTCGTCGAGCGCGAGAAGGCACGGCTGGATGAGGCGCAACAGCGCCTGCTGCGCGCCGCCATCGCGAGCGTGCCCGTGATGATCTCCGGCATGCTGATGCACCGCTCGCCGGCGCTGCGCGTGATGGAGCTGGCGCTCTCCACCTACGTGGTCGCCGGCCCCGGCGGAAACATCTTCAGGAAGGCCTGGGCGCTCGCGCAGCAGCGCGAGGCGAACATGGACACGCTGATCGCGATGGGCGCCGGCGCGGCCTGGCTCTACAGCCTGCCCGGCGTGCTGCGCATGGAACACCACGTCTATTTCGAATCGGCCGCGGCGATCCTCGCCTTCGTGCTCGGCGGCCGCTACATGGAGGAGCGGGCGAAAGGCAAGGCGTCGGAAGCGATCCGCAAGCTCATCGAGTTGCAGCCCGACACGGCGATCCGCGTCACGGATGCCGGCGACGAAACGGTGAACATCGACGCCGTGCGCGTCGGCGACATCCTGCGCGTGCGCCCCGGCGACAAGGTGCCGACCGACGGCATCGTGCTGGCGGGCGGATCGTCACTCGACGAATCGCTGCTCACCGGCGAGCCGCTGCCGGTGGCGAAAGCGGCGGGCGACAAGGTGGTCGGCGGCACCTTGAACGGCAACGGCTCATTCACGCTGAAGGTGACGGCGATCGGCACGGAAACCGTGCTCTCCGGCATCGTCAAGCTGGTCGACCATGCGCAAGGCAGCAAGCTGCCGGTGCAGAAACTCGCCGACCGCATCTCGGCGCGCTTCGTGCCCGCCGTCGGCGCCGTCGCCGCCGCCACCTTCGCCGGCTGGCTGCTGGCCGGCCATCCGCTCGCGCGTTCGCTCTCGCACGCGGTGGCCGTGCTCCTGATCGCCTGCCCCTGCGCGCTCGGCCTCGCGACGCCCACCGCGATCATGGTCGGCACCGGCCAGGCGGCGCGGCGCGGCATCTACATCCGGAACGGGGAAGCGCTCGAAACCGCCGCCACGCTCGACACGCTGGTGTTCGACAAGACCGGCACCATCACCGCCGGACATCCCTCGGTGACCGACCACCTGCCAGCGGCGGGAATCGACGAGGCGCGGCTCCTCGCCCTCGTCGCGGGCGTCGAGCAGCATTCCGAGCACTTCCTCGCCCGCGCGCTGACCGCTTACTGCGCCGCGCGTGCCGTCCCGCCAGCGCCGACTTTCGGCTTCCAGGCAACCCCGGGGCTCGGCGTGCAAGCCGACAGCGACAGCGGCATGATCCTGATCGGCAACGCCGCGTATCTGGAAAAGGCCGGCATCGACTGCCGTGCCCAGCAGGCGCAGGCGGACGCCCTCGCCGAGCAGGGCAAGACCCCGGTCTTCGTCGCCCTCGACGAGCGCTGTGTCGCGCTGTTCGCCATCGCCGACGCGCCGCGCGCGGGCGCGCGGGAAGCCATTGCGCTGCTGCACCAGCTCGGTCTCAAGACCATCATGTGCACCGGCGACGTGGCGGCCGCCGCGCGCCATGTCGCCCGCGAGGTCGGCATCGACGAAGTGATCGCGCGCGCCACGCCCGCCGACAAGCTCGCGCTGGTCGAACGGCTCAAGAGCGCAGGCCGCAAGGTCGGCATGATCGGCGACGGCATCAACGATGCGCCGGCGCTCGCGGCGGCGGCGGTCGGCTTCGCCATCGGCGGCGGCGCCGACATCGCCGTCGAAGCGGCCGACGTCACGCTGGTCGGCGGCGACATCGCGCGCGTCGCGGGCGGCATCGACCTCGCGCGCCGCACCATGGCCATCGTGCGCCAGAACCTGTTCTGGGCGCTCGGCTACAACGTCGTCGCGATTCCCTTCGCCGCGGCCGGCCGGCTCAACCCGATGATCGCGGCGGCGGCGATGGCGCTCTCCTCGGTGTCGGTGGTCAGCAACTCGCTGCGCCTGCAAAAATAGTGGAAGCGGCCACGTTCTCCTACGGAGCCGCGTTCATGGTCGGTCTGCTCGGCAGCGGTCATTGCCTTGGCATGTGCGGCGGGCTGGTGTCGGCCTTCTTCATGAA
>JAJZSW010000012.1 GCA_021849505.1 Pseudomonadota bacterium
CAACGCCGCTCGCATCGTCGGCGAACTCGGCCGCGAACTGCGGACGATGGTCGAGCGCGGCGAGGACCTGACCAAGCTGCGCGGCATCGGCAAGGACCTGTCCGCCAAGATCCGCGAGATCGTCGCAACGGGGAAGTGCCTGGCGCTCGACAAGCTGCGCGGCGAATTTCCGCCGGCGGTGACCGAGCTGCTGCATGTGCCGGGGCTCGGTCCGAAGCGCGCCGCGATGCTGTGGCACGAGCTCGACGTCGAGACGCCCGATCAGCTTGTCGCCGCCGCACGCGCTGGGCATATCCGCGACCTGCCGGGCTTCGGTGCGAAGACCGAGGCCAACATCCTGCAGGCGGTCGAGGCGCACCTGTCGCAGGCGCGGCGCTATCCGCGCGAGCATGCCCGGCAACAGGCCGAACCGCTGCTCGCCTGGCTGGCCGGGACACCCGGTGTCGTCACGGTCGAGATTGCCGGCAGCTACCGGCGCGGCTGCGCAACCGTCGGCGACCTCGACATCCTGGTCGTTGCTGCGGACGGCGCAAAAGGCGGCAATGAGGCAATGCGCCGCTTTGGCGCCTACCCCGAAGTCGCCGAGGTGCTCGCGGCGGGACCGGCGCGCGCCAGCGTCGTCCTGAAGGGGGGCCTGCAGGTCGACCTGCGCGTCGTGCCGGCGGCGTCCCACGGCGCGGCGCTGTGCTACTTCACCGGCTCGAAAGCCCACAACATCGCCCTGCGGCGCATCGCCCGCGCGCGCGGCCTCAAGCTCAACGAGTACGGCGTCTTCCGCGGCAAGGAAAGCATTGCCGGCGCGACGGAGGAGGAGGTCTATCGCGCGCTCGGGCTGCAGTGGATTCCGCCCGAGTCGCGCGAGGATCGCGGCGAGATCGAGGCCGCCCGCCTGCCGGCGAAGGCGGGCCGATGAACTGGGAAACCTTTCCCCACGAAGCCGACGTCGGCGTGCGCGGCACGGGCGACACGCTGGCCGAAGCCTTCGCCGGCGCGGCGACCGCGCTGACCGCGGTCATCTGCGATCCGGCAAAAGTCGGCGCCGGTGAGACGGCACGCATCGAATGCGCGGCGCCCGACGACGAGTTGCTGCTCGTCGACTGGCTCAATGCGCTGATCTACGAGATGGCGACGCGGCATCTGCTGTTCTCGCGCTTCAACGTCGCGATAAGCGGCCATCGCCTAAGCGCGACCGTACGAGGTGAGCCGGTGGATGTCGAGCGCCACCAGCCGGCGGCGGAGATCAAGGGCGCGACGTTCTGCGAACTGGTGGTGCGGCAGGAGCCAGATGGCCGCTGGCTGGCGCAATGCGTGGTGGACGTGTGAGGCGAACATGGATCTGAAGAAACTGAAACAGCGCGGCGAATACGAGTGGGAACTGCCCCTGGCGGGGCGCATGCGCGTGCCGGGCATCATCTACGCCTCGCGCGAGCTCGTCGCGGCGATGGACGAGAAGGTGGCCGAGCAGGTCGCCAACGTCGCGGCGCTGCCCGGCATCGTCGCGGCGTCCTACGCGATGCCGGACGCGCACTGGGGCTACGGCTTCCCGATCGGCGGCGTCGCCGCCTTCGACGCGGCCGAGGGCGGCGTGGTGTCGGCCGGCGGCGTCGGCTTCGATATTTCCTGCGGCGTGCGCACGCTGCTCACCGGCCTGCAAGCGGATGACATCGAGAGCGCGAAGCCGCGTCTCGCCGACGTCCTGTTCGCGCGCATTCCCGCCGGCGTCGGCAGCACCGGCGCGCTGCGCCTCGACGCCCGCGGCATGGACGCGATGCTCAAGGGCGGCGCCCGCTGGGCGGTGCAGGAGGGTTACGGCAGCGCGGCCGACCTCGAGCGCATCGAGGAGCGCGGCTGCGTCGCCGGCGCCGATCCCGGCGCGGTCTCCGCGCAGGCCAAGAAACGGCAGCGGGACGAGATGGGTACGCTCGGTTCTGGCAACCACTACCTCGAAGTGCAGGCCGTCGCCGAGATCTTCGACGCGGCCGCCGCGCGGGCCTACGGCCTCGCCGTCGGGGACGTCGTCGTCAGTATCCACTGCGGCTCGCGCGGCCTCGGCCACCAGATCGGCACCGACTACCTGCGCGAGATGGTGGTCGCCGCGCCGGCGGCCGGCATCGCGCTGCCCGACCGCGAACTCGCCTGTGCGCCGCTGCAGTCCGCGCTGGGGCAGCGCTACCTCGGCGCGATGCGCGCCGGCATCAACTGCGCGCTCGCCAACCGCCAGATCCTCACCCATCTTGCCCGCGCGGCCTTCGTCGAGGTGTTTCCCGGCATCCGCATGCCGCTGCTCTACGATGTCTCTCACAACACCTGCAAGGAGGAGACGCATCCCGTGGATGGTCAGAAGCGCCGGCTGTTCGTGCACCGCAAGGGGGCGACACGCGCCTTCGGCCCGGGCCACGCCGAGCTGCCGGCCGAGTACGCCCGGGTCGGCCAGCCGGTGCTGATCGGCGGCAGCATGGGCACAGCATCATGGGTGCTCGCCGGCTCGGCCGGCATCGAGGAACGCGCCTTCGGCTCGGCCTGCCATGGCGCAGGCCGAGCGATGAGCCGCCACGAGGCGACCAGGCGCTGGCACGGCCGCTCGGTGGTGGACGACCTCGCCGCGCGCGGCATCCTGATCAGGAGCCCGAGCTTGCGCGGCGTCGCCGAGGAGGCGCCGTTCGCCTACAAGGACGTCGGCGCGGTCGTCGCGTCGTCCGACCATGCGGGCCTGGCGCGCCGCGTGGCGCGGCTCGCACCGCTGGTATGCGTCAAGGGATAGGGCATATACCGTTTGTACTTGCCCTTCGGTTCGGCTCATCGGAGAATAGGGCCAGCGGACACAAGCATAAGGAGGATCCACCATGGCTGCAAATGTTCCCGTGACTCCGGCGGAGTACGACCGGACCCGGCTCATCGAACGCCCTGACGGCTGTTACTGGCAGAGCATCGAGGACGGCCGCGAATACGGGCCGTTCCCCACGCTGGTCGAGGCGGTGGCCGACATGCAGTTCGCCGATGCGGCCCTGGAGACCGGCGAGACGCTGGCAGAGGCGGAAGACGAAATCGGCATCGCCGACTGGCTCGATGCGGATACGGGAGAGCCTGCCGAGGAGTGTCGGCCCCACCTCAGGGACGAGTAGGCGCGGGCGTTGCGCCCCACGGTTCCCCTCATCCTGTTCGGCGCCTGCGACCGCCACAACTTCGGCGACCTGCTGTTCCCGCATATCGCGGCAGCGCTGCAGCCAGACCGTGAAATCATCGTCGCCGGCCTGGCGGCGCGCGACCTGACGCCCTGCGGCGGCCATCGCGTCGTGCCACTCGTCGAACTGGCCGGGCAGTGGCGCGGCCGGCCCGTCGAGATACTCCATGTCGGCGGCGAAATCCTGACCTGCGATGCCTGGCAGGCCGCGGTGATGCTGCAGCCGCCGGCCGAAGCCCAGGCCGCCATCGTCCATTTGGAAAACCAGCCGGCGCTGCGCCAGGCCTGGGTGGAAGCGCAGCTCGGAATTGCCGACCGTGCGCCCTACGCCGTGGCACGCGCGCGCTTTCCACACGCAACGCGGGTCGCCTACCAGGCGGTCGGCGGCGTTGCGCTCGACGCCTGCGCTCCGGCATTGCGCGCCGAGGTTGTGGCCAAGCTCAGTGAGGCCGACGAGGTCAGCGTACGCGACCGGCGGACGCAGGCGCAACTGGCGGCGGCCGACATCCATGCCGGCCTCGTGCCCGACCCGGCGGTGATGGTCGCCGAGCTGTTCGGCGCCGAGATCGGGCGCCATATCGACGGCGGCGAAGTCGCCGGGTTGCGGCGCGCCTTCCCGCAGGGCTATCTCGCCATCCAGTTCAGCGCCGACTTCGGCGACGACGCGACACTCGCCGGGATCGCCGCACAGCTCGGCCGCCTCGCCGCCGAGACCGGTCTCGGCATGGTGTTCTTCCGCGCCGGGGCGGCGCCGTGGCACGACGACCTCGACGTTTATCGGCGCACCATCGGGCGCATGCGGGAAGGCGCGGCACACCTCTTCGCCTCGCTGCATCTCTGGGACATCTGCGCGCTGATCGCCGCCAGCCGCGGCTACTGCGGCAGCAGCCTGCACGGCCGGATCGGTCCGGCGGCCTACGCGCTGCCGCGCGTGAGCCTGATCCATCCCGGCCTGGCCGAACGTCCGACCAAGCAGGCGGCCTATGCAGAAACCTGGGAGCCGGCCGGGATGAACACCGTCGTGTCGCCCGATGGCATCGACGCGGCGCTGCAGGCGGCGCTGTCCTGAAGAATCCGGCTCTGGCAATACGACTCGGCTCAGGGCGCCGCGGCTGCGAGCAGGGAGCGCATGCGCTGCCAATGCGTGCCCTGCCAGTAGATGCGCCGGCAGTGGTCGCAGGTGAGGAAGTGCTGCTGATGCTCCCTGACCGCGGGTGGCAGGCGGTCTGCGATCAGCGGCTTGTCGATCGGCCGCAGCGGCGTGTTGCATTCCAGGCAGCGCGAGAAGGGACGGAAACTGTCCTGCAGTTCGAGCCGCTGCACGATCTCCTGGAATTGCCGCACCGGTTTCAGCGCATGGACGTAGCAGCCGTGCGTGATGCCGCGCAGCTTGAGCAGTTCGCGGTCGCGCGTCAGCAGGATGCGCCGCTCGCCGATCGAGATCGCGGCGAGCTCGGGGTCGGCGAAGTCGTTGCGGAACAGCGTGTCGAAGCCGGCCATGCGCAGCAGGCGGGCAAGTCCGCCGAGATGGCAGTCGGCGACGAAGCGGGTCTCTCTGAGCGGTTGCGCGCGCACGCGCAGCAGCGGCGTGACATCCAGCGCCTCGAAGCGCGGATAGACGGCGACGCGGTCGCCGTCCCGCAGCAGGCGGTCGAAGCCGACCGATGCGCCGTTGACGAGGATCACTTCGACCTCGGTGTGCGGCACGCCGAGCGCCTCGATCATGTGCTTGACGGTCGCCGCCTGCGCGCAGGGTAACGAAAATTCCCGCTTGCGACGCTGGGGCGCCAGGAAGTCGTTGAGTTCCTCGTAGAAGCGGAAGGTCGCGTTCGCCATGCTTGCAGTCGTGAGTGCTCTGCGCTGGAATGGTAGCAGGGACGCCGAACTCCCTCCCGGGCGGCAAAGACTTTGATTACAATTGCGGGCCACCAGATCAACTTTTGATTCAATACGCAAAGGCGGACTCCGGTTCGCCTTTTTGCTTGGGATACATGACCATGTTCGATACCGTTCGCAACAGCAAGAGAATCGTCCAGATCGTCCTGGCGATCATCATTCTGCCCTTCGCCTTGTGGGGCGTGGATTCCTATGTGAGCGGAGGGGGTAGCGCGAACGAGGTCGCGAGCGTTGGCAAGACGCCGATTACCCTGGATGAGTTTCAGCGCTCCCTGAGCGAGCAGCAGGATCGCTTGCGCCCCCAGGTGGGCAACAACGTGGCGCTGCTGGAAAGTCCCGAATTCCGCCGTGGCGTGCTGCAGGAGCTCATCAACCAGCGCTTGCTGTTAGTGCATGCCGGCAAGTCCCAAATGGGCATCAGCAACGAGGCCTTGTCGGGGTTTATCGCTTCCTTGCCCGCCCTCCAGGAGGACGGCAAGTTTTCGCGCCAGCGCTATGAACAACTGGTCGCCGCCCAGAACATGAGCGTCGAGCAATTCGAGGCCTTGCTGCGGCGCGACCTGCTGACGCAGCAGGTCACCATGCCGATCGGCAACGCCGCGCTGGCCGGCAATCTGCCCGCCGACCGCTGGCTCATGGCGCAGCTGGAAGAGCGCGAAATCGCCGAGGCGATCCTGCGCGTCGAGCAGTTCGCCGCGGACAGCAAGCCCGACGCGGCGGCGATCCAGCGTTATTACGAGGAAAACCGCTCACGCTTCGAACAACCCGAGCAGGTCAGGGTCGAGTATCTGGTGCTGAGCCAGGCCAAGCTGATCGAAGCCGCCAGGATCAGCGAGGCCGACATCCAGGCCGCTTACGAGGCGAACGCGGCGCGCTACCGCAAGCCCGAGCAGCGGCGCGCCAGCCACATCCTGATCCGTGCCGACATGAATGCGCCGGCGGCCGAAATCAAGGCAGCGGAAGAAAAGGCGGGGCAGGTTCTCGCGCAAGTCAAGGCTGCTCCTGCCGACTTCGCCAGGCTGGCGAAGCAGCATTCGCAGGATCCGGGTTCGGCAGCCAATGGGGGCGACCTCGGCTTCTTCGGGCGCGGCATGATGGTCAAGCCCTTCGAGGAGGCGACCTATGCCCTGCAGGAAAACCAGATTTCCGAAGTGATTCGCTCTGACTTCGGTTTCCACATCATCAAGCTGACCGGCATTCGCCCGGAACAGGCGCAAAAGCTCGAGGAGGTGCGCGGCGAGATCCAGGCGGAACTCAAGCGCCAGACCGGTGCGAAGCAGTATGTCGAAGCCGCCGAGGGCTTTTCCAATCTCGTCTATGAGCAGCCCGACAGCCTGAAGCCGGCCGCCGAAAAGTACGGGCTGGCGGTGCAAAACTCTGAGTGGCTGGCGCAGGGAGGGCAACTGCCTGCACCTTTCACCAACGCCAAGCTGGTTCAGGCGGTGTTTTCCGAGGACGCCGTCAAGCACAAGCGCAATACCGAGGCGGTCGAAACCGCGCCGAACACACTGGTTTCCGCGCGGGTCGTCGAACACCAACCCGCCGAAGTCATCGCTCTCGAAAAGGTGAGCGGCGTGATCGCACAGGTATTAGTGCGCGAAGCCGCCCTGGCCAAGACGGAGGCGGCGGGACAGGCCGAGTTGGACAAACTGAAGCGCGGCGAAAAGTCCGCGCTGAGCTGGGGTACGCCGCGCATGGTCAGCCGCCTGCATGCGCCGAACCTGAGCCGCGAGGCGGGTCTGGCGGTGTTCGGCGCAAGCGGGCAGAAGCTGCCGGCCTACGCGGGCGTGAAGACCCCGCAGGGCTATGTGCTGTATCGCATCGACAAGGTAAAGGCCTTCGATCCGGCGGCAGCGGGCGAAGCCTTACCGCGTGCGGCGGCGCTGCGCCAGCAGTACAACGAGGTCATGGCGCGGGAAGACCTGATCAACTGGCTGGCTGCGCTGCGCGAGCAGTATGGCGTGAAGATCAACAGCGCCGCGCTGGAACGCAAATGACGAAAGTCAGTGCCGGCGAGACGGCACTGACTTGTTTACTGCGGCGTAATCTCAGGCGGGCAACGGTTCCGCGTTGCCCATGGCGACATTGTGCGTGCCGCCATCCACATAGAGCACTTCGCCGGTGATGCCGCTGGCGAGATCCGAAAGCAGGAAGGCGGCGGCGTTGCCCACTTCCTCGATCGTCACGTTGCGGCGCAGCGGCGCGTGGTGGGCGTTGTAGGCAAGCAGCTTGCCGAAGTTGCCGATGCCCGAGGCGGCCAGCGTCTTGATCGGGCCGGCGGACAGCGCGTTGGCGCGGATGCCCTGCGGCCCGAGGCTGAAGGCTAGATAGCGGGTCGCGGCTTCGAGGCTGGCCTTGGCCAGGCCCATCGTGTTGTAGTTGGGCATGGTGCGTTCGGCACCCAGATAGGAAAGGCAGACCAGCGAAGGCTTGTTGCCCTTCAGCAGCAGGGCGCGGCCGGCCTTCGCCAGCGCCGGGAAACTGTAGGAGGAAATCTCGTGCGCGATGCGGAAGTTCTCGCGCGAAATGCCGTCGAGGAAGTCGCCCTCGATGGCTTCGTTCGGGGCGTAGGCAATCGAATGCACGATGCCCTCGAGGCCATCCCAGCGCTGGGCGATCTGCTCGAAGCAGGCGGTAATCTGCGCATCGTCGGCGACATCGACCTGATAGATCATGTCGCTGCCGAACTCGGCAGCGAATTTCTGGATGCGCTCCTGGAAGCGTTCGTTCTGGTAGGTGAAGGCGAGTTGCGCACCTTCACGATGGCAAGCCTTGGCGATGCCATAGGCGATCGACCGGTTGGACAAGAGGCCGGTGATGAGAATGCGCTTGCCGTCAAGAAAACCCATGCTGAATCCTCCCATTAACCTTCACAACGAGGGCGGATTATAGCGGCGATTCCATTACACTTCGGCCATGCGCTGGCCCAAGTACTTATTGTGCTCATTGTTGCTATTCATGCTGACGGCTTGCGGCACGGCATGGAACGATCCGTACCCGGCGGCCGATCGCGGCCGCAACATTCTTTACACGGCCTTCACCGATCGTCCCAAGCATCTCGATCCGGTGCAGTCCTACAGCGAGGACGAGATCACCTTCACGGCGCAGATCTACGAGCCGCCGCTGCAATACCACTACCTGCGGCGGCCTTACGAACTGATTCCGGCGACAGCAGTCGCCGTGCCGCAACCGGTCTATCTCGACGCGCAAGGCAAGCCGCTGCCGCCAGCGGCGGAAGTGGCGCGCATCGCCTTCACCGATTATGTGGTCGAGATCAAGCCGGGCATCCGCTACCAGCCGCATCCGGCTTTCGCGGCACAGCCCGCCGACATCGCGGGTTTTCACACTCTGGCCGATTTCCCCAACCGCGGCACGCGCGAGCTGGTGGCTGACGACTATGTCTACGGGATCAAGCGGCTCGCGCATCCGCGCCTGCATTCGCCGATCCTCGGCCTGATGAGCGAATACATCGTCGGCCTCGGGGAACTCGCGCAGACATTGCAAAAGTCGGCGCCGGCGGGACGGCACGCCGAGTGGCTGGATCTGCGCGCTACGCAGTTGGCTGGCGTCGAGGTCCTCGACCGCTACCGCTATCGCATCCGCATCAAGGGCAAGTATCCGCAGTTCCTCTACTGGCTGTCGATGCCCTTCTTCGCGCCGATGCCCTGGGAGGCGGACAGGTTCCACAGCCAGCCGGGCATGGCGGAAAAGAACCTGACGCTCGACTGGTATCCGGTCGGCACCGGGCCCTACATGCTGACCGAGAACAATCCGAACGCGCGCATGGTGCTCGAGAAGAATCCGAACTTCCGCGGCGAGACCTATCCCTGCGACGGCGAACCCGAAGACCGGTCCAACGGACTGCTGGCCGATTGCGGCCAGCCGCTGCCCTTCATCGAGAAGGTGGTGTTCACGCGCGAGAAGGAGCAGATACCCTACTGGAACAAGTTCTTGCAGGGCTACTACGATGCCTCGGGCATCGCTTCCGATTCCTTCGACCAGGCCGTGCAGGTCGGGTCCGGCGGGGAGGTCTCGCTGACACCCGAGATGCGCAGGCAGGGGATCCGGCTGACGACATCGGTCGCGACCTCGACTTTCTACATGGGGTTCAACATGCTCGATCCGCTGGTCGGCGGCGGCAGCGAGAGCGCAAAGAAGCTCCGCCAGGCGATCGCGATCGCGATCGACCAGGAGGAGTTCATCTCGATCTTCATGAATGGCCGCGGCATCCCGGCCCAGAGCCCCTTGCCGCCGGGCATCTTCGGCTATCGCGAGGGGCGCGCCGGCATCAATCCGGTGATCTACGACTGGACCTCGCAAGGGCCGCAGCGCAAGGAGATTGCCGTGGCGAAGCGGCTGCTTGCCGAGGCCGGCTGGCCGAACGGCCGCAATGCCCGGACCGGCGAACCGCTCGTGGTGAACCTCGACACTACGGCCACGGGGGTCGGTGCCAAGGCGCGCATGGACTGGCTGAACAAGCAGTTCCAGAAGATCGATGCGCAACTGGTGGTGCGCAGCACCGACTACAACCGCTTCCAGGAAAAAATCCGCAAGGGCGCGGTGCAGCTGTTTTATTACGGCTGGAACGCCGACTATCCCGATCCGGAGAACTTCCTGTTCCTGCTCCATGGTCCGCAGGGCAAGGGCGGACAGGGCGGGCAGAACGCCGCAAATTATGCCAATCCGGAATATGACCGGCTGTTCGAGCGGATGCAGGCGATGGAAAACAGTCCGGAGCGGCAGGCGATCATCGATCGCATGCTGGCGATCCTGCACGAGGACACGCCCTGGGTCTGGGGCTTCCATCCCAAGGATTACAGCCTGCGCCACGCCTGGCTGATGAATCGCAAGCCGACCAAGGTCGGCAACAACACGCTGAAATACCAGCGTGTCGATGCAGGGATGCGCGAGCAGCTGCGCGCGGAGTGGAACCGGCCGGTGATCTGGCCGCTGCTGCTGATTGCGGTGGTTCTGGGGGCGATCGCCTTGCCGGCGGTCATCGGACATCGGCGCCGCGAAGCCGCGACTGCCGGAAATTGATCAGGCAGGTCGAGTCGTTCGCATCAGGTAATTGACGCTCGTATCGCTGCCAAGGGAGTAGGTCTGCGTCAATGGATTGTAGCTCATGCCGATGATTTCCTCGACATTCAGCCCGGCCTGACGGGCGTAGCGCGCGAGCTCCGCAGGACGCAGGAACTTGGCGTAATCGTGCGTGCCCCGGGGAAGCAGGTTGAGGATGTATTCCGCACCGATCACCGCGAACAGGTAAGCCTTCGGATTGCGGTTGATGGTCGAGAAGAACACCTGGCCGCCCGGCTTGACGAGCCGAGCGCAGGCCGCAACCGTCGACGCCGGATCGGGAACGTGCTCGAGCATCTCGAGGCAGGTGACGACATCGAAACTGGCCGGCATCTCGTTTGCCAGTTCCTCGGCGGCAACCAGTCGGTAGTCGACCCTCTGTCCGCTTTCGTGCAGATGCAGGGTGGCGACGGCCAGCGGCTTTTCGGACATGTCGATACCCATCACCTCGGCGCCGAAGGCCGCCATCCCTTCGCTGAGCAGGCCGCCGCCGCAGCCGACATCGAGGACTTTCTTCCCGGCCAGCCCCGCGCAACGGTCGATCCACCCCAGGCGCAGCGGATTGATGTCGTGCAGGGGCCTGAATTCTGAGTGCGGATCCCACCAGCGGTGGGCCAGATCGCCGAATTTGGCGAGTTCCTGCGGGTCGAAGTTGGCTGTGGTGCTCATGAATACGACTCCTGAAACAGAAAAGCCCTGCACTGCAGGGCTTTTCAGATGGCTGGAAAGCCGGACTGCTTAGTTCTGGGTGCCGATCACTTCGATATCGACGCGACGATCGGGCTGCAGGCAATCGATGAGCTGCTTGGTGCGCTTCTCGCTCTTGCCGCACTTGCCGCCGGTGACGGGCTGCTTCTCGCCCTTGCCTTCGGCGTAAACACGGTTGGCTTCGACGCCCTTGCTCACCAGATAATCCTTGACGGCGGCGGCGCGACGCTCGGACAGCTTCTGGTTGTAGGCATCCTTGCCCAGACGGTCGGCGTGGCCGACGGCGATGATGACTTCCAGCTTGATCGCCTTCATGTCGCCAACCAGCTTGTCCAGTTTGGCCTTGCCTTCGGGGCGCAGCACGGCCTTGTCGAAATCGAACAGGGCGTCGGCGGCCAGCGTCACCTTCTTGGCGGCGGGCTTCGGTGCGGCAACTGGCGCAGCGGGCGCAGCAGCTGGAGCAGCCGGGGCGGCAGCCTTGGGCACCAGGTCGGGATCGCACTCGGCGATCGCCATCGCGGGCGTCCAGTAGCCGGTGCGCCAGCACAGGCCGAAGCCGCTCTTCGCGACGTCGCCACGCTGATCGATGACGTAACCGACGGTGCCGTTCATGTCGACGCCCGGGGTCAGGGCTTGAGCCGCGCCGGTGGCAACGAGCATGGCGGCCATCAGGACATTCTTCTTGGTGACGAGCTTGATCATGTTTTTTCTTCCCTAGGATGAGGAGGTTAAAAAATTGAATCCAGATACCGAATCCAACTTTGCGTTTCCTAGCCGCGATTGCCAGGGCAGCGTATGGCAACAAAGCCGGCTAATGTTTATTGGATAGCACATTCTGCCACATAAGCGCATCGTGCAGCAAGCCCGTAACCGTTGAATCGACAGGGTTTGTGTCTTTAATTCGCAACTTTCCGGCAACCCAGACATGGGTGACCTGCTCTCTTCCGGCCGCATAAACCAGATGCGAGACCGGATCGTAACAGGGCTGCAGGTTCCAGTCGCTCAGCCGCAGGGCGCACAGGTCGGCCGCCTTGCCGGGCTGCAACGAGCCGATTTCGCCATCGAGCCCCAACGCCCGGGCGCCTTCGAGGGTGGCCATGCGCAGGGCCTGGTGGGCCGGCAGGCAGGCGGCATCCCGGCTGCCCAGCTTGGCGAGGAGGGCGGCGTGGCGCATTTCCTGCATCAGATCGAGTCGGTTGTTGCTGGCGGCACCGTCGCTACCCAGGCCGATGCCGATGCCCCGGGCCAGCATCCTGCCGACCGGGGCGATGCCGCTGGCAAGCTTCATGTTCGAAGTCGGGCAATGGGCGACATGACTGCCATGTCCGGCCAGCAGGTCGATCTCGGCTTCATCCAGATGCACGGCATGGACGGCGATCAGACCGGGGCCGAGCAGGCCGAGCCGGTACAAGCGTGCCAGCGGACGCACGCCGTGTTCCTTGAGGCTGCCGGCGATCTCGTCCTCGGTTTCATGGACATGGATGTGGATGGGCAGGTCGAGCTGTCCGGCGAGCATGGCGACCCGCTCGAAGGTCCGGTCGGCGACAGTGTAGGGAGCGTGCGGGGCGAGACAGAAGGAAATCAGGGCTTCGTCGCGCAGCATGTCCCGCGTGGCCAGGCCCTTGCTCAGGTAATCCTCCGCATCGCTGCCGTAGGCGCTGGGAAACTCGAAAACGGTGATGCCCAGCGCGGCGCGCATGCCGGCCTGCAATGCGGCCGCGGCTGCAGCCTGCGGGAAGAAATACATGTCGTTGAAGCAGGTGATGCCGCCGCGCAGCATCTCCCAGCAGGCGAGCAGGGTGCCATCCCGGACGAAGCCCGGCGCGATGTGCCGACTTTCGGCGGGCCAGATGCGCTCCTGCAGCCAGCGCATCAAGGGCATGTCGTCGGCGTAGCCGCGCAGCAGGGCCATGGCCGCGTGGGTGTGCAGGTTGACCAGGCCGGGGATCAGCAGGTGGTCCGTCAGCGCGAAATGCCGTTGGGGAACAAAGAGTTCGCGGGCCTCTACTGTGGGCAGCAGGGCAAGAATCCGGCCCGCGTCAATCGCCAGGCTGTGGTGTTCCAGCACCGCACCGGCCGGCTCGACCGGCACGATCCAGCGGGCATCGACGAGCTGGTCGATTTGTTTGGGCGGGCAGTCTGTCTTCATGCGCAAAAAACGGTTAAACGACAAGGCCTTGGCAGGCAAACGGAAACAGGAGCTGATGCAGTTTAGCGGCTTCCGCATGCTAGAATCCAACGCTTTTCAAGCGCTCCGTTTTGCCGGGCAATTCATGTCATGACCACTGCTTTCGCCAAGGAAACCCTGCCCGTCAGTCTCGAAGAGGAAATGCGCCATTCCTACCTCGATTACGCGATGAGCGTGATCGTCGGACGGGCGCTGCCGGACGCGCGTGACGGCCTCAAGCCCGTCCATCGCCGCGTGCTGTTCGCCATGCACGAACTGAACAACGACTGGAACCGGGCCTACAAGAAATCGGCGCGCATCGTCGGCGACGTCATCGGTAAATACCACCCGCACGGCGACACGGCGGTTTACGACACGATCGTGCGCATGGCGCAGGACTTTTCGCTGCGCTACATGCTGGTCGACGGCCAGGGCAACTTCGGCTCGGTCGACGGTGACAACGCCGCGGCGATGCGTTACACCGAGGTGCGCATGGCGCGCATCGGCCACGAGCTGCTGGCCGACATCGAGAAGGAAACCTGCGATTTCGGCCCGAACTACGACGGTTCCGAGAGGGAACCGCTGATCCTGCCTGCGAAGATACCCAACCTGCTGATCAATGGCAGCGCGGGCATCGCTGTCGGCATGGCGACCAACATCCCGCCGCATAACCTCAACGAAGTGATCGATGCCTGCCTGGCGCTGCTCGACAACCCGGCGCTCGAGATCGACGAACTGATCAAGATCATCCCGGCGCCCGACTTTCCGACCGCCGGCCTGATTTACGGCGTGTCCGGCGTCAGGGAAGGCTACCTCACGGGAAGAGGGCGGGTCATCATGCGTGCCCGCACCCATTTCGAGGACCTGGAGCGCGGCGGCAGGCAGGCCATCGTCGTCGATGAGCTGCCCTACCAGGTCAACAAGAAGACCCTGCAGGAAAAAATTGCCGAACTCGTCAACGAGAAGAAGATCGAGGGCATCGCCCACATCCAGGACGAGTCCGACAAGTCCGGCATGCGGCTGGTGATCGAGCTCAAGAAGGGCGAAGTGCCCGAGGTGGTGCTCAACAACCTGTTCAAGCAGACGCAGCTGCAGGACACCTTCGGCATGAACATGGTGGCGCTGGTCGACGGCCGCCCGCAGCTGCTGAACCTGAAACAGCTTCTGGAGTGCTTCCTCTCGCATCGCCGCGAAGTGGTGACGCGGCGCACCGTCTTCGAGTTGCGCAAGGCGCGCGAGCGCGGCCATGTGCTGGAAGGCCTGGCGGTCGCATTGTCGAACGTCGACGAGATCATCGCGCTGATCAAGGCGGCGCCGACGCCGGCCGACGCCAAGCGCGAACTGATGGCGCGCACCTGGCGTTCCGCGCTGGTCGAGGAAATGCTGCTGCGCGCCTCCGCCGAGGCTTCGCGCCCCGAAGGCCTGGCGCCGGAGTTCGGCCTGTCGCGCCGCGGCTACCTGCTCTCCGACGGGCAGGCGCAGGCGATCCTCGAACTGCGCTTGCAGCGTTTGACCGGCCTCGAACAGGACAAGATCGTCGCCGAGTACAAGGAAGTGATGGAAATCATCACCGACCTGCTCGACATCCTCGCCCGTCCCGAGCGCATCACCCAGATTATCGGCGAGGAACTGAATGCCATCAAGGCGCAGTTCGGCGACAAGCGCCGCTCCGAGATCGTGCTGCAGACCGCCGACATCAACCTCGAGGACCTGATCGCCCGCGAGGACATGGTGGTGACGCTCTCGCACGGCGGCTACTTCAAGCGCCAGAGCCTCGACGACTACCGCACGCAGAAGCGCGGCGGGCGCGGCAAGCAGGCGGCGGCGATCAAGGAAGACGACTTCGTCGACCGGCTGTTCATCGCCAACACGCACGACTACATCCTGTGCTTCTCGAACCGCGGCCGCGTCTATTGGCTCAAGGTCTACGAGGTGCCGGAAGGCACGCGCAATTCGCGCGGCAAGCCGATCGTCAATCTCTTCCCGCTGGAGGAGGGCGAGAAGATCACTGCCGTCCTGCCAACGCCGACTTTCGACGCGAGCCACTACATTTTCATGGCGACGGCGATGGGCACGGTCAAGAAGACGCCGCTCACCGATTTCGCCAACCCGCGCAAGGCCGGCATCATCGCCGTCAGCCTCGACGAGGGCGACTTCCTGATCGGCGTGGCGATCACCGACGGCAGTTGCGACGTGATGCTGTTCTCCGACGCCGGCAAGGCGGTGCGCTTCGCCGAGGACGATGTGCGGCCGATGGGCCGCAACGCGCGCGGCGTGCGCGGCATGATGCTCGAAGACGGCCAGGCGGTGATCTGCATGCTGGTGGCGCAGGACGAAAGCCTCAACGTGCTGACGGCCACCGAAAACGGCTACGGCAAGCGCACACCGATCGCCGACTACACCAAGCATGGCCGCGGCACCAAGGGCATGATCGCGATCAGCACCTCCGATCGCAACGGCGCCGTCGTCGGCGCCGTGCTCGTCGAGGGGAACGACGAAGTGATGCTGATCTCGACCGGCGGCGTGCTGATCCGCAGCAAGGTGGAGCAGGTGCGCGAAACCGGCCGCTCGGCCCAGGGTGTGCGGCTTATCAACCTCGACGACGGCACCAGGCTGGCCGGCATCGAGAAGGTCATCGAAACCGAAGAAGCGGAAGCGGACGAAGGGGAATAGGCATGGCGCGGCCCTACAATTTCAGCGCCGGTCCGGCGGCGTTGCCCGAGGAAGTGCTAAGGCAGGCCGCCGAGGAAATGCTCGACTGGCACGGTTCCGGCATGTCGGTGATGGAGATGAGCCATCGCGGCAAGGAATTCACGCAGATCGCCACGCAGGCCGAAGCCGACCTGCGCGAACTGCTGGCCGTGCCGGCGAACTACAAGATCCTTTTCATGCAGGGCGGCGCGATTGCCGAAAACGCGATCATCCCGCTCAACCTGCTCGGCGACAAGCAGACCGCCGATTACGTCGTCACCGGTTCCTGGTCGGCGAAGTCGTTCAAGGAAGCGAAGAAGTACTGCACCCCGCACCTGGCGGCCGGCGCGCTGACCGGCCCCTGGCTTGCCGTCCCGCCGGAGCCGACTTTCAGTTTCTCGGCCGATCCGGCCTATCTGTTCCTGTGCAGCAACGAGACCATCGACGGCGTCGAGTTCCATGCCTTGCCGAAAGCACCGGCCCAGGTACCCGTCGTCGCCGACATGTCGTCGAACATCCTCTCGCGGCCGATCGACGTTGCGCAATATGGCCTGATCTTCGGCGGTGCCCAGAAGAACATCGGTCCGGCCGGCCTGACCTTCGTGATCGTCCGCGACGACCTGCTCGACCGCGCTTCGCCCCTGTGTCCGTCGGCCTTCGAGTACAAGACCGTGGCCGCCAACGGTTCGATGTACAACACGCCGCCGACCTACGGCATCTACATCGCCGGGCTGGTGTTCCAGTGGCTCAAGCGGCAGGGCGGCCTCGCCGAGATCGAGCGACGCAACATCGCCAAGGCCGAGCTGCTCTACGGCTATCTCGATGCCACCGCCTTCTACCAGACCCGCGTCGAAAAACCGTTCCGTTCGCGCATGAACGTGCCCTTCTTCCTCAAGGACGAATCCCTCAACGACGCCTTCCTCGCCGCGGCGAAGGACGCCGGGCTGCTGCAGCTCAAGGGCCACAAGTCGGTCGGCGGCATGCGCGCCTCGATCTACAACGCCATGCCGCTGGCGGGCGTGCAGGCTCTCGTCGCCTTCATGAAGGAGTTCGAACGCACTCATGGCTAGTCAGGAAGAAGAACTCGGCAAGCTGCGCGAGGGCATCGACGCACTCGATGCGCAGGTGCTGCAACTGCTGTCGCAGCGCGCGCAGCTGGCCCAGCGGGTCGGCGAAATCAAGCACGGCAACATCTACCGGCCGGAGCGCGAGGCGCAGGTGCTGCGCCGCATCGCCGAACTCAATCCCGGCCCACTGCCGGAAGGAGCGGTACGAACAATCTTCAGGGAAGTGATGTCGGCCTGCCTGGCGCTGGAACAGCCGCTGAAGATCGCCTACTTCGGCCCGGCGGGCACCTTCACCGAATCCGCCGCGATAAAGCATTTCGGCTCGGCGCCGACCTTCACGCCCTTCCTGACCATCGACGACGTGTTCCGCGCGGTCGAAGCAGGGCAGGCCGATTACGGCGTGGTGCCGATCGAGAACTCCACCGAAGGCTCGGTCGGCCGCACGCTCGACCAGATGCTGACTTCGCCCCTGATGATCTGCGGCGAGGTTCACCTGCGGATCCACCAGAACCTGATGACGCGCGCCGCGTCTCTCGACGGCCTGAAGAAGCTGTATTCGCATGCCCAGTCGCTGGCCCAGTGCCACGAATGGCTCAGCCGCAACGTGCCGAACCTGCCGCGCGTGCCGGTCGCCAGCAACGCCGAGGCGGCGCGCATGGCGGCGGCGGACCCCGAGGCCTGCGCGATCGCCGGCGAAGCCGCCGCCCGTCTCTACGAGCTCAACATCCTCGCCGCGAACATCGAGGACGATCCCAACAACACGACGCGTTTCGTCGTGCTGGCCGGCCACGATGCCGGGCCGTCGGGACGCGACAAGACCTCCTTCGTCTGTTCGGCGCAGAACAAGCCGGGCGCGGTGCACGACCTGCTGACGCCGCTCAAGACGCACGGCGTCTCGATGTCGCGCTTCGAGTCGCGGCCGGCGCGCGGCTTCGGCAATTCGCGCTGGGAGTACGTTTTCTTCATCGACATCGAAGGCCACCGCGGTGAGCCCAAGGTGCAGGCCGCACTCGACGACCTGCGTTCCTGCGTCGGCTTCCTCAAGGAACTCGGCTCCTATCCGCGCGCGGAGAAATGAACCCATGAACATCATCGAACAGGGACTGTCCTACGTCCGCAAGATTTCGCCCTATGTGCCGGGCAAGCCGATCACCGAGCTGGCGCGCGAGATGGGGCTGCCGGTGGAGAGCATCGTCAAGCTGGCCTCCAACGAGAACCCGCTGGGCATGAGCCCGAAGGCGCGCGCGGCCGTCGAAAAGGCCGTCGCCGGCCTCGAGCGCTATCCCGACCAGTTCGAGCTGATCGCGGCATTGGCCGAACGGCTCGGCGTCGCCCAGAACCAGGTCGTGCTCGGCAACGGCTCGAACGACGTGCTCGACCTCGCGGCGCGCGTCTTCCTCGCCCCCGGCCGCTCATCGGTGTTTTCCCAGCACGCCTTCGCGGTCTATCCGCTGGCGACGATGAGCGCGGGCGCCGAGTGCGTTGCCGCGCCGGCCAAGCACTACGGTCACGACCTTGATGCCATGCGCGCGGCCATGCGCCCCGATACGCGCCTCGTATGGATCGCCAACCCGAACAACCCGACCGGCAATTTCCTGCCTTATGCGGACATCCACGCCTTCCTGAAAGCCGTGCCGGCCGACGTCGCCGTGGTGCTCGACGAGGCCTACAACGAGTACCTGCCGCCGGCCGAGCGCGCCGATACCGTCGCCTGGCTGCGCGAGTTCCCGAACCTGATTATCACGCGCACCTTCTCCAAGATCTACGGACTGGCCGGCCTGCGCGTCGGTTTCGCCGTCGCCTCGCCCGAACTGGCCGACCTGATGAACCGCGTGCGCCAGCCGTTCAACGTCAACAACCTGGCGATCGCCGCCGCCTGCGCCGCGCTCGACGACCACGTCTTCATCGCCGAGAGCTACCAGCTCAACCGGCGCGGCATGGAACAGATCGTCGCCGGCCTGAAGCGGCTGGGGCTGGAGCACATCCCCTCGCACGGCAATTTCGTCACTTTCGCGGTCAATGACGGCGCGGCGGTCAACCAGAAGCTGCTCAGGCAGGGCGTCATCGTGCGGCCGATCGGCGGCTACGGCCTGCCGAACCACCTGCGCGTGACCATCGGCCTCGAAACCGAGAACGCGCGCTTCCTCGAAGCACTGGAAAAATCGCTCTGATGGCAGGCAAAGTCGTCGTCTGTGGTGTCGGCCTCATTGGGGGCTCTTTTGCTTTGGCCCTAAAGTCGGCTTTGGCGGGACGGCATGGCTGCCCGCGCATCGTCGGCATGGGCCGCACCCGCACCCCGCTCGAACAGGCGCTGCAGCTCGGCGTCATCGACGAGATCGCCACCGACTGGGCGAGCGCACTCGCGGGCGCCGACCTGGTGCTGCTCGGCATGCCTGTCGGCCAGATGCCGGCGGTGATGCAGGCGCTCGTACCGCATCTCGAACCCCAGACCATCGTCACCGACGGCGGCAGCACCAAGTCTGACGTGGTCGCCGCCGCCCGCGCCGCCTTTGGCGACCGGATCGGCCAGTTCATTCCCGGCCACCCGATTGCCGGCGCCGAGAAGAGCGGCGTGACGGCCGCGAAGGCCGATCTCTATGCCGGCAAGCGCGTGGTGCTCACCCCGCTGCCGGAGAACCGCCCGGAGGACCTGCAGGCCTTGCGCACCGTCTGGGAGATCTGCGGCGCGAAAGTATCGGAGCTCGAGCCGGCGGCACACGACCGCGTCTTCGCGGCGGTGAGCCACCTGCCGCACCTGCTGGCCTTCGCGCTGGTACATGACCTCGCCGAGCGCGACAACGCCGACCAGCTGTTCGGCTTCGCCGCGAGCGGCTTCCGCGACTTCACGCGCATCGCCAGCAGCCACCCGGAAATGTGGCGCGACATCTGCGTCGCCAACCGCAATGCGCTGCTCAAGGAGGTCGATGCCTTCATGGTCGAGCTGCTGAAGACGCGCGTCCTGCTTGCCAGCGCCGACAGCGAGGGGCTGGAAGCGATGTTTGCCATCGCCCGCGCGCGGCGCGACGCCTGGCTGGAAACCCTCTGACCCTCTGATCCCTGGCACCGAACCTTCATGGATTTTCTCCAGCTTCCCCCTTTGCAGCGTGCCGCCGGCACGGTGAAACTGCCTGGCTCGAAGAGCATCTCCAATCGCATGCTGCTGCTCGCCGCGCTGGCCGGGGGCACGACCGAGATCCGCGACCTGCTCGATTCCGCCGACACGCGCGTGATGCTGACCGCGCTGGCCTCGCTGGGCATCGGCCTCGAATCGCAAGGCATCAATTGCTGGCGCGTGTGCGGCGCAGGCGGCGTCTTCCCTGTCAAGCAGGGCGATTTGTTCATGGGCAACGCCGGCACGGCGATCCGGCCGCTGACGGCGGCGCTGGCGCTGTCCGGCGGCAACTACAAGATCAGCGGCGTGCCGCGCATGCACGAGCGTCCGATCGGCGATCTCGTGGATGGCTTGCGCCAGATCGGCTGCGACATTCGTTACACGGGTAACGAGGGTTTCCCGCCGCTGGAGATCCATCCAGCAGAGGTGAAATTATCCGCACCGATCAAGGTGCGCGGCGACGTCTCTTCGCAGTTCCTTACCGCCTTGCTGATGGGCCTGCCGCTCACCGGAAAAACGGCGGTCATCGAAATGACGACCGAGCTGATCTCCAAGCCCTACATCGAGATCACGCTCAACCTGATGGCGCGCTTCGGCGTCAAGGTGGAACGCGAGGAATGGCAGCGTTTCACGATCCCCGGCGGTCAGGGCTATCGCAGCCCCGGCGTGGTGTATGTCGAGGGCGATGCCTCGTCAGCCTCTTATTTCCTTGCGGCCGGCGCGATCGGCGGCGGACCGGTGCGTGTCGAAGGCGTTGGGAAACAAAGCATCCAGGGCGACGTGAAGTTTGCCAATGCATTGGAAACCATGGGAGCGTGCATTGCCTGGGGCGACAACTGGATCGAGTCTTCCGCTCCAGCCGATGGAAAACTCAAGGCTTTCGACCTCGACCTTAACCACATCCCCGATGCCGCGATGACGCTGGCCGTGGCCGCGCTGTTCGCCGACGGGAAATGCACGCTGCGCAACATCGCCTCGTGGCGCGTCAAGGAAACCGACCGCATCGTCGCGATGGCCACCGAGTTGCGCAAGCTGGGCGCGGCGGTGGAAGAGGGCGTAGACTGGATTGCCGTCACGCCGGTCCTGACTTTGCAGGAAAACGTCGGCATCGACACCTACGACGACCATCGCGTCGCGATGTGCTTCTCGCTCGCGGCGCTTGCTGGCGTGCCGGTGCGGATCAACGACCCGAAGTGCGTTTCCAAGACCTTCCCGGATTATTTCGATGCCTTCGCCCGCGTTACCGCACCGGTGATCGCCATCGACGGGCCGTCGGCCTCCGGCAAGGGCACCGTGGCCCAAAGCGTCGCCGCCGCGCTCGGCTACCACTTCCTCGACAGCGGGGCGCTCTACCGCCTGACCGCGCTCGCGGCAATGAAGGCGAACGTTTCCCTGGACGACGAGCAGGCCGTGGCCACCGTGGCTGCCAGCCTGCCTGCCGAATTTGCCGGCGACAGGATTCTGCTTGCCGGAGAAGAAGTTAACGAGGCGATCCGCGCCGAGGAGGTCGGCAACGGCGCCTCGAAGATCGCCGCCCTGCCTGCGGTGCGCACGGCCCTGCTCGAGCGCCAGCGCGCCTACCGGCGCTTCCCTGGGCTGGTCGCCGACGGCCGCGACATGGGCTCGGTAGTGTTTCCCGATGCGCCCGTGAAAGTATTTTTGACCGCCTCGGCGGCGGCGCGCGCCGAAAGACGTTATAAGCAGTTGATCGACAAGGGAATGCCTGATAACATTCGTCCCCTTTTGCGGGACATCGTGAAGGATCTCGAGGAACGGGATGCCCGCGATGCCGCAAGACCCGTAGCACCCCTGAAGCACTACCCCGATGCCGACCTGGTGGATACCACCGCGTTGACCATCGAGCAAGCCGTGGCAGCCGTGCTGGACAGCGTCCATCGCAAGTTGCCGTTTTTCAACTAACCCGTTGTCAAGACGGATAAATCTTGGAACCTTAACCTCTATGTCCGCTACTGCTGCTGCCGTGTCCGCCAATCCCATGGAATCCTTTGCCGCCCTGTTCGAAGAAAGCCTCTCGCGCCAGGAAATGCGCGCCGGCGAAGTCATCACGGCCGAAGTCGTCCGCGTCGACCAGAACTTCGTGGTCGTCAACGCGGGCCTGAAATCCGAATCTTTCATCCCGGTCGAAGAGTTCAAGAACGACCGTGGCGAAGTCGAAGCCAACCCGGGCGAGTTCGTCCTGGTCGCCATCGAGATGCTCGAGGACGGTTACGGCGAAACCCGCCTGAGCCGCGACAAGGCCAAGCGCATCGCCGCCTGGAACGACCTCGACAAGGCCCTGAACGACAACATCCTCGTCAAGGGCGTGATCACCGGCAAGGTGAAGGGCGGCCTGACGGTCATGACCAACGGCATCCGCGCCTTCCTGCCCGGTTCGCTGGTCGACACCCGTCCGATCAAGGACACCACCCCGTTCGAGGGCAAGGAATACGAATTCAAGGTCATCAAGCTCGACCGCAAGCGCAACAACGTCGTGTTGTCGCGCCGTGCCGTGCTCGAGGCCAGCATGGGCGAAGAGCGCCAGAAGCTGCTCGAGAACCTGACCGAAGGCACCATCGTCAAGGGCATCGTCAAGAACATCACCGAGTACGGCGCCTTCGTCGACCTCGGCGGCATCGACGGCCTGCTGCACATCACCGACCTGGCCTGGCGCCGCGTGCGTCACCCGAGCGAAGTGCTCAACGTCGGCGACGAAGTCACCGCCAAGGTGCTCAAGTTCGACCAGGAGAAGAACCGCGTCAGCCTCGGCATGAAGCAGCTCGGCGAAGATCCGTGGGTGGGCATCGCCCGCCGCTACCCGTCCGGCACGCGCCTGTTCGGCAAGGTCACCAACCTGACCGACTACGGCGCCTTCGTCGAGATCGAGCAGGGCATCGAAGGCCTGGTGCACGTCTCCGAGATGGACTGGACCAACAAGAACATCCACCCGTCCAAGGTCGTCCAGCTTGGCGACGAAGTCGAAGTGATGATCCTCGAGATCGACGAGGACCGCCGCCGCATCTCCCTCGGCATGAAGCAGTGCCAGGCGAATCCGTGGGAAGATTTTTCGATGAACCACAAGAAGGGCGACAAGGTGAAGGGCGCCATCAAGTCGATCACCGACTTCGGCATCTTCATCGGCCTGCCCGGCGGCATCGACGGCCTGGTACACCTGTCCGACCTGTCCTGGTCGCTGAGTGGCGAAGAAGCCAAGCAGAACTACAAGAAGGGCGACGAAGTCGAGGCCATGGTGCTGTCGATCGACGTCGAGAAGGAGCGCATTTCCCTCGGCATCAAGCAGATGGACGGCGACCCCTTCACCAGCTTCATCGCCACCCATGACAAGAACAGCCTGGTCAATGGCACGGTCAAGAGCGTCGATGCCCGGGGCGCGGTGATCGATCTCGGCGGCGACGTCGAGGGTTATCTGCGCGTTTCCGAGTTCGCGCGCGAGCGCATCGAGGATCTGAGCCAGCACCTCAAGGTCGGCCAGAGCGTCGAGGCCCTGATCATCAACGTCGATCGCAAGTCGCGCTCGATCAATCTCTCGATCAAGGCCAAGGACCATGCCGAGCAGGCCGAGGCGATGCAGAAGCTGTCGGCCGATTCCGCCGCGGCCGCGACCGGCACCACCAACCTAGGCGCGCTGCTGAAGGCGAAGCTGAACCAGCAATAAGCCATTGCGGAAAGTCATTCTGTCATGACCAAGTCCGAGTTGATCGCTCGTCTGGCGCAGCGCTTTCCGCAGTTGGTTGCGAAGGATGCCGATCTGGCCGTGAAGATGATTCTCGATGCGATGTCCGAAACCCTGGCCAAGGGGGACCGCATCGAGATTCGCGGCTTCGGCAGCTTTTCGCTCAACTACCGTCCTCCGCGCGTCGGCCGCAATCCGAAATCCGGCGTGAAGGTGGAAGTGCCTGCCAAGCATGTACCGCATTTCAAGGCCGGCAAGGAGTTGCGCGAACGCGTCGATCTGGCCGGGAAGTAGCCGGCGGCCACGATGAATGCGCTGCTCTGGTTTCTGCGCGGCATTCTCTTCGTCATCCTGCTCGGGCTGGCGATCAAGAATGGCGGCGACATCGAATTGCGTTTCTTTTTCGATGCCGCCTGGCAGGCACCCTTGTCGCTGGTCCTGCTGGCCACGCTGACCATCGGCGTCATTCTCGGCTTGCTGGCCCTCCTGCCGCAGGTGATCCGCCTGCGGCGCAGCGTCGGCCAGTTGCGCCGGCAAATGCCTGACCAGACGACGGACAGGCCCGCCCACCTGCCCGTGCCACCGGAGCTCTGAACTCCGTGGAGATCGAACTCTGGTGGCTGTTGGTCCTGCCGCTGTTCTTCGGCTTCGGCTGGCTGGCGGCGCGCATCGACATCAAGCATGTCGTCAGCGAATCGCGCGCTTTGCCGCGCTCCTATTTCACCGGGCTGAACTTCCTGCTCAACGAGCAGCCCGACAAGGCGATCGAGGCCTTCCTCGAAGCCGCCAAGATCGATCCCGAAACCGTCGAGTTGCATTTCGCGCTCGGCAACCTGTTCCGGCGGCGCGGCGAAACGGATCGCGCGATACGGGTACACAAGCACCTGATCGACCGCGATGCCTCGCAGTCGCAACTGACCGAGGACCAGCGCCTGCATGCGCTCGCCGAACTCGGCCAGGACTACCTGAAGGCCGGCCTGCTCGACCGCGCGGAAGATATCTTCCTCAAGCTGCGCGGCACCCGGCGCGACGAGGAGGCCCTCCGCAACCTGCTCGAGATCTACCAGCAGGAAAAGGACTGGGACAAGGCCATCGCCATCGCCGCGGAGATGCCTAGCCATGCCGAGCATCTCTGGCAGAAGCAGATCGCCGAGTTCCATTGCGAGCTGGCCGCTTCCGATTTGCTCAACGGCCGGCTCGAAGCCGCGCGCCGGCGGCTTGAAGCCGCGCTGGCAGCCAACCGCCGCTGCGTGCGCGCGACGCTGATGCTCGGCGAACTCGAAACGAAAGTCGGCGCCAGCCAGAAGGCAGTCGAGATCTGGCAGACCGTCGAGCAGCAGAATCCGCTCTTCCTGTCGCTCGCCGCCGACAAGATGATGGCGACCTACCGTGAACTCGGCCGCGAACAGGCGGGGCTCGACCTGCTGCGCAGCTATCTCGAACGCCACACTTCCCTCGACCTGCTCGACGTGGTCTTCCAGGCCGAACTCAAGGCGCGCGGACCCGAGGCCGCCTACGCGCTGGTGCGCGACGAGCTGCGCCGCAATCCGACGCTGCTCGGCCTCGACAAGCTACTCGAGGCCCAGATCCTGCTCGCGCCGGCCGAGAAGCGCGCCGATCTCGAACTGATCAAGAACCTCATCCACAATCACACGCGGCGCGTGGCGCGCTATCGCTGCGAAGACTGCGGCTTCAAGGCGCGCCAGTTCCACTGGCGCTGCCCGGCCTGCGGCGGCTGGGAAACTTTCCCCCCCCGGCGCACCGAGGAATTCGATATCACTCCATGAAAATGAGATTGCCCGATACCCGCAAGGCGCGCGTCCTCGTCGTCGGCGACATCATGCTCGACCGCTACTGGTTCGGCGATGTCAGCCGCATTTCGCCCGAGGCGCCGGTTCCCGTCGTCAAGGTGGAGAAGAGCGAGGAGCGTCCCGGCGGCGCGGCCAACGTCGCCCGCAACATCGCCGCGCTCGGCGCGCAGGCGGCGCTGCTGTCGGTGGTTGGCGCCGACGAAGCCGGCGCGTCGCTGGCGCGGTTGCTGGCAGATTCGGCCATCGACGCCAGCCTGCACGAAGACCCGCAACTGAATACGACCGTCAAGCTGCGGGTGATCGGCCGCCAGCAGCAGTTGCTGCGCATCGACTTCGAGAACTGGCCGACGCACGAGGTGCTGCAGGCCAAGCTTGCCGAATTCGAGCAGCGCATCGCCAGTTGCGCCGCCGTGATCCTCTCCGACTACGGCAAGGGCGGACTGACGCACATCGCGGCAATGATCCGCATCGCCCGCGCGCATGGCAAGCCCGTGCTGGTCGATCCGAAGGGCGACGACTACGCCCGCTATGCCGGTGCCAGCATCATCACGCCGAACCGCGCCGAATTGCGCGAAGTGGTCGGGCGCTGGAACAGCGAGGATGATCTCGCGGCACGGGTCGGCAAGCTGCGCACGGACCTGGGACTCGATGCCCTGCTGCTGACGCGCTCGGAGGAGGGCATGACCCTTTTTGCAGCCGACGGCATCACGCACGAGCCGGCCCTGGCACGCGAGGTCTATGATGTCAGCGGCGCGGGCGACACCGTGATCGCGACGCTGGCGGTGATGCTGGCGAGCGGCGCGAACTTGGCAGATGCGATGCGCTGGGCCAATCGTGCCGCCGGCATCGTGGTCGGCAAGCTCGGCACCGCCACCTGTTCCATCGAAGAATTGAAAGGCTGAACATGTACTACATCGTCACCGGCGCCTGCGGGTTCATCGGCGCCAACCTCGTCAAGGCGCTCAACGAGCGCGGCATCGACAACGTCATAGCCGTCGACAACCTTGCCAAGGCCGACAAGTTCAAGAACCTCGTCGACTGCGAGATCGCCGACTATCTCGACAAGCACGAGTTCCTGGAGCTGGTGCAGGCCGGCGATTTCGACGGCGCGGTCGAGGCGATCTTCCACGAGGGCGCCTGCTCGGACACGATGGAAACCGACGGCCGCTACATGATGGAGAACAACTACCGCTACACCAGCACGCTGCTCGATTTCTGCCTCGACCACGAAGTGCCCTATCTCTATGCCTCGAGCGCCGCGGTGTATGGCGGCGGCCGGGTGTTCAGCGAGGCGCGCGCGCACGAAGGCCCGCTCAACGTTTACGGCTACTCGAAATTCCTCTTCGACCAGGTCGTGCGACGGCGCGTGCTGGCCGATGGCGGCTTCGGCTCGCAAGTCGTCGGCTTCCGCTACTTCAACGTCTATGGCCCGCGCGAGCAGCACAAGGGCCGCATGGCCTCGGTGGCCTTCCACCACTTCAACCAGTACCGCGAGCACGGCAAGGTCAAGCTCTTCGAGGGCTGCGACGGCTACGGCAACGGCGAGCAGAGCCGCGATTTCGTCTATATCGACGACGTCGTCAAGGTCAACATGTACTTCCTCGACCACCCGGAAAAGTCGGGCATCTTCAACCTCGGCACCGGCCGCGCCCAGCCCTTCAACGACATCGCGCACTCCACGGTGAATGCCTGCCGCGCGCTCGAAGGCAAGCCGGCGCTGACCTTGCAGGAGATGGTCGCGCAGGGCATCGTCGAATACGTCGACTTTCCCGCGGCGCTGAAGGGAAAGTACCAGAGCTTCACGCAGGCGGACATTTCCGCGCTGCGCGCCGCCGGCTACACCGACGAATTCGATACCGTCGCCGCAGGCGTCACGAAGTACGTGCAGAGGCTCGCCGGCGCGTGATTCCCGTCCTCAGCTTCGACATCGAGACGATCCCCGACGTCGCCGGGCTGCGTGCGCTGCACGGCCTGCCGGTGACACTCGCCGATGCCGAAGTCGCCGAATTCGCCTTCCAGAAGCAGCGCGCGAAGAACGGTTCCGACTTCCTGCCGCTGCACCTGCAGCGCGTCATCGTCATCTCCTGCGCGATGCGCAGCGACGAGGGTTTCAGGGTCTGGTCGCTCGCCGAACCGAAGTCAGGGGAAGGTGAAATCATCCAGCGCTTCTTCGACGGCATCGCCAAATACACGCCGCAGATGGTCTCGTGGAACGGCGGCGGCTTCGACCTGCCGGTGCTGCACTATCGCGGCCTGATCCATGGCGTGGCCGCACCGCGCTACTGGGATCTCGGCGAGGACGACCGCGACTTCAAGTGGAACAACTACATCAGCCGCTACCACACGCGCCATCTCGACCTGATGGACCTGCTGGCGATGTACCAGCCGCGCGCCAACGCGCCGCTCGACGAACTCGCGAAGCTGATGGGCCTGCCCGGCAAGCTGGGCATGGACGGCAGCGCGGTCTGGGGTGCCTGGCTGGCCGGCCAGATCGACGCGATCCGCGACTATTGCGAGACCGATGTCGTCAATACCTGGCTCGTTTATCTGCGTTTTCAGCAGATGCGTGGCCAGCTCTCGGCCAGGGCGCACGCGGAAGAAGTCGCATTCGTACGCAAGGAACTGGCGAAGAGCGACGCGCCGCACTGGCGCGAATTCCTGTCCGCCTGGCCTGAAGCCTAGCGTTCCGCCGCCAGCGCGGCGATGCAGCGTTGGAATCCTTCCGCCTTGTCCCAGTCCTCGATCGGCACTGGCAGCTTGCGCTGCCAGTTGGGATGCTGGTCTTCGAGTGTGCCGGGCACGTTGATCTGCTCGGTAAGCCCAAACAGATCCTCGGGCTGGACGACCAGCAGCATGGCCGGGCTGCGCGCGAGATAGGCGTGAATGGCGGCGATGACCGCCAGCGTCAGTTCGGGCAGCGCGGCCGGATCCTTGCCCACGCCTGACGGCAGCAGGCCCTCGCGTTCCAGCGCCCAGAGCAGGCGGCCGCGATCCCAGCCGCGATCGGTGATCAGGCGCTGGCGCAACTCGTCGCTGGGAAACAGCATCAGGCGCGTGCGCACGGCCAGGTCGACGCTGCGCCAGAAGCCGGCGAGCGTCGGCAGGTCGTGCGTGCCGGCGGCGACCAGCGCCTGGCGCGGCATGTCGGCCGGCAGCCGGAACTGCCCATCGGGATAGCGTTCGAAGATCAGCGGATGGTAGGACAGCACGCCGGCCGCGAACAGGCGCTCGCGGAAGCCATCCGGCACGGTGCCGAGGTCCTCGCCGATGACGAGACAGGCGTTGCGCAAGCTTTCATTAGCAACGAGACCGAGCATGTCCTCGAAGGGGTAATGCACGTAGGCGCCTTCCGTGGCCGGCGTGTCCGGCGGCACCCAGAACAGGCGCGTCAGCCCCATCACATGGTCGATGCGCAGCGCACCCGCATGCTTCATGTTGGCGCGCAGGATGTCGATGAAAGGCGCATAGCCGACAGCCCGCAGGCGGTGCGGCACGAAGGGCGGCAGTCCCCAGTCCTGGCCGAGGAGATTGAGTTCGTCCGGTGGCGCGCCCGTGCTCGCGCCGCCGTTGCCCTCTTTTCCGATGGCGAAGACGGACTGCCAGCTCCAGACTTCCGCTCCGCCGGAGTTCGCACCGACAGCGAGGTCCTGGTACAGGCCGATGGCCATGCCGCGTTGTTTCGCGTGCGCGGCAACGGCAGCGAGTTGCGTGTCGGCGATCCATTGCAGCCAGGCGCTGTAAGCCACCGCGTCGGCATGCGTGCGGGCAAAATCCGCCACGGCCTGCGCAGCGGGATCGTGGAATTCCTGCGGCCAGGCCGGCCAGCCCCAGGCGCCCGCCGTCTTGCGGAAATGGGCCTGCAGGGCTTCGTAGCGGGCGAAGCGTTCGAGCGCCTCGCCCTGCTGCACGCGCCAGTCGGCGAAGGCCCGGGCACGGGCGCCGCCGGCCTGCTTGAACCGGTCGAAGAGGAGGGGCAGTATTTCGAACTTCGCCTGGGCCACGCCAATGTAATCGACGACTTCGGTGGCACGCAGGGCCGCGAGCCGGGCCTGAAAGTCGGCGCTGGCGAAACGGCTCCGCGCCGCTGCGCTGGCGGCGAATTCCGGCACCGCCTCGACGTCGATGTAGAGCACGTTGAGGAAGGCGCGGTGCGAGGGGCTGTAGGGACTGATGTGCGCCGGATTGTCGGGAAACAGCGCGTGCAGGGGATTGAGGCCGATGAAGTCACCCCCGGCGGAGGCGACCACGTCGACCAGTTTCGCCAGGTCGCTGAAATCGCCGCTGCCCCAGTTGCGCCGCGAGCGCAGGCTGTAGAGCTGGACGCTCAGGCCCCAGAATCGGCCGTTGTCGTGCAGCACCGCGGGCTGGAAACAGCGCTCCGCAGTTTCCGGCGCGGGCGGTTTCGGCAAGGACCGCAGTTCCGCAAGCAGTTCCGCCGGATCGCGCGTCAGGTCGAAATGCATCGCCGCGAGCAGGTCGCGGCGCGCGCTGTTGCTGGTCGGATGATGGCCGCCCCAGATGTCGTGGTATTCGTGGGCGATGCCGCAGGCGTCGGCCAGCTGTTCGAGGGCTTCTGTCATCGCCGACTTTCGTCAGGCGCTTCGGCCACGCACTGCCTCAGCAGGGTCAGCGTGCGCCCCTCGAGCGGATAGCTCTCGCCGCCCGCATAGGCGCCATCGGGCTCCAGGCCAGCGTGATAATGGGTATCGAGTTCGACCTGCCAGGCGCAGCCGGCACAAAGGATCGGCAGCACGAAGTCGATGCGTTCGGCATGGGCGTTGAAGAGCACGATGAAATTGTTGTCCTGGATGTTGAGTCCGTGCCGGTCGACCTCGCCGAGTGCATCGCCGGAGAGAAAGACGCCGAGGCTGCGGGCATAGTCGCGCGACCACTCCGCATCGCTCATCTCGCTGCCGTCGGGTTTGATCCAGTGAATGTCCTTGATGCCCGTGCCCCGGATCGGGCGGCCCTGGAAGAAATTGCGCCGGCGGAAGACCGGGTGGCGGTGGCGCAGCCGGATCAGGCGCCCGACGAAGTCGAGGAGTTCCCGGTCCTCGGCCGAAAGCTGCCAGTTCACCCAGCTGATCGGATTGTCCTGGCAATAGGCGTTGTTGTTGCCGCGCTGGCTGCGCCCCATTTCATCGCCGGCCAGCAGCATCGGTACGCCCTGCGAGAGCAGCAGGGTGGCGAGCAGGTTGCGCTTCTGGCGCGCGCGCAGCGCAAGAATTTCCGGGTCGCTGGATTCGCCCTCCATGCCGCAGTTCCAGGAGAGGTTGTTGTCGGTGCCGTCGCGGTTGTCTTCGCCGTTGCTCTCGTTGTGCTTCTTGTCGTAGCTGACGAGGTCGCGCAGCGTGAAGCCGTCGTGCGCGGTGATGAAATTCACGCTGGCGTAGGGGCGGCGGCCGTTGCGGGCGTAGAGGTCGCTCGAACCGGTGATGCGCGTCGCGAACTCGCCGATCTTGCCGCCGTCGCCGCGCCAGAAGGCGCGCATGCAGTCACGGTAGCGGTCGTTCCATTCGGCCCAGCCGAGCGGGAAATTGCCGACCTGGTAGCCGCCTTCGCCGAGGTCCCAGGGCTCGGCGATCAGCTTCACGCGCGACAGCACCGGATCCTGGTGCAGGATGTCGAAGAAGGCGCCGAAGTGATTGACGGCGTGCTGCTCGCGGCCGAGCGAGGCGGCGAGATCGAAGCGGAAGCCGTCGACGTGCATCTCCTGCACCCAGTAGCGCAGCGAATCCATCACCAGCTGCAGCACGCGCGGATGCTCGAGGTTCAAGGTGTTGCCGCAGCCGGTGTAGTCGCGGTAGAAGCGCGGATTGTCCGCCTGCAGGCGGTAATAGACGCTGTTGTCGATGCCCTTGAAGCTCAGGGTCGGCCCGAGATGGTGGCCTTCGGCCGTATGGTTGTAGACCACGTCGAGGATCACCTCGATGCCCGCCGAATGCAGGGTCTTGACCATGGTCTTGAATTCCTTGGGCGAGCGGCTGGCGGAATAACGCTGGTCGGGTGCGAAGTAGCCGATCGAGTTATAGCCCCAGTAGTTGCGCTTGCCCTGGTCGACGAGGTGGCGGTCATCGACGAAGCTGTGGGTCGGCATCAGCTCCACCGAGGTGACGCCGAGGCGCTTGAGATGGGCGATCACCGGCGCGGTGGCCAGCCCGGCATAGGTGCCGCGCAGGGCGGGGGGAACGTCCGGATGCTCGATGGTGAAACCGCGCACGTGCAGCTCGTAGATCACCATCTCGTGGAAGGGAATGTTCGGCGAGCGGTCGTCGCCCCAGGAGAAGGCCGGGTCGGTGACGCGGCACTTGGGCATCTGGCGCGCGTTGTCGCGGGTATCGGGCACGTCGTCGCCGGCACCGACCCGATAGCCGAAATGGGCATCGCTCCAGTCGAGCGGGCCGGCGATGTCGCGCGCGTAGGGGTCGATCAGCAGCTTGTTCGGGTTAAAGCGGTGGCCGCGCTGCGGGTCGTAGGGCCCATGCACGCGGTAGCCGTAGAGCAGGCCGGGGCGCGCCTCGGGCAGGTAGCAGTGCCAGATCAGGTCGGTCTGCTCGCGCAGGACGATGCGCTGGACCTCATGCTGGCCGGTAGGATCGAACAGGCACAGCTCGACCTTCTCGGCGTGCTCGGAAAACAGGGCGAAATTGACGCCCTCGCCATCCCAGGTGGCGCCGCGCGGATAGGGCGCGCCGGGCCAGACGGCGGTGATCGGAAAGTGATGGACTTGTTGCATGGCGAAAAGGCAGCGGAAGCAGGCGAGCGGCGCCGCGAGAGAGTAGCACGGTTATCCTGTTGCCGTGCCGTCTCTTCAGCGCCGACTTTGCCTTACTTCACGAGGCGGAAACTATTCACCGCGGCGCGCAGTGCCTCGGCCATGGCGAGCAGTTCGCGCACCGCCAGGTCGGTTTCTTGCGAGGCGGCGACGTTGCCGTCAATCAGCATGGCGATCTGCTCGATGTTGCTGCTGACCTGTTCGCTGGCGATGACTTGTTCGTGCGCCGCCTCGGCGATATGGCGGGCCATGTCGGCGACCTGTTCCGTGACGGCGGTGACCTGCGAGAGCCCTTCGCCGCTCTCGCGGATCATTTCGTTGCCCAGGGAGACTTCACTGACGGCGCGCTCCATCGAGGCCACCGCGCTGTCGGTCACGCTGCGGATCTCGGCCACCGTGGCGGCGATGTCCTTGGTACTCGTGGAGGTTCGCTCGGCGAGCTTGCGCACCTCGTCGGCCACGACGGCGAAGCCGCGGCCCTGCTCCCCGGCACGCGCCGCCTCGATGGCAGCATTGAGGGCAAGCAGGTTGGTCTGGTCGGCGATTTCCCGGATGACCTGGGTGATGACGCCGATCTTGGCGATGGCGCGGTCGAGTTCGGCGATCGTGGAACTGGATTGCTCCACGGAACTGACCACCCGGCCGGTGGCCTCCATGCTGTGCCGCATGCTGCCCTGTGCCTTGACGACTTCCTGCTGGGCGGCATTGGTGGTGCTCGATACCGTGGCGGCCGAGCTGGCGACTTCCTTGACCGACTGGCTGAATTCCTCGGTCGCGGTGGCCACCGACTGGGATTTGTCGCGCTGCAGTTCCGACTGCTCGATCACGCCAGAAGTTTGCGTGCGTACCTGCCTGGAGTGTTCCTCGATGCCGAGCGCGGTCATGCGAATCTCGTCGAGGGTCGCCTTGACCCGCACCTGCATGGCGGCCAGCGCCGCCAGCGCCTGGCCGGTTTCGTCGCGACCGGAGATATCGATGTCTTCGGTCAGATCGCCTTCGCCGATCCGGTCGAAATGCCGGACGATCCGGCGCAACGGCGCGACGACGAAACGCATCAGGAACCAGGCGGCCAGCGCCACCAGCAGCAGGGCCATGGCAGTGCCCACCATGCTCAGCGCGAACATCGACTGGTAACGTTCGTTGCCCGCCTGCCGGGCCTTGTCGCCCTGGCGCGAAAGATAATCCTGCAATGCTTCGCCGGTGCGTGCCACCTCGCTGTACATTGGATTGATCTGCTTGAGCAACAGGCCCTGCGCGGCATCGTAGTTGCCGGCCAGGATCGCTTCACGCGCCAGTTTCACGCCTTCGCCGGAAAACTTGTCGCGCGCGGCGAAGAAGGCGTCGGCCAGCGCACGCTCTTCGGCCGACTTGGTTGTCTTCTCGTAATCCGCCCGCAGGGCCTCGATGACCTCGCGATTCTTGAGTGTTCCATCGACATGGACGTTGACCGGGTGGTCATGCATCTTGTGGTAGGGATTTTCAGGGCTGTGCTGCAACGCCAGCATGATCTGCGCCCGGTTGTCGCCCATGCGCTCGATCATGCGCGCGATGGCGACGGACGGTTTCTGATGCTCGTCGTAGGCGGCTTCAAGATCCTTGTTCGCTGCGCTAAGGCCGAGCACACCGACCGCCGTGCCGACCAGGATCAGGGTCGCCATCAGGCCCATCATGCCCATGAGCCGGGTGCGAATCGACAGGCGCTTGTGCCAGGGCGTCCTGACAAGTTTTTCGAGATTGACACTGCCCGCGTTGATACGTTGGTAGAGGTCCTCTGCGGCGGCGATCTCGGCGCGCGTTGGTTCCGAGCGTACGGAAAGGTAGCCAGTTGCCTGGCCGTTCGCCAAGAGCGGCGCGACGAGTGCCTTGACCCAGTAGTGGTCGCCGTTCTTGGTGCGATTCTTGACGATACCGGTCCAAGGGTAGCCCCCCTTGACCGTATCCCACAGCCACTTGAACGCGGCTGGCGGCATATCCGGATGGCGCACGATGTTATGGCTCTTGCCCATCAACTCTTCGCGAGTGAAGCCGGAAAGATCGACGAAAGTGTCGTTGACCTGAGTGATGATGCCCTTCAGGTCGGTTTTCGAGACGATGTATCTCCCCGAGGGAAACGGAATCTCGCGTTGCGTGACGGGTTGATTGTTTTTCATTAAGTTTTTCTCCCAAGTGGCCGCGCCTATTCTGCCAAAAGCAATAGGGAATTAGCCATTTTCGGGAAACCCCGAACAGACGGAGAAAAACCGTCGTCCTGCGAGCGCCGATTTTCAAAGAAAACGCTTGAGGATCTTTCGGCTGTGCGCGTCGAGGGCGTTGCGGTCGCGGATCAGGTAGTGGATGCCATTGCTGTCGGCGATCAGCAGCCCGTTGATTCCCGCCGCACCCTTGAGGCGGCGGATGTCGTCCTCGCTCTTGAGGATCAGCTCGGTCGCGCCGCGGTCGGTCTCGACCTGCCAGGTACTCGGAGTCGCGTAGCTGCCGACGGTGACGATGCGCTGGATCACGGGCATGAACTCGCGCTGGGCGAATTCCTCGGCGAGCAGGCTGCGCGTTACTTCCGGCAGGTCGTCCAGCCGCTCGATCCATTGGAGTTCCTTGCCTTCGGCCGAGACCAGCGACAAGCCCTGGTCGGGAGCGCTGAGCGCGAAGGCGCGTACCGGCGTCACGCCCTCGTGCCGTGTGCCGCCCGCATCGACATAGACCAGCTTGCCGAAGGCGTTGCGGCTCAGGGTGAAGGGTGAAGTGACCGGTTTCCTGCTCATGCCAGCGCCTCCCGTTCGGCGGCCTTCGGCTCGGGCAGCCGAGCCGGCACGACCTCTTTGTCCGGTCCCATGACTTCGCCGAGCGGCGGCGGTTCGTCGAGCTGCTTGCTTTGCGCCATGTAAAGGCGCCAGTAGTGGCCTTCGCGTGCCATCAGGTCGTCGTGGTTGCCGATCTCGACGATCCTGCCGCGATCCATGACGATGAGCCGGTCGGCGCGCCGCAGCGTGGAGAGCCGGTGGGCGATGGCGATGGTAGTGCGACCGCGGATCAGGTTGTTGAGCGCGCTCTGGATCTCGAACTCGGTCTCGGTATCGACCGCCGAAGTGGCTTCGTCGAGGATCAGGATCTTCGGGTCGATCAGCAGGGCGCGGGCGATGGAAATGCGCTGGCGCTCGCCGCCGGACAGGGCCTGGCCGCGCTCACCAACCAGAGAGTCGTAGCCGTAAGGCTGGCGCAGGATGAATTCGTGGGCGTGGGCGGCGCGCGCGGCGGCGACGATCTCCGCGCGCGTGGCATCCGGCTTGCCGTAGGCGATGTTCTCGGCGATGGTGCCGAAGAACAGGAAGGGCTCCTGCAGCACCAGTCCGATGTGCTTGCGGTAGTCGGCGACGCGCACGCTGCGCAGATCGACGCCCTCGACCTTGATGCCGCCTTCGCTGACGTCGTAGAAGCGGCAGATCAGATTGACCAGGGTGCTCTTGCCCGAGCCACTGTGGCCGACGAGGCCGATCATCTCGCCCGGCCTGATGTCGAGATCGATGCCCTTGAGGATGGCGCGATTGCCGTAGCGGAAGTGGACGTTCTCGACGCGGATGCCGCCGGTCACGGGCGGCAACGCCTGCGGTTTGGCGGGATCGGGCACGCTCGACACGTGGTCGAGGATGTCGAAGATGCGCTTGGCGCCGGCTGCGGCCTTCTGCGTGTGCGAGACGATGCGGCTCATCGAATCCATGCGCGTGTAGAAGCGCGAGATGTAGGCAAGGAAGGCGGTCAGCACGCCGACCGTGATGGTGTCCCGCGTGATCAGCCAGATGCCGAACACCCAGACCACCAGTACGCCGATCTCGGTGAGCAGGCCCACGGTCGGGGCGAACAGCGACCAGACGCGGTTCAGGCGGTCATTGACGTACAGGTTGTGTTTGTTCGCATCGCGGAAGCGCTCGGCCTCGCGGGATTCCTGCGCGAAGGCCTTGACGACGCGGATGCCGGGAATCGTGTCGGCGAGCACGCTGGTCACCTCGGCCCAGACCCGGTCGATCTGCTCGAAGCCGGTGCGCAGCCGGTCGCGCACGATATGGATCAGCCAGGCGATGATCGGCAGCGGCACCAGCGTGACGAGCGCCAGCCAGGGATTGATCGTGAACAGGATGAGCGCGGTCATCGCGATCATCAGCACGTCGGTGGCGAAGTCGAGCAGGTGCAGGGAAAGGAAAACGTTGAGGCGGTCGGTCTCGGTGCCGATGCGCGCCAGCAGGTCGCCGGTGCGCTTGCCGCCGAAATATTCGAGGGACAGCTTCAGCAAATGCTCGTAGGTCGTCGTGCGCAGGTCGGCGCCGATGCGTTCGGACACCAGCGCGAGGAGATAGGTGCGCGCCCAGCCGAGCCCCCAGGCGAGAACCGCTGCGCCGAGCAGGCCGCCGAGCAGCCAGGCGACCTTCGTCCAGTCGACGGGCTGGCCGTTCTGGTAGGGGATCAGCACGTCGTCCATCAGCGGCATGGTCAGGTAGGGCGGCACCAGCGTCGCGGCCGTGGCGGCCAGCGTCAGCAGGAAGCCGGCGAGCAGCATGCCCTTGTAGGGCCTGGCGAAGCGCCAGATGCGCAGCAGGGTCCAGGTCGAGGGCGGCGTGTGCAGTTCGCGCGCGCAGTTGGGGCACTCTTCCTCATCCGGCGGGATCGGACCCTGGCAGATCGGACAGATCGCGGCGATGGCAGGGGGCGGGGGCTGGCCGCTGACGAGGCTGTCGCGCTGCCGGTTGAATTCTCGCTCGAAGCGCAGCGCAGCCGGGTTGCGGCTCAGGGTGTAGTGCCAGCGGGCCAGCAGGCCGTGCGCGGAAAAGAGTTCGAGGGTGCCGACGCCGGCATGGTCGTGGTGGGCGACTGTCAGGTCGGCGGTCAGCGGCCAGGACTGGTCGCCGGAATGGATTCGCCGTTCGGTCAGCCGCAACAGGCCAAGACGGAAATCGAGACGAGCATCGAGGTCGATTTCCAGCGTGGCCAGCGTCTGTTCGCTGTCTTTTTCGGGCATGGCCTGGAGTAAAGTGTCGGATGCTGTCACGAAGAAAATCTCTATTTTGCGACCAGAATGATACGGCGTGCCGTCATGCCGGCGCCGACTTTTATTTTTGGATGAAATGTCAGCTTTTGGATGATCAACGCGTTATAGCGTCCTGAAGTTTCAATAAAGCACATATACAGATGAAATCCATCGAATTCCTCAAGATTGTCCATTTGCGCGGTCCCAACATGTGGACCTACCGTCCGGTCCTCGAAGCCTGGATCGACATCGGCGAACTGGAAGACTGTCCCTCCAACACGATTCCCGGCTTTTACGAGCGGCTGTCGGGCTGGTTGCCGTCGCTGGTCGAGCACCGCTGCAGCTACGACGAGCGCGGCGGCTTTCTGCGCCGCGTGCAGGAGGGCACCTGGCCGGGGCATATCATGGAACACGTCACGCTCGAACTGCAGGCGCTGGCAGGACTGCCCGGCGGCTTCGGCCGGGCGCGCGAGATGGCGACGCGCGGCCACTACAAGGTGGTGGTGCGCGCCTGGCACGAGGACCTGACGCGCGCCGCACTCTACGCCGCGCGGGATCTGGTGATGGCCGCCATCGAGGACAAACCCTTCGATGTTACGGCGACGGTCGAGGAACTGACCGACCTCGCCGAAGCGAAGTGCCTCGGTCCGAGCACGGCCGCGATCGTCGATGCCGCCGATTCGCGCGACATTCCCGCGATCCGGCTCTCGGATGCCAATCTGGTCCAACTGGGCTACGGCGCCAAAAGCCGCCGCATCTGGACCGCCGAGACCGACCTGACCAGCGCGATCGCGGAAAGCATCTCGCGCGACAAGGACCTGACCAAGTCGCTGCTGCAGCCCTGCGGCGTGCCAGTGCCGGAAGGCCGGATGGTCGACAGCCCGGCCGACGCCTGGGAAGCCGCGCAGGACATCGGCCTGCCGGTGGTGCTGAAGCCTTACGACGGCAACCACGGCCGCGGCGTCTTCATCAACCTGACGACGCGCGAGGAAATCGAAATGGCCTACGGCGTGGCCGACGAGGAAGGCAGCGGCGTCATGATCGAGCGTTCGATCTCCGGCGTCGAGCATCGCCTGCTCGTGGTCGGCGGCAAGCTGGCCGCCGCGACCAAGGGCGACATGGTGTCGGTGACCGGCGACGGCAAATCGACGATCAAGCAGCTGATCGACAGCCAGATCAATTCCGATCCGCGCCGCGGCACGACCGAGGAGCATCCGCTCAACTACATCCGCCTCGATTCCGCCGCCCGGCTCGAGATTTCGCGCCAGGGTTTCAAGAGCGGCGAGGACGTGCCGGCCGCCGAGCAGAAGGTGATCATCCAGCGCGCCGGCAACCATGCCTTCGACGTCACCGACGAGGTGCACCCGGAGGTCGCCCGCGCTGCCGGCCTTGCCGCAAAGATCGTCGGACTCGACATCGCCGGCATCGACCTCGTCTGCGAAGACATCTCGCGGCCGCTGCAGGAGCAGGGCGGGGCGATCGTCGAAGTGAATGCCGGCCCGAGCCTGCTGATGCACCTGAAACCCGCGGTGGGCAAGCCGCGCCCGGTCGGCAAGGCCATTGTCGACCACCTGTTCCCCGGGACCGACAGTTGCTGTATTCCAGTGGTCGGCGTCACCGGCCACCGCGACACGACCCTGATCGCGCAGATCGTCGCGCAGCTCTCGCAACTGGCCGGGAAGCGTACCGGCCTGGCCTGCGCCGCAGGCCTGTTCCTCGACCGGCGCCAGGTCGAAAAGGGCAACTGCGCCCGGTTCGAACCGGCGCGCCGGCTGCTCATGAACCGGGCCGTCGATCTGGCCGTGATCGAGAATCCCCCGGCGACCATGGCCGGCGAGGGCCTGGCCTACGAGCGCTGCCAGGTGGGCGTCATCACCGCCATCGACGGCGCCGTCACACTGCCGGAGCACGGCATCGATAACGCCGACCAGATGTACAAGGTGCTGCGCACCCAGATCGATGTCGTGCTGCCCTCGGGCATCGCCGTCCTGAATGCCGAAGATCCGATGGTCGTCGAGATGGCCGAATTGTGCGATGGCCAAGTGCTGTTCTTCGGCACCGATGCGGCGCAGCCCCTGATCGTCGAGCATCGCCAGAAGGGCGGCCGCACGCTGCTGGTCCGCGATGGCCGGATCGTGCTGGCCGCCGCTTCGCTCGAGGCGCCGCTCATCGAACTGGCGCTGATCCCGCTGCTGCAGGAGTCGTCCGATCATCTCACCGCGGTGCTGGCCGCGCTGGCGACGGGTTGGGCGCTGGGCTTCGCCCCCGAACAACTGCGCGCCGGCATCGAAACCTATCGCACCCCATCTGCTGCCTGATCTCTGGATACCATGGAAATTTCCCGCATCCGGGCCCTGCGCGGCCCCAACCTCTGGTCCCGCCACACCTCCATCCAGGCGCTGGTGCAGTGCCACGACGACGAATGTGCCTTCAGCCGCATGCCCGGTTTCGAGGCGCGCATCCGCGCGCGCTTCCCCCTGATCGGGCCGATGCGTCCGGTCGGGTTCACCGGTGAACTGGCCATCGCGCACGCACTGCAGTATGCCGCGCTCAACCTGCAGGCGCAGGCCGGCTGCCCCGTGACATTCAGCCGGAATGCGCCGACCACCGACATCGGCCTGTATCAGGTCGTCGTCGAATACACCGAGGAAGCGGTCGGCCGCCTCGCGTTCGACCTCGCGGAAAAACTCTGCATCGCCGCGCGCGACGACCAGCCCTTCGACCTCGATGCGGCCTTGAAGGCCTTGCGCGATCTCGACGAGGACGAGCGCCTCGGCCCGTCCACCGGTGCCATCGTCAAGGCGGCGATCGACCGCGACATTCCTTACCGTCGACTGACGCGCGGCAGCCTCGTGCAGTTCGGCTGGGGGAGCAAGCAGCGCCGCATCCAGGCCGCGGAAATCGACACCACCTCGGCCATTGGGGAATCCATTGCCCAGGACAAGGAGCTGACCAAGCAATTGTTGAGGTGCGCCGGCGTACCGGTACCGATCGGCAAGGTCGCCGACAACGTCGAGGACGGCTGGAAGGCGGCGCTGGAAATCGGCTTGCCGGTGGTAACCAAGCCCTTCGACGGCAATCAGGGCAAAGGCGTGACGGTCAATATCGTCAGCCGCGATCACTTCGAGATCGTCTTCGCCGTGGCGCAGGGTTACAGCCGCGACGTCATCGTTGAAAAGTTCATCGAGGGTCACGATTACCGCGTGCTGGTGGTCGGCGACAAGCTGGTCGCCGTCGCGCGCCGCGAGCCGCCGCACGTGATCGGCGATGGCGTGCATACCGTCCGCGAGCTGATCGAAATCGTCAACAGCGATCCGCGCCGCGGCGAAGGTCATGGCACCTCGCTGACCAAGATCAGGATCGACAATATCGTTCATTCGCGTCTGGCGGTTCAGGGTTACGCCATCGACTCGGTGTTGCCCAAGGGCGCGCGCGCCGTGTTGCGGAACAACGCCAACCTGTCGACCGGCGGCACGGCCACCGATGTCACGGATGACGTGCATCCCGAAACGGCGGCACGCTGCATCCAGGTCGCGCAGATGGTTGGCATCGACATCGCGGGAGTCGACGTGGTTTGCCAGAATATCGGCCAGCCGCTCGAAGAACAAAGCGCGGGCGTTGTCGAGATCAATGCCGCGCCCGGCCTGCGCATGCACCTCGATCCATCCTTCGGCAAGGGGCGCGATGTCGGCAAGGCAGTCATCGAGACGATGTTCGGACTTGGTGAAAACGGCCGCATCCCGATCGTCGCGGTGTCCGGCACCAACGGCAAGACGACGACCGTGCGCCTGATCGCCCACCTGATCGGCCAGACCGGCAAGCGCATGGGCATGACGACGACCGACGGCGTCTATGTCGAAGGCCGCCTGATCGATACCGGCGACTGCAGCGGCCCGAAGAGCGCCCGCAACGTGCTGCTGCATCCGGAGGTCGATGCGGCCGTATTCGAGACGGCGCGCGGCGGCATCCTGCGCGAAGGACTCGGCTTCGACCGCTGCGATGTCGCGGTTGTCACCAACCTCGGCGTGGGCGACCACCTCGGCCTCAACTACATCACCACGACCGAGGAACTCGCCGTGGTCAAGCGCGTCATTGCGCAGAATACCGGGCCGAGCGGCACGGCAGTCCTGAACGCGGCCGATCCGAACGTGGCGAAGATGGCAAGCGCATGCCCAGGCCATGTCATCTTCTTTGCCGCCGATCCTCATCTGCCGGCGATGCTGACCCATCGGGCGCAGGGCAAGCGCGTCGTTTTCCGCGACGGCGATGCGCTAGTCGCGGTCGAGGGCGCGGTCGAGGAGCGCATCGACCTCTCCGGCATTCCGCTGACGCGCAAGGGCACGATCGGCTTCCAGGTCGAGAACGTGATGGCCTCGCTTGCCGCCGCATGGGCGCTCGGCATCGACTGGAACACCATCCGCATCGGACTGGCTTCCTTCGTCAATGACGCCGGGACGGCACCCGGCCGCTTCAATGTCTTCGACTACCAGGGTGCGACGCTGATCGCCGACTACGGCCACAACCCGGATGCCATCCAGGCGCTGGTCAAGGCCGTCGAGGCCATGCCGGCGAAACAACGCTGGGTGGTCATCAGCGCGGCCGGCGACCGGCGCGACGAGGACATCCGCAAGCAGACCGAGATCCTCGGCGACGCCTTCGACGGCGCCATCCTCTATCAGGACGCCTGCCAGCGCGGCCGCGCCGACGGCGAAGTGCTGGGCCTGCTGCAGCAGGGGCTGGTCAATGCGTCCCGGACCAGGCAGATCGAGGAAATCCGCGGCGAGTTTTTGGCCATCGATACGGCACTGGCCAAACTGCAGCCCGGCGACCTGTGCCTGATCCTCGTCGATCAGGTCGAGGAGGCGCTGGCACACATCACCAAGCGGATCGCGGAAGGCTAAGGCACAATAGTCGGCGCTGGCAAGACGGCACGGCCGGGCTTGCCGCAAACCACAACAAGGAAGACAACCATGGCCGAGGCAAAACGCGGCAAGGCAGGGGACGCCAGCAACGAGCATGTGCGTACCGGACTGTCCGAGGAATCGATCCGGCTGGCGTTTCTCGACAACCTGTTTTACGTGCAGGGGCGCTTCCTCGAAGTCGCCTCGCTCAACGACAAATACAAGGCGCTCGCCTACACGGTGCGCGATCGTCTGCTGCATCGCTGGGTCAGCACGATCCGTACCTATCAGCAAGCCAATCCGCGCACGGTCTGCTACCTGTCGGCCGAATACCTGCCCGGCCCGTTCATGGGCAACAACCTGCTGAACCTCGGCATCGAGGACAATACGCGCAAGGCGCTGGCCGGATTGGGCCTCGATCTTGATGAACTGCTGGAGCATGAAGAGGAACCCGGGCTGGGCAATGGCGGCCTCGGGCGACTGGCCGCCTGCTTCATGGATTCGCTGGCCAGCCTGGAAATTTCCGCGATCAGCTACGGCATCCGTTACGAGTTCGGCATCTTCAACCAGGAAATCAGGAATGGGGAGCAGGTCGAGGCCACCGACAACTGGCTGCGCTATGGCAATCCCTGGGAAGTACGCCGCCCCAACGTTGCCTACGAGGTGCAGCTCGGCGGCCACACCGAGCAATACACCGACGATCTCGGACGGCTGCGCGTGCGTTGGCTGCCGAGCGAAACCTTCCTGGGCATCGCCATCGACACGCCCATCCTGGGGCATGGGGTGAATACGGTGAACCTGCTGCGCCTGTGGTCCGCGGAAGCCTCCGAAGGCTTCGATTTCCATGCCTTCAACCGTGGCGACTACTATGGCGCGGTGATGCGCGAAGTGCGCTCGGAAACCATCAGCAAGGTGCTCTATCCGAACGACGAGCCCGAGATCGGCAAGCGCCTGCGCCTGCTGCAGCAGCACTTTTTCGTCACCTGCTCGCTGCAGGACATGCTGCGCATCTTCCGCAGCACCGGCATGCCGCTCGAGCGCTTCCACGAGAAGTTCAGCGCCCAGCTCAACGACACCCACCCGGCCATCGCCGTCGCCGAACTGATGCGCCTGCTGGTCGACAAGCACCAGATGGACTGGGACACGGCCTGGCAGGTGACGCGCAACACCTTTGCCTACACCAACCATACGCTGCTGCCCGAAGCCCTGGAAAAATGGCCGATCCCGCTGTTCCAGTCCCTGTTGCCGCGCCATCTCGAAATCATCTACGAAATCAATGCACGTCACCTCGACGAGGTGCGCGTGCGCTACCCGTTCGACAGCGGTCACGTCGAGCGTCTGTCGATCATCGACGAATCCGGTCCGCGCTACGTGCGCATGGCGCACCTGGCCTGCGTCGGCAGCTTCGCCATCAACGGCGTGGCCGAACTGCACTCGCGCCTGCTCAAGGAAACCGTGCTGCGCGATTTCCATGACCTCTGGCCGCACAAGTTCCAAAACAAGACCAACGGCGTGACGCCGCGGCGTTTCATCATGCTCAGCAATCCGGGGCTGGCGGATCTGCTGACGGAGACCATCGGCCCGGCCTGGGAAAACGATCTGGCCAAGCTGCGCGCGCTGGAACAGTACGCCGACGATCCGGCGTTTCAGGAACGCTGGCGCCGGATCAAGCACGAGCGCAAGGCCGCGCTGGCCGCCCGGATTCAGCAGCGCTTCGGCGTGACGGTCGACCCGGCCAGCCTCTACGACGTGCAGGCCAAGCGCATCCACGAATACAAGCGCCAGCACCTCAACGTGCTGCACATCGTCACCCTCTACAACCGCATCAAGTGCAACCCGGCGGTCGAGATCACCCCGCGCACTTTCATCTTCGGCGGCAAGGCCGCCCCTGGCTATTTCATGGCCAAGCTGATGATCCGCCTGATCAACGCGGTGGGCGAAGTGGTGAATCGCGATCCCGATGTCGCCGGCCGGCTGAAGGTGGTATTCCTGCCCAATTTCAGCGTCAAATGCGGCCATGGCCTCTACCCGGCCGCCGACCTGTCGCAACAGATCTCGACGGCCGGCAAGGAGGCCTCGGGCACCGGCAACATGAAGTTCTCGATGAATGGCGCCCTGACCATCGGCACGCTCGACGGCGCCAACGTCGAGATCCGCGACGAGGTAGGGGCGGAGAATTTCTTCCTGTTCGGCCTGACCGCGGAAGAGGTGGAGCAAACCCGCGCCACCGGTTATCGGCCACGGGACATCTACCACGGCAATCCCGAACTGAAAAACGTCATCGATCTGATTGGCAGCGGCCTGTTCTCGCATGGCGATCGCACGACCTTCCAGCCGCTGATCGACAACCTGCTGTACGACGATCCCTATCTGCTGCTGGCCGACTATGCTGCCTATATCGCCAGCCAGGAAGAGGTGAGCGCGGCGTACCGCGATGCGGCCCGCTGGACGCGGATGTCCATCCTCAACGTCGCGCGCATGGGCAAGTTCTCGTCCGACCGCACCATCGCCGAGTATTGCCGCGACATCTGGCGAGTCAAGCCGACGCCGGTCAAACTGTAGTCGATGTCAGGAAAAATCGAGCAGGATGTCCACGCCGCCCGCCGGCGCAATGGCGGCGGCGGGGATGTCCGCGCCGGCACGCCAGTCGGCCACCGCCAGCCGTTTGCCTGCGCCGCTGACGAGAAAGAGCAGTTCGCGGGTGGCGGACAGGCGATGCGCGGAAAGCGAGACCCGCTCGGGGGGCGGCTTGGGCGCGTCGAATACGGCCAGCGCGTCCGGCGCGGTGGCCGCCACGCCCCAGTCATGGCCGGGGAACAGGCTGGCGGTATGGCCGTCCTCGCCCAAGCCCAGCAGCACCAGGTCGAAATCGCCCCGCCCGGCCAGAGTGCGCGCATAGGCGGCCGCGGCCGCAGTGGCGCCGAGTTCGGCGGGAATCGCATGCACCTGGGCGGGCGGAATCGGCACCTGGTCGAGCCAGGCGTCCGCGGCCATCCGGCTGTTGCGTTCGGCTGCGTCCGCGGGCAGGCAGCGCTCGTCGCCGAACCAGACATGCCAGCGCGACCAGTCCGCGGCGGTGCGGCTCAAGTCGCGGTAGATGCGGCGCGGCGTGCCGCCGCCCGCCAATACAATATGGAAGGCGCCGCCGCGGGCAATGGCCAGTCGCGCGGCGTGCAGGATTTTGTCCGTCGCGGCACGTGCCAGCGCATCGGCAGAGGGAAGCACATGCCAGCGGCAGGATTGTCCTGTTTGCATGGCGGGCAGCATACAACGTCACTTATCGGGAAGGGAACATCATGCGTCTGGCGATGATCGGGCTGGGGAAAATGGGCGGCAACATGGTGCGGCGCCTGCGCCGCGGGGGCATCGAAGTCGTCGGCTACGATCGCGATGCGCAGGTGGTGGCCGGCCTGGCCGGCGAATGCGGCATGGTGGCCGCGACTTCCGTGGCCGACGCGGTGGGCAAGTTGCCCTCGCCCAAAGTGGTCTGGCTGATGCTGCCGAGCGGCGATCCGACCGAGAAACAATTAAAGGAACTGGTCCCGCTGCTGGCCAGGGGCGATATCGTCGTCGATGGCGGCAACTCCAACTACAAGGAAAGCCAGCGGCGCGGCGCCTGGCTGGCGGAGCAGGGCATCGGCTTCATGGATTCCGGCACGTCGGGCGGGGTCTGGGGGCTTGAGAACGGTTATTGCCTGATGGTGGGGGCATCGCCGGAGGTGGCCAAGGTCGTCGAACCGGTGCTCAAGGTGCTGGCGCCCGCACCGGACCGCGGCTGGGCGCACGTCGGCCCGGTGGGGGCCGGCCACTACGCCAAGATGATCCACAACGGCATCGAGTACGGCATGATGCAGGCGCTCGCCGAGGGGCTCGATCTGCTCAAGGGCAAACAGGAGTTCAATTATGATCTCGCCCAGCTGACGGAATTGTGGCGCCACAGCTCCGTCGTGCGCAGCTGGCTGCTCGACCTCACCGCCGATGCCCTGAAAGGCGATCAGGAACTGGCCAACATTGCACCTTACGTGTCGGACTCGGGCGAAGGCCGCTGGACGGTCATCGATTCCATCGAGCAAGGCATTCCGGCCCCGGTGCTGACGCTGGCGCTGCAGATGCGCTTCGCCAGCCAGGACGAGAAGGGCTACAGCTACCGGCTGCTTTCGCTGATGCGCAACGCCTTCGGCGGCCATGCGATGAAGGCAAAATAATGAAGGCCATCGACCCCTGCACGCTGGTGATCTTCGGCGCCGGCGGCAACCTCTCCCGGCTCAAGCTGATCCCGGCGCTGTTCCGCCTCGAGTCCGCCGGGCGCCTGCCGGACGACATGGCGATTCTCGCCGCCGACCGCGAATCATGGGGCGACGAGGAATGGAGCGCCGAGGTCACCAAGATGCTCGTCGCGAAGTATCCGCAGGGGTATGACCACGGCGCCTGCCAGCGCTTCCACACGCGCATGCATTACCACGCCATCGTGCCCGGCGACGATGGCTCCTACGAGCGCCTGCGCCAGACGCTGGAGGAAAACCCAGAGTTTTCGCGCAACGTCGTGTTCTACATGGCGGTGCGTCCCGCCGAGTTTCCCAGCATCATCGAGAAGCTCGGCACTGCCGGCCTGCTCCAGCAGAAGAACGGCTGGCGCCGCGTGGTCATCGAAAAGCCCTTCGGCTACGACCTGCTGTCGGCCCAGACGCTCCAGCAGAGCCTCTACAAGCATCTCAACGAGCCGCAGATCTACCGCATCGACCACTATCTGGGCAAGGGCACCGTGCAGAACGTCATGGTGTTCCGCTTCGCCAACATGCTGCTCGAACCCCTGTGGAACCGGCATTACATCGACCACGTGCAGATCACCCATTCCGAGACACTGGGCATCGAAGGACGCGCCGGCTATTACGAAGGGGCGGGCGCGCTGCGCGACATGATCCAGAGCCACCTGCTGCAACTGATGGCGCTGGTGGCGATGGAACCGCCGGTGTCGATGGCGGCCGAACATCTGCGCGACGAGAAGGTCAAGGTGCTGAAGGCGATCCGGCCGATCACGCAGAATGCCGTGCACGCCCACGCCTTCCGCGGCCAGTACGGCAGCGGCACCATCGGCGGCAAGACGGTGCCCGGCTACACCGAAGAGAAGGGGGTGGCGCCGGACAGCACCACCGAAACCTATGCCGCGCTGAAACTGTTTGTCGACAACTGGCGCTGGTCGGGCGTGCCGTTCTACCTGCGTACCGGCAAGCGCATGGCCGAGGGCAGTTCGGCGATCTGCATCCGCTTCAAGAATCCGCCGCAGGACCTGCTGCGCCACACCCGCCACGAACCCGCGCATCCCAACTGGATCATGCTCGGCATCCAGCCCAACGACTGCATGAAGATCGAACTGCAGGTGAAGGTGCCCGGGCTCGAACTGGCCACGCGCACCCTGAGCCTCGATGCCACCTACCGCAAGGCCAGCGACGAGGAATACGATGCCTACGAGGGGCTGCTGCTCGACACGCTGAACGGCGACCATTCGCTGTTCCTGCGCTACGACGAGGTGGAGTGGGCGTGGCGGGTCGTCGATCCGGTGCTGAAGGTCTGGTCGATGGAACGCGAGTTCATCAACACCTACCCGGCCGGCTCCTGGGGACCGCGCGGCACCTACCGGCTATTCGATCGCGACGACCAGTTCTGGCGGCATTCGCTCGAGATCGAGGGGGCGGATTTGCAGGCGTTCTGAACGCCGAATAAGTTGGCGCTGGCAGGATGGCAATAACCGTTCTTCCGCTATCACAGGGACGGTGGAAAATGGTATTTTCTCCACATCGATCCTGAAGAAGCACGCCATGTACCACATCGATTCGGCAACGCGCGACCAATTGACCAGCTATTGCCGTGGCAGGCATATTCGCCGCCTGTCGCTGTTCGGCTCGCAGGCAAGCGGTTCCGCGCGTCCCGACAGCGACATCGACCTATTGGTCGAGTTCGATGCGGGTCAAGAACCAGGACTCATCGGCATGGCGACGATAGAGGCGGAATTGTCCCTCATCCTGGGTGGAGTTTCAGTCGACCTGCGCACGCCGCGCGAGTTGAGCCGTCACTTCCGTGACGAGGTCATGCGAAATGCACAGGTTCAGTATGCCGCCTGAAGACCGGATACGCCTGCTGCACATGATCGAGGCTGCCACCGAAGCGATCTCATTCATCGCCGACAAGACACGCACGGAGCTGGAAAACGACCGCAAGACACTGTTTGCCGTGATTCGTTGCGTTGAAATCATTGGCGAGGCGGCTGCCAAGGTGTCCGAGGCCACCAGATCGACAGCTCCCGATGTGCCATGGAGCGCGATCGTGGGTATGCGCAACCGCCTCGTTCATGCCTATTTCGACGTGGATACCGAAGTCGTGTGGAAAACGGTTACTACCGAGTTGCCTGGGCTCCGCAGTCGATTACAACAACTTTTGTAGCTTAAGCGGGTTTCTGCTCGCCCCCCAGCGCCACCAGCAAGTCTTCGAAGAGCTGCGCCAGTTCGCCGGCCATCAGGGCGAAATCGGCATCGAACAACTCGTCGGCCCCTCCGCTGATTTTTCCGCCTGCTCCTTCAGCACGTCGAGGAAGGCGAGCCGCTTGAGGTGCAGCTTGTCGGTCAGCACGAAGGACACCCGGTCGTTCCAGGTCATGCCCAGCCTGGTGACGAGCTTGCCGGCGGCGATGTGGGCGGCGACTTCCAGCGCATACACGAAAGTCAGTCTTCGCGAGACGGCATCCGCCGCCGCGCTCCCCCCATTCGTATGACTTCCGTTATATTGACATGTCATCTTGCCGCCTCTATCCTGATCGCATACCTATCCAGACCCGCCGCCAGGCCGGCAAGAAAGTCCCACCCAGAGAAGCAAGGCACGCCGCAAGCATGCTCGATCCGATAGTCATCATGGGAGTGATAGGGATGTGGTGGGCCAATACCAATCAGCAGATGAATGCAAACCTCACGGCCAGCGAAAGTCAGTCTTGGCGCGACACCGACAAGTCGGATGAGAACTTCCTCCAGCGCCTCATCCGCCATCAGAACGGTGTCGCAGGTTTGACAGTGGGTGAAACCCC